>JABDMC010000095.1 GCA_013001695.1 Akkermansiaceae bacterium
GCGGGCGAATCCGGGGAGAAGCCGGGAGGCAGCGGCGAAGGCGAGATGGCGCAGGAATCATCCGGCGAGAAGCCGGGGCAGGAAGGTGGCGAGCCGGCCGCGGGCGAATCCGGAGAGAAGCCGGGAGGCAGCGGCGAAGGCGAGATGGCGCAGGAGTCATCCGGCGAGGCGGCTCCCGGTGGTGACCGCGGGCAACCGGGAAATGCCGGCGACGAACCTGACGCCGACCTGGCCGACTTGGCGGAGCGGCAAGAGGCCGTGGCGCAGGCGCTGGAAGCACTGGGCGCCGGGCAGACCGGCGAAGCGATGCAGGCCGTGCAGGAAATGCAGGCCCAGGATGCCGCCGATCTTGCCGACGCCATTGAAGCGGCGCCGCAGGTGAACGGCCAGAGCGGCAACATGGCGCAGGCCGCCGGGCAGGCCCAGCGCGGCGAGCAGGCCGCCCAGCAAGCGGCCCAACATGGCCAGCAGGGGACGCCCCAACGCGCGGCGCAGAAGCACGGGCAGGCGTCGGAAGCATTTGCGCAGGCCGCCCAGGCCCTGCAGCGCGCCGCCGCCGAGTTCGCGCAGGGGGCGCAGCAGGCCGGCAACCAGGAAATGAATCCGAACCAGCTGGCGCTTCCCGCGGAGGCGATGGCGAACGCCCTCGAGGCGGCCGCGGAAGCCGGCCATGCGCAAAGTTCCGGGAAAGCGGCCCAAGCTTCCCAGGAGGCGGCGCAGGCCTTGTCGCAGGCGGCGCAGCAGGCGATGCAGGGGATGAAGAGCGGCATGCCGCCCGGACAACCGGGGCAGCCGGGGGAACCCGGCGAGATGCCCGGCGACGACCCGCAGGAGGGCATCCGCCCGGGACAGGCGGACCCCGGCGTCCCGCCGCAACTCGCGGAGCTGGGGGTGAGCGCCGAGGATTGGGAGAAGCTGCAGGAACTCCTGCGATCCGACGTCGGGGGTGTCGGCGGAGCGGCCGTCCCCGATGATTACCGCGGACTGGTCCGGCGGTACTTCGAGCAGGTCGCGAAGGGGGCGAAACGGTAATGACCGCCTTGCAAAGCGATCTTCACGGCGGCGGGGAGAACCCGCGCCGCGGGACACGCGTGATCCCGGGAACCAGACGGCGCATGGTCGCGCTCGCCGCCGGCGTGGCGGTGCTCGCGGCGCCGTTCCTCGCCGGTCAGGAGATCCCGAAGACGGTGTTCTCCGAGTGGAAGGACCGCGTCGACCCGGCGGTCGAACGGGGGCTGGAATTCCTCGCCGCAGCGCAGGAAGCCGACGGGACGTTCCCCGAGAATTACGGGACCTCCACCGGGATTCCCGCCCTGGTCGGAATGGCCTTCCTGTCGAAAGGCCACCTCCCGACCGAGCCGAAGTTCGGCGAGGAGATCAACCGGTGCATCGACTTCATCCTGCGACACCAGAACCGCGACGGGTTGTTCTCGGCGGGACACGCGGGGAGCGGTCCCATGTACGCCCACAACATCGCGACGCTCTTCCTCTCGGAGGTTTCCGGGATGGTCGACCCGCAGCGGCAGGAAGCGATCGCCCGGGGCCTGCCGCGGGCCCTGCAGCTCATCCTGCGGGCACAGCGCGTGGAGAAGCCCGACCAGCATCGCGGCGGCTGGCGGTATCATCCCGGATCGCGGGACAGCGACACCTCCTGCAGCGGCTGGGCGCTGATGGCCCTGCGCTCCGCGAAGCTCAACGGCGCCAACGTGCCCGACAAGGCCATCGCCGACGCGGTCGAGTACCTCTACCGGCACCACGATCCCCGCGAGGGGTGCTTCGGCTATTCAAACCGCGACAGCCACAAGTACTCGCTGACCGGGATGGGGCTCCTGTGCCTTGAATTGTGCGGCGAGCACGGGAAAGAGGCCACCTTCAAGGCCGGAGAGTTCGTCCTGCGCAACCACCGCCGGCTGGAAGGCAACCAGTTCGAGTTCTACGGGAACTACTACAACGCGCAGGGGATGTTCCAGCTCGGGGGGAAGTACTGGGAAACCTACGCGAACTGGATGTACTCGCAGTACCTTCCGCAGCAGCGGGAGGACGGCTCGTGGCACAGCCGGGAAGCGGGCCGGGTCTACGGGACCGCCATGATGACCCTCGCGTTCACGGTCCCCTACCGGCAATTGCCGATTTACCAGCGGGACGAGACGGTCGATGAGGATTGAGGCGCGCCGGAGCGGCGTGGCGCCGGGCGGGCAACCCGCGGGGGACGCCCGACCTAAACCTCGTCGTTGTCGTCCTCGCCGGACGGGGCGGCGGTGGTGCCGATCCCGGTGACCTTCCGGACGAGGCGCCGGAGGCCGCCCTCGCCCGCCTCGTAGTCGGCCTCGGCCTTGCGGAGGGCCTGCTCCCAGGCGGGGGCGAAGCCGGGGGCCTGCTCGCGCATGGCGCTCACCGCGGCCTCGATGACGTGGAGCTGGCGGACCTCGGCGCGGCCGGGCTTTTGCTGGGCGGCGGCGAGGTTGATGCGCAGCGTCTCGTTGCGGGCCTTGAGGTCGTCGACTTCCTTCTGGATTTCGTCGGTCCCCTTGGCGTTGAGCTTGAGCTGGGTGTTGAGATGGCTCTGGAGGTCGCGCCCCTCGTCCTGGAGGCGGGCGATCTCGCGCTTGAGGTTGCGGCGGGCCGAGAGGGACGACTTCCAGATGAAGGCGGCCACGAGGAGACCGAGCGCGAGGCCCCAGACGAAGGGTTGCTTGATGATGTCGAGGACCACGTCCATGGGGGGGATTCTAGCCGGTGAATGCCGGATGCCAACCGGGAAGATGCCCGCTAGCGCTTGGCGGACGAGGCCTTTTTGGCGTCCAATCCCTCCTGGAGTTCCGCGAGGACGAGGTCGGTGATGTCGGTGGCATCGCGGATATAGAGCAGGCAGGGGACCTGCGAGCTGGTGCTGCCGCCGGATTCAAGGACGAGGTCGTAACCGGCGGACTTGCCGACGCTGGCGACCACGCCGCTGATCTCGGCGAGGATTTCCTTGGTGCGCGCCACCATCTGGAGATTGAGTTCCCGCTTTTGATCCTCGAGGTGCTGGAGGGTGTCGCGCTGCAGGGAGCGCAGCTCGTGGGACTTCATCTGGAAGGTCCGGAAATAGTTCTCCCGCGAGGCCTCGGGGAGGTCCTCGTCGCGGATCTCGGAGCGCAGCTTCTTCAGTTCCTCGATGGTTTCGTTGATGACCTTCAGGCGGGGGTCGTTCCGGAGGGCCTCGCGCTGCTGATCGAGCTTGGCCTGGGCTTCCTTGGTGACCTCGTAGCTCGAGAAGAGCTTGTTGACGTCGACGGTGGCGATCTTGGGGCCGGCCAGGGATGGCGCGGCAAGGGCCGTGGAGACCACCAAGGCGAGAGCGGGGATGCGGAGGTTCATGCTCGCAAGCATGGTAGCAGAGGCCGGCCGGGAATGTCGATCATGGAGTTGTCCCGTTCCGGGGCGCGTGGAGAACCCCGGAAGGCGAAGACGATGAACGCCCGGGAGCGGATCCGCCTGCAGGCACTGGTCATGCCGGGGGCGACTGTGCTACCGTCACGGCGTGCCGGAGAACTCGCCACGGGTGATGATCGTTGGCGGGGGAGTGATCGGCTTGTGCGTGGGTTACTTCCTTGCCCGGGCCGGGCGGCGGGTGCTGATCCTGGACCGCGACGCCGAAGATGCGGACAATTGCTCGACGGGAAATGCCGGGATGGTGGTCCCGAGCCACTTTGTGCCCCTCGCCGCGCCGGGGGTCATCGGCCGCGGGTTGAAGTGGCTGCTCGATCCCGAAAGCCCCTTCTATGTCCGCCCGCGGATGAGCGGCGAGCTGCTCCGCTGGGGGTGGTTGTTCATGCGGAGCGCGACCTGCCGGAACGTGGAGGAGAGCGCGGGGCTCCTGTGCGACCTGCAGATGCGGAGCCGGGCCCTCTTCTCCGAGATCGCGGCGGAGGGCGATTTCGGCCTCGTGCAGCGCGGGCTGCTCATGCTGTGCGAATCGGAACGGACCCTCGATGAGGAAGCCCGGCTCGTGGCGCGGGCCGGAGAGCTCGGGATCGAGGCGGAATTGTGCGACCCGCGGCGCCTCGGCGAGCTGGATCCGGACATCGAGATGCGGGTCGCCGGCGGCGTGTGGTGGGGCCAGGACTGCCACCTCGATCCGCGGAAGTTCCTGGGGGTCCTGCGCGCCGGAATCCGGAAGAACGGGGGGGAGTTCCGTTACGAATCCGAGGTGACGGGGGTCGCCGGAACACGGGTGGCGCTGGCCACCGGGGAGGTGCTGGAGGGCAGCCACGTCGTCCTTGCGGGCGGGGCGTTCACCCCGATGCTGGCGCGGTCCCTCGGGACGTGCCTCCCGATGCAGGCCGGCAAGGGCTACTCGATGACCCTCGCCCGTCCGCCGCAGCTCCCGCGCCTGTGTTCGCTGCTCGGCGAGGCGAAGGTGGCCGTCACGCCGATGGGCACCTCCCTGCGGGTCGCGGGCACGATGGAGATCTGCGGCCACGACCGGACCATCGACGAGCGACGGGTGCGGGGCATCATCAAGGCGGCTTGCCGGGTCTTCCCCCGCTTCTCGGAGGCGGACTTCGAGGGGGTGCCGCGCTGGGCCGGATTGCGGCCCTGCTCGCCCGACGGCCTGCCCTACGTGGGTCCGGTTCCCGGCCACGAGCGGCTCTTCGTGGCGAGCGGCCACGCCATGCTGGGGTTGAGCCTCGGGCCGGTCACCGGGGAGCTGGTGGCGGCCCTCGTCGACGGCCGGACCCCGCCCCTCCCGGTCGGGCGCCTCGCGGTGGGGCGCTTTTGAGGGCCGGGATTCATGGTTTGCAAGCCCGCGAATCCTGTTAGAAGACTATCCGAAATGACGCGGACTCGGAAGCTGGAGGTGATTGACTCGCATACCGAGGGGGAACCGACCCGGGTGGTGGTCGAGGGCGTGCCGGACCTCGGCGGGGGCAGCCTGCAGGAGCTCCGCGGCCGCCTCGAGGGCGATCACGATTGGCTGCGTTCGGCGTGCGTGAACGAACCGCGCGGGCACGAGGCGATGGTGGGGGCGGTGCTGTGCGAACCGGTCGAGCCGGATTGCGCCACGGGGGTGATCTTCTTCAACAACGTCGGCTACCTCGGGGGCTGCGTGCACGGCACCATGGGGGTGGCGGTGACGCTGGCCCACCTCGGGAGACTGTACCCGGGGTCGCACCGGATCGAGACGCCGGTGGGGGTGGTGCAGGTCCAGCTGCAGGAGCGCGGGCGGGTGACCGTTTCGAATGTCCCGAGCTACCGGCACCTGAAAGGGGTGCAAGTCGACGTGGAGGGGTGGGGACTGGTCACCGGCGAGGTGGCGTGGGGCGGAAACTGGTTCTTCCTGACGGAAGGGTGCGGTCCGAAGGTGTGCCGCGAGAACATCGAGAAGCTCACGGCGTTCGGGAAGGCGGTGCGGGAGGAATTGCAGCGGGAAGGCATCACGGGTGCGGACGGCGCGGAGATCGATCACGTGGAGGTCTTCGGGAAGCCGGAATCGCGGGGCCTGGCGGACAGCCGGAACTTCGTGCTTTGCCCGGGGAACGCCTACGACCGGTCGCCGTGCGGAACGGGAACGAGCGCCAAGATGGCCTGCTTGCACGCCGATGGGCTCCTCCGCGAGGGGGACGCATGGCGGCAGGCGAGCATCCTGGACACCGTGTTCGAGGGGCGGGTGGAGGCCCTCGACGGGAACCGGGTGGTCCCGCACCTCACCGGGAGCGCCTTTGTGACGGCGGAGGCCACCCTCGTGCTGGATCCCGCGGATCCCTTCCGGGACGGAGTCCGGGCGTAAGGGAAGCGGCCCGTTGCCCCGCCCCGGCACGATGGCTTGCGGGACGATGGCCGCAACGCTAGAGAAACGGTATGGAACTGCAGGGGACATCATGGATCGGGGCGCGGCGCGGGACGGGCGGCGGGGGCGAGTGGAAGGCGGTGAATCCCGCGACGGGCGAGGAACTCGAGCCGGCCTACATCGGGGAGACCGAGAAGAACGTCGATGCGGCCTGCCGGTTGGCGGAGGAGGCCTCCCGGGAGTACCGCGGGAAGAGCGGCGCGGAGAAGGCGGCGTTTCTCCGAACCATCGCGGACGAAATCGACGGCCTGGAGGACGAGATCGTGACGCGCATGACGGCCGAATCGGCCCTGCCGGAGGGCCGCTGCCGGATGGAAAAGGGCCGGACCTGCTTCCAGCTGCGGATGTTCGCGGAGGTCGTGGAGGAGGGATCGTGGGTCGACGCCCGCATCGACCACGCCGATCCCGACCGGGCCCCGGTGCCCAAGCCGGATGTGCGGTCGATGTGGCGGCCGCTCGGGCCGGTGGTGGTGTTTTGCGCGAGCAACTTTCCGTTGGCGTATTCGGTGGCGGGCGGCGACACGGCGAGCGCCCTGGCGGCGGGGTGCCCGGTGATCGTGAATGCCCACTGGGCGCACCCGGGGACCGCGGAGATCGTGGGGACCGCGGTGCGGCGGGCGGTGGAGCAATGCGGGATGCCGGAGGGCGTGTTCTCGGTGCTGTTCGGGAAGGGCGTGGATGTCGGCCAGGCGCTGGTGAAACATCCCGCGGTGCGGGCGGTGGGATTCACGGGATCGCGCCGCGGGGGGCGGGCCCTGATGAACCTCGCCGCGGCGCGGCCGGAACCGATCCCGGTGTGGGCCGAGATGAGCGCCGTCAACCCGGTCTTCATCCTTCCGGGGGCCATGAAGGAACGCGGGGAGAAAATCGCGCAGGGGTTTGTGGGCTCGCTGACGCTGGGCGTCGGGCAGTTCTGCACGAACCCGGGCCTCGTATTCACCGGGACGGAAGGGCGCGGGGCCTTTGCGGAGCTGGTGGCGGCCGGGGTGGCCGAGACGCCCGCCGGAACCATGCTGCACCCCGGAATCGCAAAGAGCTTCCATGAGGGGATCGGGGCGATGAGCGGCAAGGCGGAAACCCTGGCGCGGGTGGAGGGAAACCCGGGGGCGAACGAGGCCGGGGCGGTGGTGTTTGGGGCGCGCGCCGGGGACTTCCTGGCGGATGCCTCCATGGCGGCCGAGATGTTCGGGCCCGCGAGCCTCCTGGTGGAGGCCGAGGGGGAGGCGAAGCTGCTCGAGATCGCGGAGGGACTGGAGGGCCAGCTGACCGCCAGCGTCCACGCCACCGAGGAAGACCGGGCCTTGTTCGCGCGGCTCATCGCGGTGCTGGAGCGCAAGGCCGGGCGGCTGGTCTACAACGGATTTCCGACCGGCGTGGAGGTGTGTCACGGCATGATCCACGGAGGGCCCTACCCGGCGACCTCGGACGGACGCTCGACGTCGGTCGGTCCGCGGGCCATCACGCGCTTCGCGCGCATGGTCTGCTGGCAGGACTTTCCCGATGGATTGCTGCCCGCCGAGTTGCAGGAGAAGAACCCGCTGGGGCTCTCCCGGATCGTGGATGGCAAGCGGTCGTAGGCGGCCCCGGCGGGCGGGCGGTCACTCCGCGCGGGCTTCGAGGTCGAGCTTGAGAACGACCTCCTTGCGGATGAGGTCATCGGACTTGCCGGGATAGGCGATGCCCCAGTCGAAGCGGTTGATGTCGAACTCGGCCTTGATCTTGGCGACCTTCCCGTTCTGGCTGACGGTGGCGGGGAAGGTGATGCTCTTGGTCACGCCGTGCAGGGTGAGGTTGCCGGTCACGGAGTAGCCGGTGTCGATCTTCTCGATGCTGGTGACATCGAAGACCGCCATGGGGTGGCGCGGGACATCGAAAAAGTCGGGGCCCTTGAGATGCCGGGCGAGCCTGGGATTGTCGGCCCACGTGGAGCGCAGGTTGATCTCCACCTTGTGATCGGTCCCGACCGGCTTGCCGTCGGCGATGGTGAAGTGGCCGGTGAATTCCTTGAAGCCCCCCTCGTGGGAACCGGTCACCTTCGATCCCACAAAGCCGATCTTGGAGTTGTCGGTGAAGACATACCGGGTGCCGTCGACCACTTCCGGGGCGGGTTTGGGCTTGGCCTCCTCGACCTTGGCGTCGGTGGTGTTGTCGGCGGGGTTTTCGCAGCCGGCAACGGCCAGCAGGGCCGCGGCGGCGGCGGGGAGAAAGATATGTTTCATGGTGTGAATGGGAAGGGAGGGACTGTGTAGAATAGCGGGTCCGGGCCGTCAACCGGAAGCGGACAAGAGGAGCTCAAGGCAGCCGGAACAGGAGGAATTCCGAGCGCGAGGAGGACGCGAGGTCGGCCGGCCCGTCGATGGCGGCGCCGTCCCCCGGGGCGAGGGTGGCCGCGCCGATCCCGACTTCGCCCGCGATGAGATGCAGCCAGGTGTGCGGCGGATCGATCCGCAGGCCGGCGCCGGCATCGAGATGCCCGAAGTGGATCTCGGCGTCCTGCCGGATGGCGATCGAGCCGTCCCGGCCGTCGCCGGAAGCGAGAAGGGTGAGGCCGTTCTCCCGGCGCAGCGGTTTGGTGTCGAGATCCTGGTAGCGCGGTTCGCCGCCGGGGTGCTTCGGGGTGATCCAGATCTGGAGGAGTTGCACCGGCTCCGTGTCGGAGGGGTTGAATTCGGAGTGCAGGACGCCGTCGCCGGCCGACATGTACTGGAATTCGCCGGCTCCGATGACCCGGCCGTTGCCCATGGAGTCCTTGTGCTCGAGTTGCCCCGAGATGATGTAGGTGAAGATCTCCATGGACCGGTGCGGGTGCATGCCGAATCCCTGCCCGGGGGCCACGATGTCGTCGTTGATGACGCGCAGCTGCCGGTAGCCCATGTGGGCCGGGTCGTGGTGCTCGCCGAAGGAAAAGGTGTGCCAGCTGTCGAGCCAGCCGGCCTTGGTGTGGAAGCGGTCGGCGGCCCGGCGGATCGTGACCCCGCTTCCGGTGGTGGGTTCAGGCATGCCCATGTATGGCCCGGGATCGGGTTTTCCGCCAACGCGACCTGCGCCGCGGATGTTTTCCACCGGGGCGACGAAGATTCATCTTTCCAGATGATTCAGAATAGTTTAGTATCGTGGGATATCGTATCGCTTCGGAATGGACCCGGAGCAAACGAATCCCTGAACCGATGGAAATCCTGAGTGTGACCTTGGTGTTGGCGGGGACGGCGGCCGTTGTCGTGCCCGTGTGCGCGTTGGCGGTGATGCTGTCCGACCGCGCCAATGACCGTGATTTGAAGAAGCGCTGATCGCCGGGCGACGCGCGGGAAGGGCCGGGCTCCCCCGGTCCACGGGCGGCGCTACGGCCGGCCGCGAGGGCGAGCCGGGGCGTCGTCCCGGATCGCTTCGGCGGCAATCCGGCGGAGGTAGGCGGCGTTTTCCCGGGAAAGACCCCCGTCGAACCGGACCGCGCCGGCGTTTTTCCCGAAGAGGGCCCCGTAGAAGCAGCAGGCCGCGAGGTAGGCGCCGGGCGGCGAGGGATGACTTCCGTCCTGCTGGTAAAGATCGCGTCCGAGGTCGGGCCGGTCGGTGCGCACCCGGCGCCACGCGTCGCCAACGGGGACCAAGAGGGCCTCGTCGCGCTTCGCGGCCTGGCGGTAGGCGCGGGTGAGGGCGGCCTGCATTCCGGCGTAGTCCGGGAAGCGGTGCGCGTTCCGGGCATCGCCGTCGCGGCGGCCCCACGTTTCGTAGTAGGCGGTGCGGGCCCCGGACTTGGCGATCGCGGCGTGCAGGACCGCGGCGGCGGCGAGAAATTTCTCGGGAAACAGGGCGGGCGTCTGGCTCTGGTCCTGGAGGACGACGAGGTCCCAGTTTCCGTTCCGGATGCGCGCGAGGGTGGGAGGGTCGTGGGCGTGGAACTCGAGGGTCTTGCCGCCCGGGGTGACGAACTCGAGGTGCGTCGCGCGGTGCGGGGAGGCCGCCACGACGCGGGTGAGCATATTCCGGATCTGCCCGGTGTAGCTGTTGCCGATGAAGAGGATGCGCCGGGGCGGTTCGCGGGCGCAAAGAAGGGCGGGGAGGAGAATCAGGAAGGCAACCGCGCCTCGCAGAAATGGCATGCCCGAGGATGGCCGGACGACCGGGAGGTTCAAGCCTGCGGCCGGACTCGCGGCTTGGCAGGCGGGCGCGGGGCTGGTATTCGCCGCGTCCTGAAGGGAAAGGAACAGCACTACCTGCGGCGGCATCGGGCCCACGACGTGGACGCGGTCCTCCGCCGCTGGAAGGCGGTGGCCCGGAGCGCGAAGCTGGAGATGGAGGTCATCGCGGAAGAAGGCGGCTACCCGGTGGCGGTGCTCGCCAACGAGGGGGCCCCCGCGGACCGGCCGGCTCTGTACGTGAGCGCCGGGATCCACGGGGATGAGCCCGCGGCGGTGTCCGGCCTGCTGGAATGGGCGGAACGGCGGGTGGCATTCCTGAAGGCGGCGCGGGTCGTGATCGTGCCCTGCCTCAATCCGTGGGGCCTGGTGCACAACTCGCGGGTCGATCACGCCGGGCGCGATTTGAACCGGATGTTCGAGGGCGCGGGGGGCGGCGCGGTCCGGCCCCTGCTCCGCTACCTCGACGGCCGGGAGTTTTCGATGGCGGTCTCCCTGCACGAGGATTTCGATGCCGCGGGCGTCTACGTCTACGAGTTGGCGCGGCGCGGGGACTACCACGGGGAGGAGCTCCTCGCCGCCGTCGAGAAGGAGATCCCGCGTCACCCGGGAAGTGTCGAAGGACGCCGCGCGGAGAACGGGGTGCTGCGCCGCACCCGCGGGATCGAGCACATCGCGGAGCAGATCGACGGCACCCCGGAGTCGATCCACCTGTTTTTGCACCACGCGCGGACCGCCATGACCTTCGAAACGCCGTCCGAGTTCTCCCTGTACCGGCGGGTCCGGGCCCACGAGGCGTTCCTCGAGGGGGTGCGGAAGATGATGTCGCGGTAGGCGGGGGAGACGCTCACGCTTCGAGCACGATGCGATAGCGCGGTTTGCCGGCGCGGAGGTGCTCCATGGCGGCATTGACCTCCGCGAGGGCAAAGGTCTCGATCATGGGGGCGATGGCGTGGCGTGCGCAGAACTCGAGCATGTCGAGGGTGGTCGCGGGACTGCCGAGAGGGGAGCCGCTGATGGACCGCTGGCCGCTGAGGAGGGGAAACACGGGGCTGCTCACTTCCGGGGCGGCCCCGACCAGGTGGAGTCTTCCTTTCGGCCGCAGGGCGTTCACGTAGAGCGGCCAGTTCAGGGGGACATTCACGGTGACGAGGATGAGATCGAAGGAGCCCGCGAGGCGTTCGAGGCCCGCCTCGTCATGGGTGGCGACGAAGTGGTGGGCGCCCATGGAGCGGGCTTCGGCCTCCTTTTCCGGAGAGTGCGAGAAGGCGGTCACCTCGCACCCCCAGGCCCGCAGGAACTGCAGGGCGAGGTGGCCGAGTCCGCCGATGCCGACCACCGCGACGCGGTCGGTGGGCGCCGTGCCGGTCTGGACGATGGGATTGAAGACCGTGATCCCGCCGCAAAAGAGCGGGCCCGCCGCCGCCGGATCGATCCCGTCGGGGAGGGGGGTCGCCCAGGTCGACTGGGCGCGGACGAGATCCGCAAACCCGCCGTGGCGGCCGACGATGACGCCCTCCGCATCGGCGCACAGGTTGTGGTCGCCCCGGAGGCATTCGCGGCAGGTCAGGCAGGAGCGCGAATACCAACCGAGACCGACGCGCTGCCCGGGAGCGAGGTGGGAGACCTGCTCGCCGACGGCCGCGATGGTGCCCACCACCTCGTGGCCCGGAACGAGCGGGTACTCCGTCAGCTCCCAGGCGTTGTCCAGCATGCTCAGGTCGCTGTGGCAGATGCCGCAGTGGCTGATGCGGATGTCGATTTCGTCGGGGCCGAGGTCACCGAGTTCGTATTCGAAGGGGGTCAACTCGCCCCGGGCTTCGGTGGCGGCCCAGGCGTGGACGGTTTCACTCATGGCGGCAACGGTAACGACGGGCCGGATGCAGGCAACCAAGATCGGATCGGGGAAATCCCACGCGGCCGAGCCGGGGGACGCGGGGCGGTCGTCCGGTGCGGTCCGTTTTGCCCCCGGCCGCGGACTATGGGCCCTGGTTGACCGGGACCTCGAGGCGCTGGGCGAGGCCCTGGCTCCATGAATCGGTCACCCCGGGGGTGGTTTCCTCGACGTGCTCGTGGAAGAAGCGCAGGAGGCGCTCCGCAATGGTGAGGCGGGTCTCTTCGGTGAGGAGGTCGGCCTGGGCGAAGCGATCCGGCTTGGGGCTGACGTGCTGGGCGACGCAGCGGTAGAGGAAGACCCGGTCGTAGCTGCTGCGCAGGGGGATGTTGCCCAGCTCCTTCAGGGCGTGGTGGAGGGTGTCGCGATGGAGCGGGAAGACGCTCACGAGGTGGGTGAGCTCGACCGCGAAGACCCAGTCGGGATTCCGGTAGCGGTGGGTGCGGTCGTAGATGGTGGCGGTTTCCCAGGCGATGATGCCCAGCGTCTGGCGCATGAGGCTGAGGAGGTACCCGTCGATGGCGCGTTTGCCGATGCGCTTCCCGCCCTTCCAGATCAGCTCCGACCCCGCGATCCACCCGGCGGCGAGGAGGGGATTGGAGGCGAGGAGGAACTTGCTCCCCTGCCAGAGGTAGCGGACCGGCTCGAGGTACGGTTGGAGGTCTTCATATTTCCGGACCACCTTGCTGGCCTGGCGGACGCGCTCCGCGACGCGGCGGAGGTTGAGGTCCTTGGCTTCCACGAGGGGAATCTCCTCGAGGAGGAGAATGACCTGCAGGGAGGCCCGGTTGATGGCCATGAGGAGCGCCTCGAGGTTGGTTTCGAGGAGCGGCCGGTCCGATCCCGGCTGGTAGACGCGCGCGATCTTCTCCATGAACCCGTAGAGGTCGACGAGGAGGGCGCGGGTCCGGAGGCGGCCATCCTCCCAGTAATCGCCCGACGAGAAGCGGGCCAGCATGCTGTCGGCCTCGGTGTCGAGGAGGGCGGCCACTTGGGCGTCCTGTTCGGAGCGGCCGGGAACGGCCCACTCGACGTCGCGGAGTTCGTTGAAATCGGGGAACTCCATCCACTCCGCGTAGGCCATGAGGACCTTCTCGATCTCGGACCGGCGGGCTTCGAGGCGGTCGGCCTCGTTGCGGATGGCCTGCTCGGTGACCTCGAGGAGGTGGTCTTCCTCGCGCCCGGTGGAATCATGGGTCTTCCATGCCGCGAGGGCCACGACCCCGAGGAAGGCCACCGCGAGAAAGCCCCACGCCGCGCCGCCGAGGTCATCGCGCATGACGACCGCCGCGGCCCCGAGCACGGCGAAGGCGATCCCGGCCGCGACGATGCCGCCGCGGGATACATGCGATCGCTTGCCCAGTTTCATCCCTGCGGTTGGTCCGGGAACGCCGGTCGCTCCCGCCCCGGCAGCTTATCCCGGCGGGAGGCCCGTGTCGCCAGCAATTAAGCGGGGACCGGACCCGGCGGGGCGAGCGGCGGCCCTACGGGTCGACCAGCGAAGGCGGCGGCTTGATGTTCGGGAGGGGACTGGGCAGGAAGCCCTTCTTCCGGATATGGTCGATGTGGGCGTCGAGCCAGTCGAGGTCCTGCTTGTGGTCCTGGTAGCTGTCCGGCCGGTGGTTGAGCCGCCAGCTTTCCTGGAAGTACTGCTTGGCGCGTTCGAAGTAGGCGAGGGCCTCGGCGCGTTCCTTGGCCTCGAAGAGGGCGTCGGCCTTCTGGGCCAGGTGGACCGAGAAGACGAGCATGGCGCCGTATTTCTGCTCGCGCCGCCAGAGAAGATCGATGGCCCGCTGGAAGGCTTCCGTCGCTTCGTCGAAGCGGTCCGCGTTCCGGAGGGCGACGGCGTGGTTGAGGTGGGTGATGCCATCGAGGGGGTGACGCTCGGCGGAGGCCGCGTAGGCCCGGACGGCCTCCGAGAGGCCGATCTCCTGCGCGAGGGCGGTGGCATCGGGATCGGTGGCGCGTCCCAGCTCCTTGTCGGCGTAGCTTCGCGCGATCCGGAAGTTCGGGGCCTTCTGAAAGGCTTCGCGGTAGGCGTCCAGCAGATCGTCGTCGTCGGCTTCGGTGGAATTGACGGCCTCCTCGAGCCGCAGGAGGGTGGGGACGTAGAGGATCTCGCGCCAGCCGTTCGTGATCCAGCTGAGGCCGAGGATGACGGCGAGGATGGCGAGGGCGGGCCCCTTGAAGCGCGCCTTTCCGGCGATATCGACCTCGTGGTTCTTGCGCGCCACCATGCCCGGCATGAGACCCACCACGATACCGAGCATCATGATGTTCGGAAGGATGTGGAGGTTGAAATCGACGAGCCCGTGGACCGCGGAGGCGGCGATGGCGCCCACCATGGCCGCCGGGATCCACCCCTCGCCCGGGCGGCGGCGATCGGTGCGGGCGCTCATGACCCGCCGCACCGCGAAAATCACGACCCACGCCGTGAAGCCGAGAAGGAGGATGAGGCCGACCGCCCCGTAGTCGGCGAGGACCTGCAGGTAGTCATTGTGGACCATGTTCGGCGATCCGACCCAGGTGCCCATGCGGCTGGGGTCCCAGTGGGTGATGGCCTCGTATGAGAACGAGCGGCTGCCGTTGCCGAATAGGGGCTGACTCATCCACCGCTCGTAGGCAATTCCGACGAGTCCGAGGCGACCCTCGTCAGCGATCCCTTCGCTGAGTTGCGCGCCCTTGCCTCGCTGCTGGAAGACGATGCGAACAAGGAAAACAAGAGCGGTGACAAATACCACGGTGGCGGTGCCACCGAGGGCGATGATGGCGCCGCGTGTCTTGCGGCGACCGGACCGCCAGCGGGCGATGCCGACGATGAACATGGCGACGAGGAAGCCGATTCCGGCGGCGGCCAGGCCGCCGCGTGAGTTCGTCAGGACGAGGAGGGCGCCGGCGAGAACAAGGACGATGGTATTGAAGCCCACCGTCAATGGCCTGGCGCCGCGATGGCCGAAGATCATCGTCCCCCAGAAGGGAATGAAGATCTCGAGGAATCCGGCGAGGTAGTTCCGATGGTAGTACAGTCCGCTGACGCCGAAGGTGTCGGAGCGCGGGTGCCGGAAGACGGCGAAGGTCGGGTCGACAAATTCCTGGTAGATGCCGGCCGCGGCATGGCCGAGGGCGACCGCCGCGAGGGTGGGAGCGACGTAGCGCCAATCGGGCTTGGTGGCCCCCACGATGACGGACAGCCCGAAGCCGCACACGAGCGGCAGGTCGAGGCGACCGAGGTCATAGACCGGCGAGGCCCACGCGGAGACGAGGAAATAGAGGGAGCCGGCGCAGAAGAAGAAGAAGCCGGTCCACGGGAAGTCGGAAAGGCGTCCCAGGCTGGTGGCGGCCAGCATGATGGCGCCGGTCCCCGCGAAGAGCGCCGGCCAGTAGAGGCGGTGGAGGTCGAAGCCGTGGCCGAAGAGCACCGCGAGCCACCACCCGAAGAAAAAGAGGAAGAGGCCGGTGGGCCGGATGGCGCGGGCGAACCGCTCCACCGCGGGATTGCTGGCGTGGGTGGTGGCCGACTTGGGCGCCTTGCGCTTCTTGACGCGGCGGAGTTGCGGTTTGGGGGTGGCGAAGGGCACCACTTCGGGCGCGGGGCGGGGCGGGGGGGCCTCCTCGGAATGCTCGGGGGTCTCATCGACCTCCTCGTCCCAATCGCCGTCGTCCCAGGCGTCGTCCCAGGCGTCGTCGCCGGCCTCCTCGGTGGCGGGCGGAGGGTCCTCGGGCGGGGCCTCCGCGGGCGGGGGGTCGGCCGGGGCGGGGGAGAGCGGTGCCGGGTCGGGAAGGTGGATGCCGCCGGCCACCTCGGCAGGCAGGGCGGCGGGAGGCGCTTTTCGGATCTCGGGGCCGCTGCCCTGCTTACCGAGGCCGCGGCTTCCCTTGGGGGGACCTGCGGCGCTCCGCTTGGGATCCTCATCCCCCTCGCCTTCGGAGCTCCCTTTAAGTGGCATGAATGGGGATGATTACAGCAAGCTGATGATCCTGACAAGTCGTGGGTGGAGCGGCACTGTCGTGCGAATCACGGGGAAAGCTGCCTGGGCGGGATCCCCCTGCAAAAAAAAGAGCCCCACACGGCCGAACCGTGTGGGGCTCTCGGAAATGACGATCAATCGTCGTCGTCGTCCTTCTTCTTCTTGGTCTTCTTGACTTTGACTTTCTTGGCCTTCTTCTTCTTCTTGACCTTGTCGTCATCGTCGTCGCCCTGCTTCTTCATCTTCTTCTTCTTGCCGCCGCCCGGGTCGGTTATGGGCTTGGGCTTCTTGACCTTCTTGAACTTCATCTTCTTCATCCGCTTGGACTTGAAGTTCTTGATCTTGCCGTCGTCGTCGTCGTCCTGGGCCGAACCGCCGCTGAAGGCCAGATCGTCAAAGTCCCAGCCGGAGCTGACGGTGCTGATTTTTTTAACAAACTCAGCGAACCTCGAATCCTGAATGCTCGGCGAAGACGTCGGCGCCAAGGTCGGATCCAAAGCATCCAAGTCCAGGGTGGGATCCAAGAGTGGGTCGGAGTCTTGCGCGGAGAGCGAAAGGCCTCCGATGCAAAGAGCCAAGACCGTAACGGCAGTCGTCTTAAGGGTATTCATCATGGTGCTGAGCGGATTGAGGGCGCAGGACCGATCAGGTCCGTGCTGGCGATATTTCTCCTCAAAGCGAGTTGCGGTGGCGAACAGATTGTTTGGCGGGTCAAAAACGAGCAGGACGACATCCGTAACTCGTTGACGCTCAATGGACTGATTTTACGAGATCACAGATATCGCGCTCTCCAATTAATAAATTTTCCCAAACAAAATTGCTGTTTCTTTGCGAAATCCGGGTCGCGTCCGGGTCGCGTCATGCCGCTCGCGCGGGGAGAACACGGAGGGTTCTCGAAGTGAACGGATTACGTCCGCAAGTCGATGGGATGACGGGGCCGGAGAGCGCGGTGGGGTGATGATGTGGGCGCGGGTGCGCGCGCGCCGTCATCTGTTAGATGCGCAGTGACGGGGGCGCCGAAGATCGTCGCGGCGGTGGCGTCATGGCGTCCCGTGCGGCGAACCGGATGGCGTGTCGCGTGGCGTCAAGCGCCGCCGAGGGCGCGGACCAGGGCGAGGCGGTCGCGCAGGAGGGAGTGCTGCACGGCGAGGGCCTGGCGCCGCGCCTCGAGGGAGCGGCGCTCCGACTCGAGGAGCTCGATCTGGGAGACGAGGCCGGCGTTGAATGTCGCGAGGGTGTTGCGGCGGGCTTCCTCGAGGGCCTCGACCTCGCGCCGGGCCGCGGCGAGTTCGCGGATCCGGAAGCCGACGTTGAGGTAAGCGGCCTCGACCTCCTCGAAGGCCTGCAGGGCGACGCGGCGGTAGAGGGCGGCGGACTCGTTGGTGGCGGCGCGCCGGACCCGGACCGCGGCGAGGCGTTGGGGGTCCCAGACGGGGATCTCGAGGGTGGGTCCGACGGTGGCGATCCAGGACCGGAAGTTCGTGGTGAGGGTGCCGGCGGCGCCGCTCGCGGCGGCCCCGAGGTGCAGGGAGGGCAGGAGGGCGAGGCGCGCCGCTTCCTCGCGCTGGAAGGCGGAGCGGACCCGGGCTTCGGCGGCGAGGAGATCGGGCCGGTGGCGCAGGACCTCGCTGGTGGTGCGCGCCGGCAGGGGCGGGGTGTGCACCGCATCGAGCCCGACCGAGGCGCCGGCCGGAACGGGCCGGCCGCTTCCGAGGAGCGTGCCGAGCTGGATGGAAGCCAGCCCGCCGAGGCGTTCGAGATCGAGGAGGGCGCGTTCGAGCCGCTCGTGTTCGGCTTCCTGGCGGCGCACCTCGGTGGTCGAGGCGATCCCGGCCTCCCGGCGTTGCCGCAGGGTCTCGAGGATCCCGCGATTGGCGCGCACCGATTCCCGGAGGAGGGCCTGCTCCCCCCGGAGGCGCAGGATGCGGAAGTGGGCCTCGGCCACCTGCGAGGCGACGAGGAGGCGGGCGGCATGGTAATCGTAGAACGCGGCCTGCCGGGCGTCGCGGGCGGAGCGTGTCGCGGCGCGGAGTTTCCCGGTGATGTCGATTTCCCACGAGGCCTGCGCCGAGGCCGTCCACGGCTTCAAGTCGACCGGACGGAAGGCGGTGTCGCGGACCTGTTCGCGGCCCTCGCGGTATCCGGCGCCGAGGCCGATCGCGGGCCAGCCCGCGGCGCGGGCCTGGAGGGTTTGCGCATCGGCCTGCGCGAGGCGGGCGCCCAGCACCGCCAACTCCGCGTTCGATCGCAGGGCGGCGGTGACATGGCGGTTCAGTTGCGGGTCCCGGAATTCCGTCCACCAATCCTGCCGGATGGCGTCGCGGGCCCACGGGGGGGCGTGGGTCCACTGCGACTTGGAAAACGCCACCCGCGGTTGGGGGCGGGGGGCGAGATCCGCGCAGCCCGCCGCGAGGAGACCCGCGAACGCCGCCCCCGCCACGCGGAGGAGGGTCGGCAGACGCCTCGGGGGAAAAAACATGGGTCCGGGGCTCACTCCGCCTTCGCGACGTGGATGCCCGTGGCGTTGATGACGAAGTTGTCGGCGTTGGACCCTTCCGCCACGGTGCCGGTGACGACGAGGGAACTGAGTTCCTTCATGCCGCCGAGACCCTTGAGGCCTTCCTTGAGCGGCGAGCCGTCGGCGTCGACGACCTGCACGGTGGCGATGCTCTTCCGGATGACGGCCGGCTCGTCGCAGCAGACATCCCAGGGAGTGGCGCAGGAGTCGCCGGGCCGGAGGTCGCACGAGGTGAGGGCGGCCGGGTCGCCGATGACCACGAGGGCGCGGCCGTCCACGAAGGGCTCCCGGCGGCCCATGATCTTCCCGGTGACGGTGACGTCCGCCCCGGCGGCCGGGTTCTTGCGGGCCTCGAGGATCGAGACCGGGTTCGGGGGCGCCTCGGCGGTGAGGACGGCCTCGAGATTGCCGGCGGGTGCCGGGGCGGCGCCGCCGCCGGCGGCTTCGTTCTGCTTGCAGGCCGCGACGGCTAGGGCCGCCGCGGCGCTGAGGATGATGGTGGTCGTTTTCATTTTCTGGAGTGTTGGATTTTTGATGTTCGATGCGATTGCGTTGGATTGGCGGCCTTCCGCCTTCCGGTCCCGGGTCCTAGCCGGACCGGAGGGCCACGGGCAGGGCGGGTTGGAGGGTGCGGAGGGCGGGCGGCAGGGTGCCGAGGGTTCCCAGGAGGACGCCCGCGGCGAGGCCGAGGAGGATGATCCCGGGGGTGAGTTCCATGGAAAAGGTGCCGAGGGAAAAGGGGATGCTGCGTCCGTCGACGAGGAGAATGGCGGCCACGAAGGCAAGGAGGGTGCCCGACAGGGTGGCGAGCAGGGATTCCTGGATGAGGGACACCAGGAGGGCCCCGCGGGTGAAGCCGATGGCCTGGAGGGTGGCCATTTCGCGGATGCGGGACGCGAAGGCGGCGTAGAGGGTGTTGAGGCCGCCGAAGACGGCGCCGGCCGCCACGAGGGCCGCCGTGAACCAGGTCATGACCCGGATCGGCGCATAAAAGCTGCTGAGCTTCTCGTAGTAGGCATCCTCGCGGATGGCGGTGATCTCGAGGTCATTGCGCTGCAGCGTGAAGACATGGGCGTCGTCGAACTCGGCGGTGTCGAGCCGGAGGTAAACGGCGGAAAGGGAGTCGCGCTGCGTGACGGTGGCGAGGTCGTTGCGGTCGAACCAGACCTCGGACTCGAGGACCGTGCCGGGGGCCTCGAAGACGCCCGCCACCCGGAAGGAGGCGTTGCCGAAGTTGAGGACCGCGCCGGGGGCGAGGGCGGTCGGCTCCACCCCGAACTTGCGGTGCACGAGACGGCCCACCATCACCTCGCCGGGGGCCGGGAAATGGCCCTCGATGACCCGCACGCGGGTGTGCACGAGGAGGGACTTCTCGGTGACGCCCCGCAGGAGCGACTGCTCCTTGCGGCCGGAGGCGATCTGCAAGGGGGCCATGTAGACGATCTCGCCGGAGGCGGCGGTGGTGCCGAGCGGTTGGGCCAGGCCGCGGATGGCGGTCGCGGCGGCGGCCTCGGCGTCGAGGTGCACCTCGGAGCGCTCCACGCTTTCCTCCGACCCGGCCCCGAGAAGGATGACGTTGCGTTCCGATCCGGTGGCGGAGAGGACCCCCTCCATGCCACGGGTCAACGCCGCGGCGGCGAGGACCAGCACCACCACGAGCGCGCTGCCGCCGACGGTCTGCAACAGACGGCCGGGATCGCGGAAGAGGTTCCGGATGGCGTAGGTGATGGGGAGCATGGGGTGGAGTGGTGGGGAGGTGGGGTGGTGGGATATCTGACCTCCGACTTCCGACTTCCGACTTCCGGCCTCAGGCGGCGTTGAGGGATTCGATGACGGGTTGGCGGGCGGCGCGATAGGCGGGATAGAGGGAGGCGAGGAGGCCGAGGAGGAGGGCCACCACGAGGCCCTTGAGAAGGACCGTGAGGTCGGGGGTGATGGCGAGGGTGAGTCCCTCGTTGCCGAGGGTGAAGGACTGCCACTGGAAGAAGGCGACTGCGGCGGCCACCCCGGTGCCGCCGCCGAGGAGGCCGAGGAGGATCCCCTCGAAGGAGACGAGGAGACCGATCATGAGGCGCGAGAACCCGAGGGTCTGCAGGATGGCGGTTTCCTTGACGCGGCCACGGACGATCAGCAGGACCGCGTTGGCGACGAGGCCGAGGACCGCCGCCACCGCCCCGAGCCCGAGCCAGCGGGTGAACCCGATGAGCTCCACCATCTGCTTGGCGGTTTCGGCGAAGAAGGCCTTTTCGGGACGGGTATGGGTCGGTTGGGCGTCGGATTTGAAGGTCTCGTCGATGGCGCTCGCCACCGATTCGAGCCGGGCGGCGTCGTCGACCTTGACGTTGAACTGCGTGACGGTGCCGAGGCCGACCTTCGAGGCCTGCTGGAGGAAGGGCAGCTGGACGTAGGCGACGTTGTTGTCCTGGGCGTTGCCGGACCGGATGATGCCGGCGACGAGGACGTTGATGCCGACCGCCTCGAAGGTGTCGCCGGGCTTGAGCCCGCGCCGCCGGGCGAAGTTCTCGCCGATGAGGGCCGCGTCGGAGCGCTGCAGCCAGGCGTCGAAGGACCCCGCCACCACCTCGAGGTCCGGATTGTAGCGTTGCAGGTTCTCCGGCGGGACCCCGCGGAAGGTGATGACATCGAGGGAGGCCCCGCAGTTGTTGACCGCGATCTGGATGGGGATCGCGGACTCCACGCCGGGGATCTTGCGGATGGTGGGGAGGTAGTACTCCGGGAGGCGCGAGGTCGCCGGGCAAAAGCGGTTTTCGCGGTAGACGACGAGGGTGGTGTCATCGGCGCTGATCTTGGTGACGGTGGCGAGGGAATGCTGCATGGTCTCCACCGCGGTGAACAGGAACATCCCGGCCGCCACCCCCGCCATGGTCAGAAATGACCGCAGGCGGTGGCGCGTGATGTTCTTGAGGGCGAGGAGGAGGAGTTTCATCTGTTATCTCTTGAGGGCCTGGTGCCCGGTTCATGGACCGCTGGTGGCCGGCTGGGTCTGCTCGATGAGCTGCCCCTTTTCGAGGTGCAGGGTGCGGTCCGCGGCGGCGGCGGCCTTGGGGTCGTGGGTGACCATGATGATCGTCTTGCCATGGTCGGTGGAAAGCTTGCGCAGGAGGCGGAGGATGGCGCCGGCCGATTCGCTGTCGAGGTCACCGGTGGGTTCGTCCGCGACGAGGAGGTCGGGGTCATGCACGATGGCGCGGGCGATGGCGACGCGCTGTTCCTGTCCGCCGGACAACTCGGTGGGGCGGTGTTGGGCGCGATCGGCGAGATGCACGAGGTCGAGGGCGGCCTCGACCCGGACCCGGCGCTCCGCGCGCGTGAGGGAGGTGAGCAGGAGCGGCAGCTCGATGTTCTCGAATGCGGAGAGGATGGGGACGAGGTGGTAGAGCTGGAAAATGTAGCCGACGTGGCGCGAACGCCACTTGGTGAGGGCGGCGCGGGAGAGGCGCGCGATGTCGCGGTCGGAGACGACGAGTTCGCCGGACGTCGGGGAATCGATGCCCGCGATGAGATTGAGGAGGGTCGTCTTGCCCGAGCCGGACGGTCCCATGAGGGCGAGGAACTCGCCGCGCGGCACGTCGAGGGAGAGATCCTGCAGGGGCGTGATCAGGTTCGGCCCCTTCTTGAAGGACTTCGTGAGGTTGCGGATCTGGATGAATGAGGCGGCCATGGGGTGCGTGCTACGGTTGCGGGCTGATCATCGCCGGCTGGTGATGCGGATGCGGGCCCCGGGTTTCAGCGGGTCGTGCGGGGGAAGGATGAGGAGGTCGCCGGGCCGGAGGCCGTCGCGGACTTCGCGGTGGCCGTCGCGTTCGGCGGTGCCGAGGACAAGGTCCCGCATGCGGGCGCGGTCGTTGTCGGCGATCCAGGCTCGGGCCGTGGATTGGGATGGGCCCACGAGGGCCTCCACCGGGGCAAAGAGGGTGAGTCGTCCCGAAGAGGCGGATCCCCGGGCCGCGTTTCCGGCCGGGGCCGCCGACGCCCCCGACGCCGGGGGGTAGAAGGCGGCGCGAACGAGCATCTCGGGGCGGAGGCGCGGATCGGGATCGTGGATCCGGACCTTCACCTGGAGGGTGTTCCGCTGGAGATCGGCTTCGCCGACGATGCGCGTCACGGTGGCGTTGAACTCCGCATTCGGGAGGAGGTCGGTGGTCAACCGGACCGGCTGGCCGACCGCCAGGCCGGCGGCCTCGGTGAGCGGGACGTCGATGCGGGCCTGCAGTTTTTCCGGGTCGTAGAGTTCCACGACGACCGCCGACTTCGGGTCGTCCATGTCGAGCATGCGTTTCTTGCCGGGCGCGGCGTGGAGGCGGAGGACGATGCCGTCGATGGGCGCCTTGACGACGGTCCGGTCGAGGGCGAGCTGCTTGCGGGCCAGTTCGGTTTCGAGCTCCTGCTGCCGGGCGTCGAGGGCTTCCCGCTCGGCATCGATCTTCCTGATGGAGGCCTCGAGCCGGGGGATCTCGGCGGCGGACTCGGCGACCACCGCGACCTGCCGCTCGACCTTGAGGAGGGCCTGGCTGAGGTCCAGGGCGGGCACCGCGCCGGGAGGAAGCTTCTTGAGTCGATGCGCGCTGTCCTCGAGTTCGGCGAGGCGGGTTTCCTCGGCGACGATCGATTTGCGGGCCGCGGCGATCTGGGCCTCGAGGACGGGGATGGCGGCGCAGTGCGCGTCGCGCTGGGCGTCGAGGGAGAGGAGGCGGCGCCGGGCTTCCTGCACATCGAGGCGGGCGTCGTCGTCGATGAGCGTCGCGACCGTCTGGTCCTTCTTGACGGTTTCGCCCTCCAGGACACGGACCTTGTCGATGATCCCGTTGATGAGGGTCGTGGCATAGGTGACGTAGGGGTCGGGTTCGACCCAGCCGGAAGCCTGGAAGAGGAGGGGGCCCGCCGCGGCCGCGCCGGGCGGAGGCGGCTCCGCATCCTCCGCCGTCCCGTCATCGGCCGGCCGGGTTCCCCCGGTCGCGGGTGCCGAGGACCCGTCCGAGGCGGAACTGCGCAGGGTGATCACCGGCGCGACGGAAACCGGAACCGCCGGAAGAAGGCGCTTGCCGAACAAGAGGGCGAAGACGATCACGAAGCCCACCAGGAGGGCGCCGGGCAGCAACCAGGAACGGCCGCGCCGACGGCGCGGGGCGCCGGGGGCATCGGAATCGGTATTCTTGAGTTGGTCTAATGACATGGGTCCCGGGACGAAAATGGAGAGGCTGCAAAACGGAAATCCGTGACGACGCGAAGGCGTACGTGGTGCCGCCGAGATGGGCAGCGACGGAGTGGGGGCGGCGGCGGGGCGGCGGCGCCGGCGGGAGAAACCGCGACGACGTCAAACCCCGACCGCGGCGGGCCTCAAAGCCTCAGGACCGAGGTGAGGAGGTAGAGGGGCGGGGTGCCCGGCGGGGATCCGCGGATCGGCATGGCAGTGGAAGCCAAGGCGGTGCCGCGGGTGAAATCGGCGAAGGGGGTGGCGGGCGGAGCGAGATCAATCGACGCTTGTTCCTTCGGCGCGAACGGATCCGTTGCCCAGAGGAAGTCGTCGATGTCGACGGAAACCACCACGACGCAGTCGTCGCAGGGGGTTGCCGGGCAGTCGTCGCACGCGCAGGCGGCCGGGGCCACTTGGCTGCAGTCGCAGTCGCTCAGGAAGAATTGATCGCTGCAGAGGCAAAAGCCCAAGGCGGCGTGCTTGAGGGCCACGAGGGCCACCAGCACGAGGGCCAGTCCGGAGCCTTTCCACCTGCGCATCATTTACTCAATAAGCATAAGAATTCAGGAGCTTCTGTCAATGCCGGGCTTTGCGGGGCGGTTCGGGAAGCTCTTCCTTGCAGGGGAAAAGCGATCCCGGGGCGGGGGATTGTGTGGGGAAATGCGGGGGCCGGGGCTTGAGTCCGGGGGGCGGGTCCGGTAGGTGGCGGGCGTGAAGAAGCCGCTGGTCCTGATTTTGTGCACCGGGAATTCGTGCCGATCGCAGATGGCGGAGGCCTTCCTGCGGGAAGCGGCGGCAGAGGTCCTCGAGGTGGCCAGCGCCGGATCGCAGCCGGCGGGTCACGTCGTCCCGGGAGCGATCGAAACGATGGCGGAGATCGGGATCGACATCAGCGGTGGCGAGTCGAAGCACATGAACGAATTCCTCGACCGGGATGTGGCGGTGGTGATCACGGTGTGCGGCAATGCCGAGCAGGCCTGTCCGGTCTTCCCGGGGCAGATCCGGCGCTACCACTGGCCGTTCGAGGATCCGGTCCACGCCACCGGGACGGCGGAGGAAGTGCGCGCCGCCTTCCGCACCACGCGCGATGATTTGCGGCGCGTGTTCGGCGCCTACGGCCGGGGGTGGGTCGATGCGTCGGCGGCCGGACCGGCCTGACGGGTCTCAGCGCACGAGGGGGTTTGCCGGGATGCGCGGGGGGCTGACGGGTGATTTGGGAACGAAGGGATCGTCCTCCGGTTCGGGGCCGAAGGGTTGGAGGTCGTCCTTGCGGAGTTCCTCCTGGGCGTCGAAGTGCTTGAGGAGGCGCTCGATGCGCTGGTGGTCGTGCCGGGCGATCTCGCCCTGGCGGGTGCCGGCGGCCGCGGTGGAGAGATCGAGGTAGGCCTTGAGGAGAGACTCGTAGTTTTCCTTCGAGTGGGTGGCGATCTCGGAGCGGAGGAGCTTGCGGTGGCGGGCGAGGAAGGCCGCTTCGGGCTTCACGGCCGCGGTGCGTTCGAGGGCCTCGCGCTTGCTGGTGAAGGCGGCCTTCTGGGCGGCGTCGAGAAACCGGAAGAAGGGGGCTTGCTCGGCATCGAGGAGGGCCACCCAGCGGTCCACGGGGTCGGCGATGGCGGCCAGCTCGCGGGGGCGATCGGCGGCCCAGGCGGCGGCGGCGGTCCTGAGATCGGCGGCGGGCCGGATGCGGGCCTGGAGCCACTGGCGGAGGGCGGGCGAGCCGTCCGGCGGGAAACGGTGGCCGAGCCCGTGCCAGGTTTCCATGGTGGTGGCGGCCCCGAGGCCGCGGTAGAAGCTGATGGCGCGCAGGGAGAACGGGTAGTTGCCGTCGCGGCGGCCGATGCCGATGAAGACCGCGGGGGGGCGCTTGAACTTGGCGGGGGATTGGTCGACGCGATGGATGTGGCCGGCGCCGAGGATGACGGCTCCCGCGAGGGTGCGCTCGCGTTGCATGAGGAGCCCGGAGATCCAGCCGCCCTTGGAGAAGCCGGCGACGTAAACGCGCTTCGGATCCAGCCCGTGTCCGGCGCCGAGGTGCCGGATGACGGATCGCAGGATGAGCGCCTCGGCTTCGAGCGTCTCCGGGGTGAAGGTGAACTTGCCGGTCTGGGCGTAGGCCATGCCGACCACGAACCAGTCGTCGGGACCGGTGTGGGCCCGGATCAGCTCGGTGGTCGGCTTGCCGTTCGTCCCGTGGTAGTAGAATACCGCGGGGTAGGATTTCCCGGGAAGGTGGTTGGCCGGAAAGGACACCTGCACGCGCTCCTTCACGTCGGGAAACCCGAGTTCGACGGTGCGGGCGTCGAGGGGCGCGGCGGCGAGGAGAAGGAGCGCCAGTCCGACCGCAGGGGGCGCAGGGTGCACGGAGGCCATGGTGAAGAAGGGAACGACCATAGGCCGCGGACGGATGGCTGTCACCCATGCATTTCGCGACGGCCGTCCGGCGGGGACGCGCGCTTGCGATCGGGGGCGGCGGCCGCTACACGGCGGCGTGCTGGAAGTGGTTTGTGCCGTGATCGTCAAGGACGGGCGGGTCCTGCTGTGCCGGCGGGCGGCGGGGAGCCACCTCGCGGGGCAGTGGGAATTCCCGGGCGGCAAGGTCGAGGACGGGGAGGGGCCGGAGGCTGCCCTGGACCGGGAAATCAGGGAGGAACTGGGGTGCCGGGTGGAGGTCGGAAGACCCTTCGTGCCGGTGGAACACCACTACCCGGAGATCGCGATCCGCCTGCGCCCCTACCGGTGCCGGCTTCTCGACGGGGCGCCCGAGGCGCTCGAGCACGAGGAGATCGCGTGGTTCGCGCCGGGCGACCTGGCGGAGGCCGGGCTCGCCGGGGCCGACGAGGGCGTCGCCGCGCAGATCGGGGACCTCTCCCGGGAATGACGCCGGCCGCCGCGGAGCACCGCGGACCGCCTCAGCGTCCCTCGGCGAGACGGTGCGCGAGGTTGGGGGGAAGATCGGTGGCGAGGATCTTGTCCTGGGCACGCTCGATGTCATACTCGATCCGCCGGTAGGAGACGGTGCGCTTCTCGAGGTCGTAGACGACGTAGCACGCCCGCCAGTCGCCGTCGCGCGGCTGGCCGACCGACCCGGCGTTCAGGAAGTACTTGAAGTTGTCCTCGATGACGACCGACTCGGCGGGGACCTCCTTGACGCGCGCCCCGCGGATGAAGACGCGCGGGACGTGCGTGTGCCCGTGAAAACAGACGTCGGTGAACTGGTAGGAGAAGTTCGACATGGCGTCGAACTTGTTGGTGACGTAACTCCACGCCTGCGGCTGGTCGAGGGTGGAGTGGACCACCGTGAAGTTCTCGACCTGGCGGACCATGCGGAGCTTGCGCAGCCATGTCCGCTGGCCGGCGTCGAGCTGGCGGCGGGTCCACTCGAGGGCGTCGGCCGCGATGGGGTTCATGGCCTCGAGGGAGTGGTCGCCGGACGCGTCCTCGTCGTGGTTGCCCTTCACCACCGGGCATCCCATTTCGCGGATGATCTCGAGGCACTCCACCGGGTTGGCGTTGTAGCCCACGACGTCGCCGAGGCAGACGAAATCGGTGCATCCCTGCGTGGTCGCATCATCGAGAACGGCCTGGAGCGCCTCGAGGTTTGCGTGGATGTCGCCGAAGATTGCGAAGCGCATGAGCTGCACCCGCCGCGCCGGCGGGGTCGAAGGAATAGAAACGCCCCGGAAGGGTGTCGAGGCAAAGAATGCGTCCTCAACGCGATTGGAGGAGATCGGGGGGGAATCCGCCCCAGCGCCCCGGCTCGGCGCCGAGAGGGTCGTATTTTTCGGGAATCGGGAATTCGCGGAGGAGGGATTCGATCGCCTCGCGCACGCCATTCATGGGGAGTCCTTCGTCGCGCCGGTTCCAGTGCCAGGAAAGATCGAGCAGGGCGGTGGGGCGATCCGGGTAGATCGCATCGAGGGGAAGCCGCTCGGCGGCCGGGAGCCGGGCGTGCTGGAGGGCGAAATAGAGGGAGCGCACCGAGGGGAAGTGGCGATTCGATTCCACGGCCCACACATCCTGCATCGCCTTCCAGGCGTCCTCGGTCCGTCCCGGGATGACCGCCAGGGTGTAGAGGTGCAGCCGCCGGATGCGCTCCGGGACGCCGTCGCGTTCGAGGGCCTCGGCATAGGCCGCGGCGGCGCCGGGGAGATCCCGTTCCTTGTGCGGGTCGCGGAGGAGGTTCCCGAGCGCCACCCACATGCGCCAGTCGTCGGGGAGGTTCTCGGTTCCGAGCTCGAGGAACGCGATGCCCTTCTTCTGGAACTGGCGTTGCAGGGTCCGGGCCCGGGCCGCGGGGACCCCCGGCTTGTCGCGGTAGTCGGCGTAGGCGTTGTAGGCGAGGTGCCACGCGGCCGTCTCCCAGTAGTAGCGGACGCGCGGCTGGAGGGTGGTGATGGTCCGGTAGTCCTTCTCGAGTTCGAACCACTCCTGTTTCTCCCAGTGATTGTGGGCCTTGAGGTTGAGCATGGCGGCCACGAGGGAGCGCAGGCCGCCGAGGACGATCGCGAAGGACGTCTGCCCGAGCTTTTCGCGGGTGTCGAGGTCGAGCGGGCGCGGGAGGAGGCGCGCTTCGCGCAGGTCCGACGCGATCCGTTGCTCGAGCGGCAGCTTCGCGAGGCCCGTCACCGCGAGGGCGATGAGGACCACGATCAGCTTCCCTGTCGTCTTGAGGTGCATGGGTCGGGCCGCTAGATCTCCTTGTCGGCAAACACGAACCACGAGAGGACCGTGTAGATGCCGATGTACATGACGGTGATGCCGGTGAGCTTGGCGAGGATGCCGAGGGGGATGGTGTCGCCGCCGACCGCGGCGTCGGTGATTCCGTAAAGCCGGAAGTCCGGGAAGATGACCGAGAGGACCTGCGCCGCGAGGCGCACCAGGACCTCGTCGCCGACCGCCGATTGGTTCAGCCAGTACTCGCGGCCGTCCGCGATGAAGCTGCCGATGAAATAGACCAGCGAGCTCGTCACCACCGTGAAGATGGTGCTCGACGAGAAGGTCGAGACGAGGAGGGCGACCGCCGCGATCACCCCGGCTTCGAAAAAGAGCGCCACGATGCCGGCCATGAGCGACCACGTCACGCCGTGGCGGAGGATCTCGGCCCGCTCCGCGGCGATGGCGTCCTGGTCCCACCCGAGGCGCTCGGCGATCGTGATCCGCTCGGTGAGGACGAGCTCCGTCTGGTAGTGGAGGACGAACGAGAGGAGGAGCGTCATGGCGGCGAGGCCGACGAAGATCAGGAGCAGCACCCCGAGCAGCTTCCCGACGAGATAGTCGAGGCGCGGGACCGGTTTCGAGAGGATGGTGTAGAGGGTGCGGTCCTCGAGGTCGCGCGGGATCAGGAGGGCCGTGGAGACGATCCCCAGGATCACCGCGAAGAGCTTCATGAAGCCCACCAGGGTGCTCTTGATCATGCGCAGCTTCTCGGCCCCGAGGGCCTCCGGGCCGGAGGTGTGGGGAAGGTCCGGGAGGAGGTGCATCCCGATCGCCAGCATCACGAAGACGAGCAGCAGGTAGAAGACCTTCATCCGCACCAACTGCGTGAAGGTGCTGCCGGCGATCACGCTGACGCGCGCCGGGGAGAAAAAGGAGGTCCGGTTGGGTTCGTCAGTCATCGGCGAGTTCCTTTTCGGGAGCGGCGTCGCCCTTCCGGGTTTCCTCGAGGAAGAGTCGCTCGAGGGTGGTGCGCGGGTGGCCGGAACGGATCACGCGCGTCCCGTGGCGGGATTCGGCGAGCTTGCGGATCTCGGCCAGGAG
>JABDMC010000101.1 GCA_013001695.1 Akkermansiaceae bacterium
GGACTGCGCCGCGCCCCACTTCGTCTTTGGCCCCCTTCGCCCGGTCCGCGAAGGGCCGGGCCTCGCATCAAGAGCTTCCTTGAAGCGGCCGTCATCGCGTCTTAGCTTTCCGGCGTGAAAAGTCGCCCCCGCCTGTCGCGCGGCGCCACCGTGGCGCTCTCGGTCCTCGTCACCGGACTGGCGCTCCACGCGGCCGCCTTCCGCAATTTCAACCTGCCGTGCCTGGCCCCGCTCCTCGACCAGGTCGATGCCGAGGCGCCAGCCACGATCAATGTCGCCTTTCTCCGGGGGCCGACGCGGGCGCCCGAGTTGCGCGACGACCTGGGCGCGGTCGATTTTGCGCTCACCACCGGGTCGGACGAGGCCGCGGCGCACTTCAACCAGGGGGTGGCCCTCCTGCACGGTCTTGCCAATTCGGAAGCGGAGCGCAGTTTCCGCCAGGCGCTGGCGCTCGACCCGAAGAACCCGATGGTCCTCTGGGGCCTGGCCGTCGCCAACGAGCAGCGGCCGCAACGCGCGCGCCTCTTTGCCCAGAACGCCCTGCGGCGAATCCGGAACGAAACCAGCCCCCGCGAGCGCCTCTTCATCGAGTCCCTGGCACGCTTCCACAACGTCCGGCGCGACGGCCCCGCCAAGCTTCCCCCGGCCGAAACCATCAGCGAGGACGTCCGCCGCGAGCGTCACCGCCGGCGCATCCGCGACCTGGAATCCATCACGCTCCGGTTTCCGGACGACATCGAGGCGAAGGCATTTCTATTGCGGCAGCTGGCCCTCGACAAGCACCGCTCGGCGATCCCGATCACCAGCCACGTGGCGGTCGATCTCCTGGGCCGCGAGATCGCGGAACTCGCCCCGAAGCATCCCAGCCGCCACTACCGCATCTTCCTGTGGCTCGGGGAGCGTCCGCAGGAGGCGCTGGAGCCTGCGGAAACCAGCCCCTCGCTGGCGCCCGGCATCGCCGATTCCTGGCGTTATGCCGCCGAGGCGTGGCGCGCCAACGGCCGGCACGCGCAGGCCCGGCCGCTGCTCGAGGCCGCGCTGCGGGTCGACCACGCCCGCATGCGCGAGCAATTCCTGATGCCGGCCGATATCGACAATCTCGCCTCGAACTACACCGCTCTGATCGAAACCCTCGGGGGCATGGGCCGGGTCAACGACGCCCTCGAGTGGACGGAGCGCATGCACGCCCTCCCGCGGCCCCTGGCCGAGAAGAAAGGGGCCGCCGGGTCCGGCCGGTTTGCCCTGCTGGCGAAACGGTTGCGCGTGGAGACGCTCCTGCGCGCCGAGCTCTACGATCGCCTCCTTGATGATCTCGACTCCGCGGAAGTCCTCCAGCCCGATTCGCGGTCGGCCCGCGACCGTGCCCACTGGCTGTACTGGAAGGGGCTCGCCCTCGCCGCCCTCGACCGGGGTGAGGAGACGGGCGCCCTCGAGGAGGATCTCGCGGCGCTTTCCATGGATCCCCCCTCGCCGGCGGTGCGGGACGAGATCCTCGAGCTGATCAGGGGTCTCCAGACCTTCCGCGACCTCGCGGGCGGGAAGATCCCGGCCGACCCCGGATTCACCCCGCCCGACGTCCCCCTCAGCACCCTCGCGCGGGCATGGGCCATGGCCGGACGCCCCAACAAGGCCCGCGAACTGGCGTGGCAGAACCTCGCGGCCCGGCCCGGGGAATTGCTGGCCACCGCCGCCTTCTGCGAAATCGGATTTTCCTCCGGCGACCTCGTCACCGCGATGGCGACCTTCGACCGTCAATTCCGGGAGAACGCCATGCAGGCCGACGGCTCCCTCCCGGTCTTCGCCCGCCTCGCTCCCCTCGCGGCGCGGATGCAGTTGCCCAAGCGCTGGATGCTCCCCGCTTCCAGGGTCGCGACCCCCGGGGCGCCCGCCGACCCCGACTCCCTCGGGCCGCTGGTGTGGACCCCTCCCGCCGCCCCGGAATGGACCCTTCCCAACCACGCCGGCCGCCTCGTCTCCCTCAAGGAGTTCGCCGGCACCGCCCTGCTCCTCAACTTCTTTCTCGGCGTCGATTGCCCCTACTGCGTCACGCAATTGAACCGCTTCCGCCCGCACCTCGACGAGTTCGAGGACGCCGGCATCCGCATGGTGGCGATCAGCACCGACACCGTCGAATCCCTTGCCGCAAAGCTCGGCACCGAAGAGGAAAAGTCCGCGGAAGCAGAACGGCAGTTCCCCTACCTGATCGTTGCCGATCCCGAGTTGGCGGTGTTCAAGGCCTACGGGGTCTTCGATGATTTCGAATCCGGGCCGATGCACGCCACGATCCTCGTCGATCCCGCCGGCCGCGTTCTGTGGAGCGATGTCGCCCACGGGCCGTTCAACCACCCGGAGTCCCTCCTCGCCGAATCGCAACGGCTTCTGCGCCGGTATTCACCCGCGGAAGCTGCCCAGCCTGAGTAGCCAAGGGGATCCGGCCCACGGCGTGCCCGGCCGACCGCCCTCCACGGACGCGCCTCGGCCCGTCCCCCCGGAGGTCGCACCATGGGAGGGCCTCGCTTCCCGGTGAAGGCGCGGATTGCGCCCAACCGCGGAGGTTTCCTGTAACCGGAGGGCCCCGGCCGGCGTCAGTCTTTCCACAACCGTCTTTGCTGCCCATGAATCTCGAGCGCCTCCGATCCCTCCCGTCCTTTTCCGCCCGCCCCACGCTTTTTCTCGCCGGAGTGCTCCTGATTTCGCTCAGCCCCGCAACCGACGCCGAGGTGATCCTGGATGCCGACGCCGACGGACTTCTCGATGCGTGGGAAATCCAGCATTTTGGGTCGCTGAGTCACCCCGATGGGGATCCCGAAGACAACCCCGATGCCGACGCCTGCAACAACCTCGCGGAAAGCGAGGCCGGCACCGATCCCAACGACCGCTCCGATTGCTTCCACATCTCGTCGGTGGTGCTCGACCCGCTCGAACTCGAGGTGTCGTGGCAGACGACCCACGGCAAGCGTTACCAGATCGAACTCTCCGACAACCTCTTCTCGTGGGCCGCGATCAGCACCATCGCCGGAAACCGTCCGCTGAACTTTTTCGGAACCGGAGGAGTCCTCGAGGTCAACTTCCCCCGCACCGGCCTCGACACCACCAGCGGGTCCGCCAACGTGACCGGCGGCGTGACGCGCGAGATCTGGTATCACGGCGATGCCAACGGCACCATCACGCACCTCCGGCGCCACATCAACCCGAGCCAGCCGATCGACCCCGTGTTCCCGGTCGAGGAGGAGATCGGCAACGAGGGGGGCGTGCAGGAACTCGAACCGAACCCGCCCACCTGGAAAATCCGGCCGGAGGTGAAACCGGACGGGGTCGAATGGCGCTCGAGCCTGAAAGGGCCCTCGAACTACGCCGACAACTACGGCTCCCGCTGGCGCGGGTTCATCGTTCCCAAGCAGACCGCCAGCTACAACTTCTACATCGCCGGGCGCCACCAGTGCGAATTCTGGCTGGATACCACCGACAATCCCACCGACGGCGTCGGCCTCTCCCGGCGCTGCTTCCTGCACGACCAGAACCTGACGGAAGAAGAAGACTGGGATTACCTCGCGTCCCAGGGACTCCCCGACACCCAGAAGTCGTTGAGCGTCACCCTCACCGCCGGCCGGAAGTACTATTTCGAAATTCTCCACAACCACAGCGCGCAGTGGGACCACCTCGCCGTCGGATGGGAAGCCGACCAGAGCGGCACGATCTCGGTGCTTCCCGGGGATTGCCTGCGGCCCCTCGAGGACTTCCTCACCACCGCGGACTACACGAGCAGCAACCTCGCCACCCTCCTGGCCAACCCCGGCAAAAAGTTCGTCCGCATCCGGACCTTCGGCCCCTTGAACCCGAACACCCTCGACACCGATCGCGACGAGGTGCCCGACGACGTCGAAAACCTCCTCGCCGGTTACCTGTTCTTCCGCCCCCAGAGCGCCCTCGCCGGACAAAGCGACGGCGAAACCCTCACCGCCGCCGCCGCCGCAATTCCCGACGAGGACGTCATGACCGTCGAGGTTCAGGATGCCCTCGGGCGGGAAGACAACGGCCAGACCGCGGCCGGCATTCCCCGGGTGAAGGACGTGGCCCGCTTCTACCTCAATCGCTCCGGCTCCCTCGTGCCGAAGACGGTCTTCTTCCGCATCAACGGCGCCTCCGATCCCATCGCCAAGGGCGATCCCGGCCCCGGCGACTACGTCGCGGAACGCCCCGACGGGACCGCCATCATTCCGTCCGGCATCAACTACGCCCTCACGATTCCCTTCGGCGGAACGCGGGGCGTCGTGGAGGCCCGGCCGGTGCTCGACGAGATCGTCGAGTACCCCGAGGAAATCAACCTCGTCCTGATCAATCCCCCCACCCCGCAACCCCCGATCTTCGAGCCCGTCGATCCGACCCAGCCCGCCGAGCCGCAGTTCCCGCAGAACGAGCCGATCCAGGACCTCGAGCAGAGCCCCCAGCGCCCGGGTCCCTACATCCCGCCGCCGCCCACCTACGTGATCGGATCGCCATCCCAGGGCGCCGCCGACCTTCACGATGCGCGGGATGACGCCGAGTACAACAAGTACTACATCGCGACCTTCTCCAAGGATGATGCGGCCGTCACCGCGACCAGCGCCTCGGGATCGACCCTCCTGGTCCTCAACGGCAGCAACCGCGTCGCGACCATCAACGATTTCTTCGAGAACCTGACGTCCGCCCAGACCAACACGCACGTCCACAAGGCCACCCTCGACCCGGATGGCATCACCCTCCGCGCCGGCCCCATCGTCGAATCCATCACCGACGACGGCACCGAAACCGGAAGCCCGATCCTCGGGCCGGTCTCGGGCTACACCTATCTCATCGAACCGCGCGGCGGGCTCTCCGTCCAGGAGATCATCGACTCGCTCGAGTTCGACAACCCGAACCAGGGCAGCCCCACCGGGACCACCCCGCTCTACAACAACAAGCACACCGTCAACAACGGCGCCGGCGAAATCTGGGCCATCTACCAGCGGCGTCCCGCCTCCGAACTCTCCCCCGAAGCCGACGGCCGCATCCCCCCCACCCCGCCGATCGAACCGATCGATCCCGCCACCGAGCCGGACAAGCTCCGCCGCGACGTGTCCCGCTTCCTCACCCAGGCGACCTTCGGACCGAACGAAGCCGACATCGAGGAACTCCTCTACCAGATCGTGAACGTGCACGGCGGCGACCGGATGGCGGCCTACGACGCGTGGATCACGGCGCAGTGGGCCCTGCCCCAGACGCTGGTGAGGGACCTGACCCACGCCCTCGACATGCAGGAACTGACCCACCGGGGGTACTTCGACCCGGCCCGCAACGGCGCCGCCTCCTCGCTCCCCGAGGGCGTCCCGGTGGCACCGGGTGACTGGCCCAGCTGGCCGTCGCAGGACATCTCGGATTTCGATTCCCTCCAGATCGGCACCTGGCAGTCGCCCGACGCGGACTACCCGCTGACCAACACCCAGATCGGCGCCCTGCAGGGCCCGCTCGGGATGCACTTCCAGAACAACCGGCGCCGCGCGCAGTGGACCCTCATGGCCACCGCCCGCGACCAGCTCCGGCAGCGGGTGGGCTTCGCCCTCTCCGAGATCCTCGTGATCTCGGTCGAAAACGCCACCATCGCCGTTTACCACATCGGCGCCGGGCGGTGGATCGACATGCTCGCCGAGAACGCCGACGACCATTACCGCGAGGTCATCGAGGACGTGACCTACAGCCCCCTGATGGGCAAATACCTGAGCCACCTCCAGAACACGAGCGAGACCGTTTCCGGGGTTCCCGCCGACGAGAATTACGCCCGCGAGATCAAGCAGCTCTTCACCATCGGTCTCTTCGAGCTCTGGGACGACGGCTTCATCAAGCTCGACCCGGTCCAATGGAACATCATCCCGACCTATGACAACGCCGACATCAAGGAACTGGCGAGGGTCATGACCGGGATGAGCTTCAGCACCGTCAGCAACTCCCCGGACACCTGGGATGCGCCCGTCCTCGACCGCACCAACCCCTCCTTCTACTACCCGTACTACGGCGGCTACCAGTACTACGGCTCGTCCTACAACTACCCGTTGGCGTTCTACGATGCGAACCATGACACGGGGGACAAGATCATCGCGGGCGGCCTCGTCATCAGCAACGACGCGACTCCCGACGGCCGCTACACCAGCGAGGGCGACAAGGACCTCCGTGACGTCCACAACTACCTTGCCGGGACCCAGTTCAACACGACGCCGAAGACCTTCGCCTCGAGCTGGTCGAGCGACCCGCTGGTCAACCACCAGAACACGCCGGCCTTCGTGTCCCGCCGGCTCATCCAGCGCCTCGTGACCAGCAACCCGTCCGGCCCCTACCTCTACCGTGTCGCCCAGGTCTGGCGGGACACCAA
>JABDMC010000111.1 GCA_013001695.1 Akkermansiaceae bacterium
CCGAAGAACAACGTGGAAATTGCGGAAACAGGCCGCGCCCGATCTGCGTCTGCGAGCGGAGTGAGCGAATAATTAAAAACTCCAAACCTCCCAGCATGTTGCAGAACTTGCGGGACGCCACACTAGCCCCGGTGCGGGGTGCGGGCGAGAAGGGGCGTCACCGCGGCGCGCACCTCCCGGTGGACGGCATCGATGGGTTGGGAGGCGTCGATCCTCCGCACGAAGTCGTCCGGCAGGGCGTGGAAGATCTCCCGGCAGTGGTGGAGGGCCTCGCGCTGTTCGAATTCGTTCGGGTCGCCGTCGCGCACCCCGATGCGGTCGAGGGCGGTGGCGAGCGGGACGTCGAGGAGGATGAGGAGATCCGGGATGGGGGCGAATTCCTCGTTGAGGCGCCGGATCTCGGCGGGGTCGAAACCGCGGGCCCCCTGGTAGGCCATCGTCGAGAAGTAGTAGCGGTCGAGGAGGACGATCTCGCCGGCCTCGAGGGCGGGTTCGATGAGCGTCTCGACGTGTTCGCGGCGGTCCTGGTGGAAGAGCTGGAGCTCGTCTTCCGGCGAGAGGCGGCCCTTGCTGGCCGACTCGCGCAGGCGCGTGCCGAACGGGCCGTCGGTCGGTTCCCGCGACACGACCACGCGGTGGCCCTCCTCCCGCAGCCAGTCGGCGATCATGCGGGCCTGGGTCGATTTGCCGGTGCCGTCGATTCCTTCGAAGACGATCAGGAGGCCGGGGAAGTTCGGGGTGGGCATGGCGTGATTGGTGGCGCTCCCGGCAGGACTCGAACCTGCAACCTACGGATTAGAAGTCCGTTGCTCTATCCAGTTGAGCTACGGGAGCGTGGGGCGCAGTCTACCGGATGGCACCGGAGAGGCAAGGCGGCCGGCAGCCGTGCCGGGGCGCGGCCGGGAACAAGCGGGCTGCGCGGAGGGGGCGCCAGTAGGAATGGCACTCGGTTCAGTGGCACGACCGTCCCGGTCGTGACCAGACATCTCCCGCGCCATGCGCGGCAAATTCCGGCCCTGCGGGCCGCCGGGTTCGATCACGACCGGGACGGTCGTGCCACTCCGAACGCCCATTCGCTTCGCTAACCGAGTGCCATTCGCACTAGTAGAGGGTCTTCTTCTTGTCTCCGGATCCCCCGGTCGATTTCTCGGCCTTCTCGATGGCTTCGAAGTCGCCTTCCTCGCAGCAGGCGACGAACCCCTCCGCGTAGCATTTGAGCTTGTCCCAGCTGCGGCGGATTCCTTCGGCCTCGTCCGGGGTGATGGAGTGGTCGAGGGCCGATTCCGAGATGCGGTGGAGGAGCTTCGAGAACTGGTCCACGATCTCGCTGGTGGCGGGGAGGACTTCGAAGCCCTCGTCGCACTTCGTGTCGGGGTTGCGGACGAAGTAGCCGCCGCACTTGTGGCAAAGCCATTCCACGATGCGGTGGTCGTCGGTGAGGCGGATGATTTCGAGGAGGCGGTCGAGCGGGTTGCGGCTGCCGCTCCCGGTTTCGGATTGTTCCTGCGCCCACTTGTAGACCAGCGAGAGGGAGACCCCGAGGTCGGCCGCGATGGCCTTCGGGCTGGTCTTCTCGAAGGAATGTTTCAACACCTCGTGGGACTGCATAGCTCGCAGTTAAGCGAAGACGCAGATCGATTGCAACAACTAGTCACGGTGCCGCGAGGGCCGGATTCACGGTGGCGCCGTTGAGATGATCGGCGGCGATGTCCTCGAGCTCGGCGAGGGAGGAGACGCCGGAGAGGCGTTGCCGCAACGGCTTGGCGCCGGGGAAGCCCTTGCAGTAGGCCATGAGGCGGGACCGCATCGCCATCATGGTGTGGCGTTCCGACCCGTAGCGGTCGCTGGCGAGGGCGAGGCGGCAGTGGCGGCGGATCAGTTCCCAGCGTTCGGGAATGGGAACGGGGGGAAGCGCCTCGCCGGTCGCGAGGTAGTGCTTGGCCTGCCGGAAGACCCACGGGTTCTGCATGGCGGCCCGGCCGATCATGACGCCCGAAACGGCGGTCGATTCACGGCGGTGCCTGAGGTCCGCGCCGCTGGCGATGTCCCCGTTGCCGATGACGGGAATGCGCACCGCCCGGGCGCACTGGTCGATGACCTCCCAGTTGGCGTCGCCGCGATACCCCTGGCTGCGGGTGCGGCCGTGGACCGAGACGGCCTGCATGCCGGTGTCCTCGAGGATGCGGCAGACTTCGGGGGCGTTGATGCTCTGCTCGTCCCAGCCGATACGGATCTTGGCGGTCACGGGGACCTCCTCGCCGACGGCCTTCGCCACGCCGCCGGCGACCGCGGCGAGCACCGGGCAATCCTTCAGGAGGGACGACCCGCCGTTTTTCGAGACCACCTTGTTCACCGGGCAGCCGAAGTTGATGTCGATGAAATCGGGCCGTTTCCAGTCGATGACCTTCCGGGCGGCCTCGCCCATGCGCACCCCGTCGGCGCCGAAGAGCTGGATGCCCACCGGCCGCTGGGCATCGGTGAACTCGGTGTACTTGCGGGTGCGGTCGTCCTTTTGCATGAGGCCTTCCGCCGAGACGAACTCGGTGACCATGACGTCGGCGCCCATCTCCTTGCAGATGGTGCGGAAGACGACATCCGTGACGCCCGCCATGGGGGCGAGGTAGAGCGGGAAGGCGCCGTTCTGGAACCAGGGGAGCATCGCGGGGGGACGATAGCGGCAGATGGCCGCCATGGGTAGCGGGGATTGTCCCGAATCGTTCTTCCCCCGCGGTCCCGGCTTCCGGGCGGGGAGGCCCCCGGAGCACATCCTTCCAAGATTATGCGCCGTCGCGGTTCCCACCTAAGAGACGCGCTTTACCAGCCGTTTACACCGTGACCGGCCGGCGGGGTGTTATGAGAGAAGAACGCGAACCAAATCCAACAAGACGATGAAAATGAAGCACATGACAAGATATGGCGCCGCCGCGGTGGTGGTGGCAGGGACGATGGCGGTGGCTCCGGTGTGGGGCGACAAACCCGCGGAGGGCGGGCCGGGAGGTGCTCCCGCGGCGGGGAAAGCGGAGGAGAAGGCCCCGCGGAAACTGGCGGATCTCCCGCCGCCCAAGCCGATCTCGCCGCAGATCACGAAGGGCCTCGCGTATCTCGCGAAGATCCAGAATGCCGACGGCGGTTGGGCGCAGGGCGGGGGATGGCGGCGCAACGCCGAGGGTGCCGGACGAGTGCAGGCCGACCAGGCCGAGGACCGGTCCGACCTCGGTAACACCTGTTACGCGATGCTGGCCCTGCTGCGGTCCGGGGCGGACCTCCAGACCGGTCCCTACGCGGAGAACCTGCGCAAGGGGGCGGACTACGTCATGACGCAGGTCGAGAAGGCCGATGATGACTCGCTTTACGTGACGTCGGTGCGCGACACGCAGTTGCAGAGCAAGATCGGGCGCTACGTGGACACCTTCCTCGCGATGCAGTTGTTGTCGGAGCTGAAGGGGCTGATGCCCGACCCGGAAGGGGAGGAGCGCCGGGCGAAGATGCTCGACATGGTGGTGGCCAAGGTGGGCGGCAACCAGAAGAAGGACGGCGACTTCGCCGGCAATGGCGGGTGGGCCTCGGTGCTGTCGCAGGGGATCGCGAGCCGGTCGCTGAACTCGGCGCGCCTCGTCGGGGCCCCGGTGAGCGACGAGATGCTGGAGCGCGACCACCGGCAGAACCTCGTGGGCCTCGACGTCGCGGGGCGGACCTTTGCGGCCACGGGGGTGGCCGGGGGCGCGGGTGGCGGACCGACGAGTGCGGGGGTGAGCCTCTACACGGCGTCGTCGAAGCTGCGCGGGTTTGCGGAGAACTCGGTCGTGAACGGGCGGCGCAAGCAGGCCCTCGAAGAAGTGGCCGCGTCGCCGGTGGCGGCACCCGCCGAGAAGGAGAAGGCGCAGGTCGAGTTGAAGAAGATCGAGGACGCCGAGGTGGCGAAGGACGCCGCGGTGCAGGCCGTCGCGGCGAGCGTGCAGGACGCCGCCTTTGTGCAGGGTTTCGGCAACAACGGCGGCGAGGAGTTCCTCAGCTACATGAACATCAGCGAGTCGTTGCGCCTCGAGGGCGGGAAGGAGTGGAAGGAGTGGGACCAGAAGATCACGGCCACCATCAATGACGCCCAGAACGAGGACGGCAGCTGGAGCGGGCACCATTGCATCACGGGGCGCACCTTCTGCACGGCGGGGGCCCTCCTGACGCTCATGGCGGACCGGGCCCCGGTCCCGGAGGCCGGGGAGGAGGCCGTTGCCAAGAGCGATGCCGGGGAGAACCCGACCATCAAGACGGGCGAGCCGGAGGTGGAGTAGGCAGCGGCGCGCACGATCATGGACCGACGGCATTTCCTGGGCCTCCTGGCC
>JABDMC010000114.1 GCA_013001695.1 Akkermansiaceae bacterium
GTGGAAGCTTCACGCCCTCGGGGAGGTTGACGCCTTCGGGTCGCGGGGGGGAGGGGCGGATCTCGTTGTCGCCCTGCGGAGGGGACGGCGAGGGAGTCGGGGCCGGACCGGGAGTGCCGCGCGGACCGATCCCGGGAGGCAGGGCCGGCATGCGGGGGATGCCGGGGGCGGCCGGATGTTTCCGCTCGAAGCGATCCGCCGGGATGCGCAAGTAGGTGGAGTTCTGCGGGTAGAGGATGGTGACCTCGCCGGTTTTGAGGTCGATCAGGTTGTAGGGCGGGGTGGGGAGCGCGGTGCGCTTGTTGACGATCCGCAGCTGCGAGGCGTCCTTCGATTCGCGCCGGGTGTATTCGTACGGGATCTCGCGATGACCGAATACCACCCTGGCTTTCAGGGAGCTGAAGGGAACCTCGGTTTCGCCCGCGTCCAACGCCGGAAAGACAGTTGCGAATCCAACCAGGGCGATCAGGCCGGTGCGAATGGTCATGGCGATGCGGATAAGGAATTCAAACTGCAGCACTCCGCAGAGACCGCGTCCGGAGGGGACCCTGGTTCTACGCTTGGCGTTTGGGCACCTTGAACGTGGACGGGCGTCTCAATGGGGGTCAAGGCGAAAAGGGCGGACCTGCATGGCGGCATTAAAACACCTCCGGCAATCGGCACGAGGCGCATCATGCGAGTCATGAATGGCACGCCCTTGGCCGGATGGACGTTGGTAGCGGCACGGTTGCCCGTGCCGAGCACGGAGGCTATCAAGCAGCGTCGACAGGCTGGGTGGTCGGAAGGCGCAAGCCTCCCGCGAGGGACGGGAGCAGACTTCCGCGATCGCCTTCAGGTTGTGCTTCGCGGGAGGAGGGGCGATTCGGTCAAACCGGGCAAGGAGGGGCCGCCGGGCAGGGCAGGGGCAGGATCACGGGGGTGGCGACCCCTCCTCGCGGTTTGATTGTCGCGCGCCGGGCGGGAGGGAACTCCCGGGGGCGCGGCGGCGGAAGAGGAGCGAACTACTCGCCGACGCGGGTCACGCCCCAGGGCATCCAGTCGTCCATGGAGGACACGGGGAAGATGCCGGGATCTTCGACCGGGCGTTCGGTGGCCTCGTCGGCGCTGGCTCCGGAAACATCCGCGTAGGTCGGGAGGACCTCCAGGCCGGGGGCGGTCCAGACTCCAAAGAAGGCGGTCCCATGCAGGGCAAAGGCACCGGTGATGAAAAGAAGGGCAAGTGGTTTCATTGATGGCAAGGGGGGTTGCTCAATAAAACTCCAAGGAGCATATGAAATCAAGAAGTAGGTAAAATTCACATTCCGTGATGTTATTTCGCCCCTAAACTATGGGGAATCGCGCTAAATATTTCGTTTTTATTAATATTCACGCTTTATGTATGTACTGTGCAGTTTTTGGTAAATGGGGTCCCAATCGGCGGCATCTGGAGGAGGTGCGGGCCGGTGGAAGAATGGGGGTGGAGCGGGGTTGAGGGCTTGGGAATCAGGGCTCCCGAGGTGGGCCGGGGGGTGCAACGCGGTGGGCGGGCGGGCGGGGAGCGCGGGAACTCCTCGCGAGAGGCCGCCCGGGGGTGGGGAAGGGCGAGGCGCGGAGTCCGGGGGCGCCATGGTTGCGGGGGCGCCGGTCCGGGGGAGCCGGCGGGGAGGATGGGCCCGGCGCAGCGGGCCGGTCCGCCCGGCGGGAATCCGCCTCCGTGGCCCGCGGCGGGTTTTTCCCAGACACCGGTGCCGCGCCTTGACGCTCGGGGGGATACGGGGCGCTTTTACGTGATGGCAGTGATCGACGAGAAGGTGGTGATCGCCGTCCTGATGGGCGGACCGGGGTCGGAGCGGGAAGTCTCCCTCGCCTCGGGGAAGGCGGTGGTGGAGGCCCTCGCCGGGGAAGGGCTGACGGCGGTCGGGGTGGACGTCACGGACCGGGCCCCGGTTCTGCCGGACGGCACCGATCTCGCCATGAACGTCATTCACGGGACCTTCGGCGAGGATGGAGAGCTCCAATCCTACCTGGAAGGGTTGGGAGTCCCCTACACGGGGGCCGGGGTGAAGAGCAGCCGCCTGGCCTTCGACAAGGTGGCCAGCAAGGAGTGCTTTCTGCAGGCCGGGGTCCCGACGCCCGTCTCGGAGCGGGTCGATTGTTCCGGGGAGCTGCGCATGCCGGAGATGGATCTCCCCTACGTGGTCAAGCCGCCCCGGGAAGGATCGAGCGTGGGCGTCCACATCGTCCGGGAGGAAGCCGAGGCCCGCGCCGCTATGGCGGACGCGTCAAAATACGGCGATGAGGTTTTGGTAGAGCAGTTTATCGACGGGAAGGAACTCACGGTGGGCATCGTGGGCGACGAGATATTCCCGGTCATCGAGATCATTCCCCCGGAGGACGGCTGGTACGACATGGCGACCAAGTACCCGTGGATGAGCGGGGGGTCGGGGACCGGCAGCCAGTACGTCTGCCCGGCGGAACTGGCCCCGGGGGAAACCGCCGCGATCCAGGCCGCGGCGTGGCAGGCGCACCAGTGCCTGGGAATTGAGGTTTACTCGCGCGTGGATGTACTGCTAGATTCGTTCGGAAACCCTTACATCTTGGAAGCCAATACCATCCCTGGAATGACGGCGAGCAGTCTACTGCCGAAAGCGGCCGCGGCGGCGACGCCGGCTTACAGCTTCGGCGCCCTGTGCCGGTTGATCGCGGAGTTGTCGTGGGAATTGCGCAGAGGATCTCATGTCGAGGCGTAAAACAAGCCGGGTCCGCAACGGACGGAACGCGCGGAGTGTCGAGTTGCGCGTCCGCACGCCGCGCATCGTCGGGTTCGAGATGCTGCGCGTGGCGAAACGGTGCGCGCGTCTCGGCGTGGTGGCGGTGGTCGTGGGGTTGACGATGTGGGGCGCGAAGCTCGGCCTGCGCCACCTCTTCATCGAGAACGCCGAGTTCCGTCTCGACTACATCGACCTGCAGACCGACGGGGGAATCACCGAGCACGACCTGGCGACCCTCACCGGCATCGACCCGACCGCGAGCGTGTTCGCGATCAATCTGGAATCCGCGCGGAAGGCGCTCGAGTCGCGGCCCGCCATCGTGAAGGCGAAAGTGAGCCGGCGCCTGCCCGGGACCCTGCGGGTCCGGGTCGAGGAGCGGACCCCGGTGGCGTGGCTGGAGTGCCGGTCGCTGGGCATGATCGGGCGCAACCCGGAATGCGGGGTGCTGCTCGACGCCGCCGGAACCTGTTTCCCGTGCGAGGAGTGGCTGGAGGAGATGGCCACGCGCCTCCCGGTCATCGTCGTGCAGCAGGCCGGCGAAGAAGACTTCGTCATCGGACGGAAGATTCAGCACCGCGGGGCGCGGCGCGGCCTGCACCTCGTGAATCTCGCCGCGCGCGAACTCGAGGGGGAGTCGTGGTCGCTGCCGGTCGTGGCGGTGCGCAACGAATTCTCCCTGGTGGCCGCCACCAGCGACGGGGCCCTCGTGACCTTCGGGATGTACGATCACCGGCGGCAGCTGGCCGATTTGCGGGCCCTGCGCCACCACGCCGCCGAAACGGGCCGACTTATTGGCACCGTGGACCTCATGCCGCAGCGCAATATTCCGGTTACTTTCGCGGCCACCGACGGGCAGCCACTTCAGAAATCCGCACCGCGGCGAGAAAATCGCTTGGAACGGGAGATGGCAGCGATCTTGAATCGGGGTTAGCGGCAGGGAGACGCATGGCGAAAACGAAGATTCATGTCGGATTGGAAATCGGGACCACCAAGACCGTCATGGTGGTCGCGGAGGTCAAGCCGGACGGAACCGTCAAGATCATGGGCCTCGGGGAAACCCGCTCCGCCGGGGTGCGCAAGGGGGAGATCGCGGACTACCCGCAGGTGCGGGCCTGCGTGAAGTCGGCCCTCCTCGAGGCCGAGGACATCAGCGACGTCGACATCAACAGCATATTCCTCGCGGTGACCGGCTCGCACATCGCGGGGGTCAACAACCGCGGCACCTTCCGCCTCCCCGAGGGCGAGCCGGAAATCCGGCCGGAGCACATCGACGAGGTCAAGGAGATCGCCAGCGACATCGCGATTCCCAGCGAGCACGTTTATCTCCACAGCCTGATCCGGAATTACGTGGTCGACGGGCAGCCGCACACCACCACGCCGGTGGGGCTCCTCGGGCGCACCCTCGAGGCGGACTTCCACATCGTCCACGGCGTGCGGACCCGCATCCAGAACAGCATCAAGTGCGTGCGCGAGATCCCGCTGGATGTCGACGACGTGGTCTTCGCGCCGATCGCCTCCGCGCAGATCGCCCTGACCAAGAAGCGGAAGGAGGCCGGGGCGCTGGTGATCGATATCGGGGGCGGGACGACCGACTACGTGCTGTACATCGACGGGGCCATCTCGGCATCGGGATGCATCCCGGTCGGCGGCGACCACGTCACCAACGACATCCACCTCGTGACCCACATCCCGCTTTCCAAGGCGGAGCAGATCAAGAAGGAGGAAGGCTACGCCTCGGGCGACCCCGAGCGCTCGGCGGGGACCGTCACGGTGCCGGACGAAGGCGGTTTTCCGGAGGTCGAGATCAAGCGGCAGGTGCTCAACGACGTGATCCGCTGGCGCCTCCAGGAGACCCTCGAGCTCGTCAAGGCGCGCCTCCCCGACGGCATGCTGGAACGCGTCGGGACCGGCGTGTTCCTGACCGGGGGCACCAGCCTCATGAAGGGCTTCGGGGAACTGGCGTGCGACGTCTTCGGGCTCCCGGTCTACCGCCCCGAGCAGCCGGACGTGAGCGGAGTGCACGCATATTTCAAGGATCCGCAATATTCCACGGCGCTCGGCCTGATACGTTATGCACAAATTCTGGACGAGGAACGCCCCGGAGGACAGGGGTCCCGGAAAGTGGGCGATTTTATTCGTTCCCTCTGGCCGTTTGGCGGCTAAAGACAGCTGAGTTTCCGAAGCCAAGGCAGTCTCGAAATGATCCCGTTTGAACGTACTCGTCAGCAGACTATTCCCAATTCCGCAGTGAAGATCGTCGGCGTCGGCGGCGCCGGTGCCAACATGCTCGATCGCATCGCCCTGGACGGCATGGACGGGGCGGAACTGCTCGCCATCAACACCGATGTGCGGACCCTCGCCAGCTCCGTGGCGGCGGAAAAGATCCAGCTCGGCCGCAACCTGACGAAGGGTCTCGGCACGGGTGGCGATCCCGCCCTCGGCCGCCGTGCGGCGGGAGAGGCGGAACTGGAGATTCGCGACGCGTTGCGGGACCGCAAGATCGTGTTCATCTGCGTGGGACTCGGCGGGGGCACCGGATCGGGAGCGGCGCCGCTGGTGGCGCGGCTGGCCCGCGAGCAGGGCGCCTTCACGGTGGTGTTCGCCACCATGCCGTTCGCCTTCGAAGGACAGCGGCGCAAGGAGCAGGCCGAGAACGCCCTCACCGAGGTGTCCGCCATTTCGAATGCCCTCGTGACCTTCGACAACACCCGCATGGGCGAGCTGGTGCTCGCCAAGCAGGGGGTGCACGAGGCCTTCGGCGCGGCGGACCGCATGATCTCGGAAAGCATGAAGGCCGTGACGCGCATCGTGCTTCGCCCCGGACTGGTCAACATCGGCCTCGACGACCTGGTCTCGGCGCTGACCTCCGCCAAATCCCGCTGCCTCTTCGGATCCGGCCTCGCGGAGGGCGAGAACCGCGCGCAGAAGGCCCTCAAGAACGCCCTCGTGAGCCCGCTGCTGGACCGCGGCAGCCTGCTGAACGATGCCACCACGGTCCTGGTGCACATCTGCGGCGGGGAAGACCTGACCCTCTACGAGATCGAGCTGTTGATGCGCGGTCTCAGCAAGCACATCCCCGATTCGGCCCAGCTTTTGTTCGGAACGGCGGTGGATCCCGGGATGGGCGATGCCGTCAGCGTGACCCTGGTGAGTTCCCTGCCGGAGGAGAAACTTCTCAAGGGCACCTCCAGCGACGAGGACATGGCGCCGCCGCCGCGGAAGGAAGAAATCGAATCCAGGCCGCCCAAGGCCGGGGCGGGGGACGACGCGGATGCCGCGCCCGAGGAGCCCGATCCCGAGGCCACCGTGGCGCAACTCACGGCCTCCGCGGCACCGGTCACGGCGCGCGGAATCGAGGCCCCGCCGGTCAATCCGGCCTCCCCGCCGAAGACGAACCCGCAGCCGAGGGCCGCGACCCCGGCCCCGCCTGCCGGCCCGGGAAGGGCCGTTGCGGACC
>JABDMC010000120.1 GCA_013001695.1 Akkermansiaceae bacterium
ATCCTGCGGAGGTATTATTTCCCCACCAGTGACCGGGCCGGACGGGGTGACGCAGCCCGCGGGGAGGTCCGAGCGTATCTATCAAGGGGTCAATCCGGGATGACCGGGAGAGGGCGGCGAGAGCGGAGCGGGGTCGCGGCGGTGGATGGAGACAAAACTCCTTGATGCGCAGTGGCTGGAGGGCGTAATTCGGGCCGAATTCGTGCCCGCCGCACCCCGGCGTCCCTGAACCCTGGCACGGAGCATCAACCCATGAATGTCCCCAAGCTTCTTCCCCTCCTTGCGTGGGCCGTGGTGGCCCCGGTCCTGGGAGCCTCCCCGGCGACCCTCGTTCAGTCCGTCACCCACGACGGGGAAACCATCACGCTGCGCCTGACGCTCGAGGACCTGCGCGGGGCGCACTTCGAGCTGTGGGCCCAGAATGCGACGGGCGGCTACGACGTCATCACCCCGGTGGACGAGCGATCCTACCTCGGGACCGTCGATGAATATCCGGGCGCGGTGGCCTCCGGGATTCTCCAGGACGACGGGACCTTCCGCGGCGCGGTCTACTTCGACCGCGGCGGATCGTGGTTCACGCTCGGCTCGGCGGTGCAGTACACGCGGGGCATCAACCAGCCGTCGTCGTTCGGCTTTCCGGCCTACTCGGCGACGCCCGGCCAGGCGGGGACGACCATGTACGGATTCGACGTGGGGATCGACGCCGACTACGACTACTTCAGCGTGCGGGCCGGAAGCGACATCGCGCGGACCTTCGAGTACATCGAGTTCAGCGTGGCGGCGACGCGGGCGCTCTACATGCAGAACGCGCTCCTGAGGCCCTACCTCGGGCGGGTCATCATCCGCGCCGACCAGGGGCAGGACCCCGCCGACGGCCTGACCGGGGGGAGCTACCTCGACGCGCTCCGGAACGAATGGAACACGAACCACACCGACGCGGACCGGGACGTGGTCGGCGGCATCTCGGCATCCGACGTGGGGGGCGGGCTGGCGTGGGTCGGGGTGATCGGCACCAGCAGCGCCTACTCGGTCAACGACAGCGGCGGCGACGGCGAGTTCACCATCATCTGGCGGCACGAGCTCGGCCACAACTGGGGCCTGGGCCACTTCGACGGCGGGTCGCCGGAGGGCCCCACCATCAACAGCGGCAACCAGTACGCGCGCATGAGCGGGCCGGAGCTGGACAGGGCGCTGAACCACCGCGACGGGCGGCTCGGGATTTTCGACAACGAGGGCACCTACACGACGGTCAATCTGCCTCCCTACGCCGCGATCGATTCGGCGGTCTTCGTGCAGACCGTCAGCGGGTCGGTCGTGATCGACGTCCTTGCAAACGACCACGATCCGAACGGCCACACCCTGAGTGTGGGCGGTTTTGACGCCACCACGGCCAAGGGCGGCACGGTGAGCCAGCAGGGGCAGGACCTTGTTTACACCGCGCCGGGGAACCTCGTGGGGAGCGACTGGTTCAGCTACACCGTCGCGGACAGCAGCGGGCAGACCGCCACCGCGGCGGTGGTGGTCAACGTCCAGCCCAACGATTCCCTGCGCCTCTACCTTCCCCTGGACGAGACGTCCGGGACGACCGCGGCGGATCTCTCGGTGTACGAAAACAGCGGGTCCCTGGCGGGCACCGACTTTGCGACGGCGAGCGGCCCCGGCGTGTTCGGCAACGCCCCGACCCTCGACGGGTCCGACGACTCGATCTCGGTGTCCGGGGTGCAGCTGAACTCGAATACCGTGACGCTGACGGCGTGGATCAAGCCGGGCGCCACGTCCAACGCGTGGTCCGGAATCATCTTCGACCGCACCGGCGGCGCGGCCGGCTTGAACATCGGGAGCGGCCCGGAGCTGCGCTACCATTGGAACGACGCCCAGTGGCCGTGGAATTCGGGGTTGGTGCCGCCGGCCGACACCTGGAGCTTCGTGGCGCTGGTGGTGGAGCCGACGCGGGCGACCATCCACATGAACAGCGGCGCCGGCTTCGTGTCCGCCACCAACATCGCCACCCACGCTCCGGCCGCCTTCGGAACGACCTACGTCGGCCGGGATCCCAGCGGCGGATCACGTCATTTCAACGGCGCCATCGACGAGGCGCGCATCTACGACTTCGCCATGAACCTGGCGGAACTGCAGGCCATCATGGACGGGGGCGGCGCGGAGGCCCCGCGGCCGTTCGATGGCGCCACCGGCGTGGCCGAGCCGGACGGAAGCTGGGCGTCGGCGGGCGGGGCCACCGCCTACGAGGTCTACCTCGGCACCGACCAGACATCGGTGGCGGCGGCGACCACCGCCTCCGCGGAGTTCCTCGGATCGACCCCCGACCCGGGCTGGATCTTCGACCTGCAGCCCGACACGCAGTACTTTTGGCGGGTCGACACGGTGAAGGCCGCCGGAATCGTCGCCGGGCCGGTATGGACCTTCACGACCGCGAGCACCGTCTTCGAGCACGGCCTCGTGGCGCATTGGAAGCTCGACGAGGGAAGCGGGACGACCACCGCCGACTGCTCGATCAACAACAACCCCGGGACGCTGAACGGCCCCGCGTGGAGCCCCGGATTTTCCGGGAACGCGCTCACCTTCGACGGGGTGGATGATTCCGTGACCTTCGGAAACGGGCCGTCGCTGGGCGGCAAGACGGACTTCACGGTGGCGGCGTGGATCAAGACGACGGCCACCAGCGAGCAGGTCATCCTGCAGCAGCGCAACGGCGGCTTCAACGGGCAGTGGCAATTCCGGGTCGCGGCGAACGGGACGGTGAACTTCTACGTCTACGGGAACCTCGCCGAGCAGTTCAACTTCAACACCACCACCACCGTGAACGACGGGGAGTGGCACTACGTGGTGGCGGTGCGCGACGGGGAGAACGGGTTCATCTACATCGACGGCAACCCGGTTCCGGCGGCGACCGCCAGCGGGACGGTCCGCGACCTGAACGCCTCGATCGCGATTGGCATGGGCCGCGACATCCGCGACAACAACCGCCCGTTCAACGGCATGATCGACGAGGCGAAGATCTACCGGGTGGCGCGGAGCGGCGAGGAGATCGCGGCGGCCTACAACGACTACCTCGGCGGCGGCAATGCCCCGGAATGGACCGCCAGCCCGGTCACCGAGGCGGATGCCATCAAGGGGGCGGCCTACAGCGCCACCCTTGCGGACGACGCCAGCGACGCGGACGGGCACTCCCTGCTCTTCAGCAAGGTGTCCGGCCCGGCATGGTTGACCGTGGCCGCGGACGGGACCCTGGGCGGGACGCCCCTCGCGGGCGACGTCGGCCCCAACACCTGGACGGTGGAGGTCAGCGACGGGTTCACCCCGCCCGTGCAGGAAACCCTCGAGATCAACGTGCTGGATGCGGTGGACGTCGCGAACTTCAGCTTCGAGCTCCCCGGGACGACCAAGCAGCAGAACTGGGAGAACGTTCCCGGGTGGAGCAGCGACTCGCTGGCGGTGGATTCCGGGGTGGAAACCGGACAGGGGGCCACCGACGGAGCCTGGACCGGCTTCCTCGGGTTCATCGACCCGTCGGTGTGGAACCTGACCGACCACGTCATCGGGGCGGGCGAGTCATTCACGCTGCTGGCGGACGCCCGCATCACCGGTTCGGGCGACGGCCTGCGTCTCATGCTCTACTACGACGACGCCGGGACGCGGGTCACGGTGGCCACCGTCGACGCGCCGCTGACCGGTTCGATGCAGGAGTTTTCCCTGCAGTTCAACGCCGATGACGTTCCGGCCGCGGTCGGGAAGCGCATCGGCGTCGAGCTCGACAACGTCTCCGTCGGGTGGGTCGGCTTCGACAACATCCGCCTCGTGCGGGTGGCGCCCGTGAACCTCCCGCCGGAATGGGCCGCAAGCCCCGTCGATGAGCTTCCCGCGATCGAGGGGGTGGCGTATGATTCCACCCTCGCCGACGACGCCTCCGATCCCGACGGCGACCCGTTGACCTTCGCGGTGGTGTCCGGACCGGCGTGGTTGAATGTCGCCACGGACGGCGGCCTGACCGGCACCCCGGGGACCGGCGACACCGGCCCGAGCAGCTGGACGGTCTCGGTGAGCGACGGCACCGCGCCGGCGGTGGAGGTCACCTTGAACATCACGGTGCAGCCGGACAACGACGGCGACGGCATCCCCGACGGCACCGATCCCGACGACGACAACGACGGGATGCCCGATTCGTGGGAATCCGCGAACTCGCTCGATCCCTTCACCGACGACCGGGACGGCGACCCCGACCGTGACGGCCGGGACAACTGGAGCGAATACGTGGCCGACACCGACCCGCAGGACCCCGCCTCGAGGCAGTTCCTCACGGTCGAGCCGGATCCGACCACGGGCAATCCGCGGATCCGGTTCTCGTCATCCGCGGCGCGCCGCTACACCGTCGAGTACAGCGACACCGCCACGCCGGGAAGCTGGCAGGACCTGGCCCCCACCATGATGGGCACCGGCTCCGAGATGACCGTGATCGATCCCTCCGGCGTGCCGCGGCGGTTCTACCGGCTCCGCATCGAGCTGCCCTGACGGAAGCGGGCCCGCGGCCGGAGGAGGCCCGCGAGCCCGCTCGGCCGGGACGATGCGATGCGGTGTCCCGGATGCGTCGCTCAGGCCATGGCCGCCCAGCGCCAGAGGAGACGCAGGGCGACGTAGAGGACGAGCACCCCGGTGAGAGCCCGGATCCCGCGGGCCGGCAATCGGCGCGATCCGATGCGGCTGCCGATCTGGCCGCCGGCCAGCACCGCGGGCAGGAGCAACCAGTAGGGCTCGAGGTCGCGGAGGCGCCCGAGATCCCCGAGTTTCGTCAACTGCCCGGCGAGCCCCGCGATGGAGTTGACGAGGATGAAGAGGCTGCTCGCGGCGGCGACGGCGCGGGCCGTTCCCCAGTTCATGAGGTACAAGACGGGCGCCAGGAAGATCCCGCCGCCGATGCCGACGATGCCGGACAGCAGGCCGATGGCGGCCCCGGTCGGCAGGGCCACCAGCCACGCGGACCGGCCCGGGGCGGACGGCGGCCCGGCGCTGCCGACGGGTTGACGGATCAGCATGCCGAGGGCGGTGGCGAGGAGCGCGAGCCCCAGCAGGCCGACGAAGAGACGCTCCGCGACCGGCAAGCGGCCGCCCAGCCACGCCATGGGCACCGAGAGACACACGAAGGGAAGGAGCGCCGGCCAGCGCACCCCCTCCGCGCGCGAGAAATGGTAGGCGCCCCCCGAGACGACGATGATGTTGCAGGCGAGGGCGAGGCTCGGCAGGAGGCGGTAGTCGGTGTCCGCCAGCACGAGGAGGGCGTTGTAGGTCGATCCGCCCCCGAAGCCGACCATGGCGTAGAGGATGGCGGTCACGAAGAACGCGGGGATCAGCGTGGTCACGGTTGCGGGGCCGTCGGGCCGGGGCGGTGCGTGGGCGAGTCGTTGCTCATGGGCTGGGGGCGAGGCTATCGGCCGGGGACCGGCCGCCACGATGCAATTCTCCGGAGAATCTCCGCGGAATGGCCGGTCTCCTCGTTCCGGTGCGCGCGGCCGGGCCATTGCCCTTGCGGCAGGCCGCGGCGGATGGAAAAGTCCGGGTGGTCATGGCGCGATCCTCGTCCGCGGGTCGTGCCGCCGGATGGAAGATTGCCATGTTCGCCACGGGAAGGAATCCAGCGATGCGGGTGGGTCGATGGGCCCTGGCCCTCGTGCCCTGCGCGCTCTGGGGGGACGCGCCGCCCACCGCGGGGTTCACCCACCTTGATCCGGAGCGCACCGGGATCAGCTTTGCGAACCGGATCGACCCGGCGACGGTGCAGGAGTTCGCCAACATCATGCCCAGCGGGGTGGCGGCGGGCGACATTGACGGCGACGGGCGGGTCGACCTCTACTTCTGCTCGCTGGACGGCGCGAATGTCCTCTACCGCAATCTCGGCGAATGGCGCTTTGTCGACCAGACGGCGCGGGCCGGGGTGGCCTGCGCGGGGCAACGCTCGTTGAGCGCGGCCTTTGCGGATCTCGACGGGGACGCGGACCTCGATCTCCTCGTCGGGTCGCGCGGCGGTCCGTGCCGGTTGTTCCGGAACGACGGGAGCGGGAAGTTCACCGAGGACGCGGACTTTCCCGGGCGGAAGCGGGAGCGGGCCACCACCTCGATCGCGGTGGCGGACATCGACGGCAATGGCAGCCTCGACGTGTATCTCTCGAACCACCGCGCCCGGTCGTTTTTGGACAGCGCGCGCCCGCTGGCGGACGACCCGAAGCTGCAGGCCGAACTGGCGGCGATCCGGAACGGCGGGACGCCCTCGGCCTGGTTCCGGGAGCGGTTCTACCCGGCCTTCGGCGGCTACCAGGAACAAGGGGAGGCCGACGAGCTGCTCGTCAACGACGGGGCGGGGGGCTTCACGCCGGCCGGGGCGGACCGCTTCGCCATGCCCGCGGGCGACGGGCCGCCGGCCCTGAACGGCTGGGGACTGGGGGTGCAGTTCCGGGACCTCACCGGCGACGGCGCCCCCGAACTCTACGTCTGCAACGACTTCCACACGCCCGACCGGCTGTGGATCAACGACGGGAGCGGCCGCTTCACGCTCGCGCCGCCGTTCACGCAGCGCAAGATGTCGTGGTTCTCGATGGCGGTCGATTTTGCCGACCTCGACGCCGACGGCGACCTCGACTTTTTCGTGACCGACATGCTGAGCCGCGACCACGCGCGCCGGAAGCGCCAGATGGGCGACATGGTGACCAACACGCCGCAGAGCGACCCGCTCGGGGCCTGTCCGCAGGTCATGCAGAACACGCTCTTCCTGAACCGGGGCGACGAGACCTTCGCGGAGATCTCGGCGCACGCCGGGCTGCGTGCCAGCGAGTGGACGTGGGGGGCGGTCTTTTCGGACGTCGACCTCGACGGCCGTCCCGACCTGCTGGTTTCGTGCGGGATGATCCACGACATGATGGATGCCGACGTGTCGGCGCGGATCTCGGCGACCAACCCGAGCCCGGAGGAGATCCGGGCCAACCGGGTGAATTTCCCCCCGCTCAAGACGCGCAACCTCCTGTTTCTGAACCGCGGGGGCTTGCGGTTCGAGGAGGCCGGCGAGCGGTTCGGGCTGGCCCGGCGCGAGGTGTCGGGGGGGCTGGTCTTCGCGGACCTCGACGGCGACCACGACCTCGACCTCGTGATTGCGAATACCGGGGCGCCCCCGGAGATCTACCGGAACGAGGTCGCCGCACCGCGGATCGCGGTGCGTCTGCGGGGCCGCGCGCCGAACACCGCCGGCATCGGGGCGGTGGTGGAACTGCACAACGGCGCGGGGAAGGTCGGCCGGCAGGAGGTCGTGGCGGGGGGACGTCTCACCTCGGCCTGCGATCCCCTCGTGGTGTTTCCCGCGCCGGATGGCGGGGGCCCCTTCGACCTGCGGGTCCGGTGGCGGGACGGCCGGGTGAGCACCGTGCCGGGCGTGGAGCCGAACGGACTGCACCTCGTCGATGAGAAGACGTCCGTTCCGGCGAAGCCCGCGGTGGCGGTCCGGCCGGATCCGCTTTTCGAGGATGCCAGCGAGCGCCTTGGTCATCGTCACCGCGAGAATGCCTTCGACGATTTCGCGCTGCAGCCCTTGTTGCCGAACCGCCTGAGCCGGCTCGGCCCCGGGGCGAGCTGGATCGATCTCGACGGGGACGGCGACGACGACGTCTGCCTCGGGGCCTCGGGCGGGGAGGCTCCCGCCATCTACGAGAACCGCGGCGACGGGTCCTTCGCGCCGCTGGCGGGGGGCGCCGGGCCGGGGCCGATGGACGGCGATCTCACCACCATTCTCGGCTACGGTGCCGCGGGGGAGGACGGCCTGCTGGTGTGCGGCGTGTCGTCCTGGGAGAACCCCGGCGTGGCGAGCGCCATCCGGGTCTTTCATCGCGGCGCCACCGGGGGCTTCACCATGGCCGGGGCGGTGCCGGGCGATACGAATACCATCGGGCCGCTGGCGATGGCGGACGTCGACGCGGACGGGGACCTCGACATCTTCGCGGGCGGCCGCGTCCGGCGGGGACGCTACCCGGAGCCGGCCCAATCGCGGCTGGTGATCAATTCCGCGGTGGCCGCCGGGGGGGAGCCCTTCGAGGTGGCGGCGCTCGAGCGTCTCGGGCTGGCGAGCGGCGCGGTCTTCGCGGATCTCGACGACGACGGCGATCCGGATCTCGTGGTGGCGCGCGAGTGGGCTCCGCCCGCGGTGCTCATCAACACCGGGACGGGATTCGATGATGTCACCGCGGCGTGGGGACTGGGCGCCTCGAGCGGCTGGTGGAACGGGGTGACGGCCGGCGACTTCGACGGCGACGGGCGGATCGACATCCTCGCCACGAACTGGGGGACGAACAGCAAGTACGAAGGCGCCTACGGCGAGGACAGTCCGTTGCGCGTCTACTACGGCGACCTCGACGCGAGCGGGTCCTTCGACATCGTCGAGGCGCACCGCGACAAGTTCACCGGCAAGCTCGTGCCGGAACGCGGGCTGTCGTGCAGCTCGAACGCGATGCCCTTCGTGCGGCGCAAGATGCCCACCTTTGCGCAGTTCGGGATGGCGGAGCTCGACGAGATTTACGGCGATCGCCTCGCGCGGGCGCAGGTCCACGAGGCGCGCGAGTTGCGGCACCTCGTCCTGCTGAACCGCGGGGGGCGGTTCGAGGCGAAGCCCCTGCCGCTCGAGGCCCAGCTGGCCCCGGCCTTCGCGGCGGCGGTGGCGGATTTCGACGGCGACGGGCGACTCGACGCGGCCCTGGCGCAGAACTTCTTTGCGGTCCAGATCGAGACCCCGCGCAACGACGCCGGGCGGGGATTGCTGTTGCGCGGCGACGGCCGGGGCGGGTTTGCGGCGGTGCCGGCCGGGGAGTCCGGGGTGGTGGCCTGGGGCGAGGGCCGGGCCTGCGCCGTTTCCGACTTCGACCGGGACGGCCGCCCGGATCTTCTCATGACCCAGTGCGACGGTGAAACGAAGCTGTGGCGCAACCGGAGGGGCCGGCCGGGCCTGCGGGTGCGTCTCGCCGGCGGCGTTCACAACCCGCATTGTTTCGGGGCGAGCGTGCGGGCCGTGACCGCGCGCGGCCCGGGACCGCGGGTGCCCGTCACCGGCGGGACCGCTTACTGGTCGCAGGATTCCGCGACCCGCGTCCTCACCGCGGGGGATCCCATCGTGGCGGTCGAAGTCCGCTGGCCGGATGGGACCGCCGGGAAATTCGACGTCCCCGAAGGTGCCGCCGAACTTGTGTTGCGGCGGGACGCGCCCCCGGTGGTCGTGCCGAAGTAAGGCGGATGCGCTGGGGAGTCGGGGCGGGGGGACTGCGTTTTGATTGGCGGTGTCTTGTGAGTTTTTGACCGCAGAGAGCGCAGAGGTCGCAGAGGGGAGGGAGTTTTGGGGGTGTGTCTGTTCCCGGTTGGAGGTGGCTTGCGGTTTTTGACCGCAGAGAGCGCAGAGGTCGCAGAGTGTAATGGCTCCGTGCACTCTGTGGGCTTTGTGGTGAAACTTCAGCTCAGTCCGGATCAGCGCGTGGTGAGGGGTGGTCATCGAGAGTGACACGGGCGTCTCGCCGGTGAGGTCACCGGCGGGACGCCGATAGTGTTCGGCATGTAGAATGCTGAATCCCAACGGAATTCCGTCACATAGCCCAGGGTTGGAACCAACCCCGGGATTCGTTGAGCGGGGCGAGATCCAACGCCGAAGGTGTTGGGGAGTTGGGAACAGTCCACCGCCGCCCCCGCGTTCCACCGTCCGGCCTGCACAACCGCGTTGCGGTTGGGTCCTCCCACCCATGCAAGGTCCCCGGGTTGTCCCAACCCGGGGCTGAGATCCGGAAGCCTTTCAGGCTTCCAGGCGCGCCATCGGCCGGGCCTCGGCAGGCGGAGCGCCCGCCCTATAACGGCGAAACGGGTGACGGCCCGGCCGCGTCAATCTGACGGAACCACCGGCGGGACGCCCGTGTCACACTTCAGGTCAGCCCGGCGACCATGTTCGCGACCTCGGCGAAAAAAAAGCGGGCCGCCGGAATGCACCGGCGGCCCGCTTGTGGATTGCCCCTTGTCGGGGATGAGATCAGTTGGCGACGACCCGCACGAACAGGACCGGGTTGGCCAGGAGTCCGGCCGGGACGGTCACGACCACGGTCTGGACCGGCGACCCGCTCGGGGCTTCCGCGTCCGGCGTGAACGCCGTCCAACCGGCCACCGTCAACGTCGTCGACGAGTCGTAGGTGTAGGTCAGGCCGGTGAGGCTCGGATCACGCCGCGTGTAGCTGAAGGTGCCCGTGGCCTGGTCCAGCGGCACGAAGATGGCGTTCGCGGAGCCGGGGTCGGTGGGATCGAGCGCGAAGGCGTATTCCTCGCTGTTGGGCACGCCGTCGCCGTCCGGATCGGCACCGGGGGCGCCGTCGGTCAGCGGGTCGAGCCCGAAGCTCGCGGCCCACGTGTCGTAGTCGTTGGCGCTCACGATCTCGAGGGTGCCGCTTCCGGAGAAGTGCACGTCGTCGATGTTGGTCGCGCCGGATCCGGTGGCCCCGTAGGTCCCCGCGGCCTGCGCGACGCCGTCGATGAGGAGCTCGCCGATGACGTCGTTGGCTCCGTGATTGAGGTCGATCTTGCCGGTGCCGTTGATGAGCACCGAGGCGGAGTCATCGATGGTCGGAAGGCTCATCACGAGGGTGGCTCCGGTCTCCACGGTGGTGGCGCCGGTGTAGGTGTTGGCGCCGCCGAGGTCGAGGCGACCGGCATTGACCGTCACGGTGGCGTCGCCGCCGATGGCGCCGTTCAGCACGAGGCGGCCCGCGCCGTTCTTGATGACCGGCTGGTTCACGGTGCCGCCGGAGGGGCTCATGGTCAGGACCGCCCCCGCGTTGACGATGTCAAAGGTGCCGCTCTGGCCCGCGGCGTCGATCCAGAGGATGCGGTTCGTGGCCTCGATTCCGGTGCCGAGGTATTCGAGGGTGCCGTTCTTGAGGGCGAGGTAGCCGCTGCCGATGCCGGCATCGACCATGGACGTCGCCTCGAGGGTGCCGCCCGTGACCTCGTAGCCGCCGGTGCGCGCGCTGTTGTCACCGGTCATCGCAAGGCGCCCTTCGGGGAGGAAGATCGGCCCGGTGCTGGAGTTGGCTCCCGACGAGACCACGCGGCCGGGTCCGGAGAACGTCAGGCCGGCGCCACCCACGATGGCGCCGCTGATGAGGAGGTCCGGATCGGCGGCGCCGTCCGCCACCTGGATCGTCTTGCCGCCCACCATGTTCAGGCGGGCGCCCATGACGGAGGGATTCGCATCGGCGTTGACGGTGTAGATGCCGCCGCCGATGGTCCGCAGTTCCCCGGGTCCGGTGGTGGTGCCCGCGGTGAAGTTCACGACGTTCATGTACTGCTCGTTGTTGAAGAACCACGTCCCCCCGTTGAGGTTGACCTCGCTGGGCAGGGTGGCGCCGCCGAGACCGCCCATCGAGTGGGTCACGGTGTCGAGGGTGCCGCCGCTGTTGACGGTGATGGGATTCCCGCCGTTGAAGCTGGTCGGCCAATTGCCGCCGCGGGCGAGGAGGGTGCCGTCGTTGATCACCATCGCCACCGCGTTGTTGGAGGAGGTCACGGTGAGGTTGTTGGCGCCGTTCTTCACGAGGGTGCCGCCGCCGGTGTTGGTCCGGTCGAGGGTCTTGGCATCGGAGTGGTTGAAGACGAGCTGCGCACCGGGGGCCACCGTGGTGGTGCCGCCGGAGGCGAAGGATCCGGTCGTGCCGCCATCCCCCATCTGGATGGTGCCCTCCTGGATGTCGACCCCACCGGTGAAGGTGTTGTCGTTGGTGAAGATCACGGTTCCGGGGCCGGTCTTGGTGAGGCCGCCGAGGCCGCTGATCGGGTCGCCGGAGATGGTGAAGGTGGTGGTCGTGGTGCTGAACATCATCGACGCCGGGGAAATCGCGCCGGCGGAGTCGTCGACCACCACGCTTTCATTGGCGTTGACGGTATCGATGAAGTTCACGATGTCGGCATCGTAGAACAGCGAGGCCAGGGTGCCGTCGTCCCAGTTGACCGCGGTGAAGTCCCAGGCCGTGCCGGCCGCACCGGTCCAGGTGATCTCGGTGATGTCGTCCACGCTGACGTCGACGCTCGTGTTGGCGGAGTTGTCGACGAGGCTCAGCATGTAGTGCGGGTTCGGGAAGGCCGCGGCCGTGAAGCCCGCGAACCCGAGACCCTGGATGGTCCCGTCGTAGTCGATGAGCGTGAATTGCTCGCCGACCGCGAGGGTGCCCACCGGCTGGAACGAGATGGTGTGATTCCCGGTCACGTTGAGGCCGTCGGTCTGGAAGACATCGATGAGGTCGCTGCTGCCGTTGCCGAGCCGGAAGCTCGAGGAACTGCCGGCGGCGAGCTCGAGGGATTCCACGATGGCGGATCCCTGGTTGGTCGGGCTGCCCGCCCCGATCGAAGCCCCGGTGGCCACGAGCACCGCGGAGGTGCTGGAGGCGTCGCCGGAGAAGAAGAGCGTCCCGTCGAGTACCTGGGTGCTTCCGGAGTAGGTTCCGGGGGTGCCGGCGATGGCGAGGGTTCCGGTGCCGGTCTTGATCAGCCCGCCCGGTCCGCTCAGGGCGCCGGTCAGGTTGATGGTGTCGCTGCCGTTGGCGGTGATGGTGGCGTCGCCATTGACGCCGGACAGCACGAGCGGCTTGGCGCTCGACCACGAGGCGAGGGACCCGAGGGTGCCGCCGCCGACGTTGACGGTCTTGTTGGAGGCGTTGGTGATGCCGTTGGCGCCGATGTTCAGGGTGCCGCCCTCGAGGTTGTAGGTGGCGGCGTTGTTGCGGCCGTTGGCGAGGTCGAGGCCGAGGAGGTTGGCGGTGCCCCCGGTCTGGTTCATGGTGACGTTCGCCGAGTCCCAACCGAAGCTCATCTCCGCGCCGAGGGAGTTGAGTTCGCCGGCGGAGAGGTTGTAGGTCGAGGACGCGGCTCCGGCGCCCCAGTGGCCGAAGAGGATCGAGGCCCCGGTGTTGTTGGCGTTGTTGGTGCCGATGACGTTCAGGATGCCGCCGTCATGGGTGATGGTCGACTGGGCGCTGCCGCCGTCGGCGGTGACGATGCGGTTGGTGGTGATGTTCGCGCCGGGGCCGATTCGCAGCGTGCTCGTGCCGGTCAACCGGAGGTTGTCGGAGTTCGAGATCGTGCCGCCCACGTCGAGGGTGCCGCCTTCCACGCGGGTGTCCCCGTCGTGGGTCGAGGTGCCGTTGAAGACGAGGGTCCCGCCGTCGCTCTTGGTGAGGTTGGCGGTGCCGTCGATGTCGCCGTTCACCGTCATGGTGAATCCCGTCCATGTGTGGAAGCCGCTGTTGCCGCCGTCGAGGGCGATGCCGCGGTTGGCGTCGAGGGTGACGTCGGCGCCCCCGAAGCTGTCGCCGCCCTGCAGGCGGGCCCCGCCGCTCAGGGTGATGTGGTCGGCCACCGGGCTGGCCGGGGTGTCGCCGAGGGTGTCCTGGCTGGGGATGCGGAGGAAGCCGCCGCTGACGATGGTCTTGCCGGTGAAGGCGGTGTTGGTGGTGGTGTCGATGGCGAGGGTGCCGCCGCCGGTCTTCTCGAGGGTGCCGGCGCCGGCCAGGGTCCAGTTGGCGTTGCCGCCGCCGGTGAGGGTCAGCTTGCCGTCCGCGACGGTGAGGCCGTCGAGGGTGTCGAGGACGTTCCCGAGGGTGAGGGTCCCGCTGCCGGTCTTGACGAGGGAGCTGCCGATATTGCCGATGATGCTGGGTCCGAAGCTGTCGGTGGCGTCGCCGGCCGTCAGGGTGTAGGCGTCGAGGTCGAGAGTTCCGCCGCCGCCGACCTGTCCCCAGGTGTTGTCGGCGCCCAGGAGGGTCTCGCCGTTGATGGACATCAGGCCGGTGATGTTGTTGCCGGACCCGTTGAGGGTCACGTTGCCGGAGGTGCTGACGTTCGTGCCGGTGACGGTGGAGTCGATCACGAGGCCGTCGAAGATCGCGAGGGGGTCATCGCCCCGCAGGATTCCGCTGCCGCCCAGGGCGACCGTTCCGCCGGTGAGAGTCACGAGACCTTCCTGGACCCAGATGGCGTCCACGTTTTCGGTTCCGCTGAGGGTGACGGTGTAGACGCCGGTGGCATCGGCGCCCGCCGCGAAGACCGCGGCGTCGCCGCTCGTCCAGGTCGAGGTGACGGCGTCCCCCGCCGCGCTGGCTGACCAGTTCGCGTCCGCCCAGTTGCCGGCGGGGCTCGCTCCCCCGGCCCCGGCGGTGGTGCTGTCGATGTCCCAGTAGCTCAGGGTGCCGGTGTAGGCGTTTTCGACCTGCAGGCCGGCGAGCGAGGCGCGCCCCGGGCTCGACGCGAACGTCTGCACGCTGACACTCGGCTGGCTGAGCACCTTGATGTAGTTGTCACTCTCGATGAGGGTGTCGGCGGTGGAGAAGGGGGGAGCCGACCATGAATCGCCGCTGCCCGAAGCGACCACGGTTCCACCGGCGCCGTTCCCCTTGTAGAAGGTGCCGTTGACCGAGACCGCCGAGATCACCGCCGGGTTGGCCTGGTCGGTCCCGTGCATGACGTAGATGTCGTTGAGCAGGTAGGGAGAATTGAAGTTGATGTTCACGCCCCCGCCATCGTCGAGGTAGCCCTTGGTGAGGGCGCCATTCTCGGAGGTCGCCGTCGCGCCGGTCGAGGCCGAGCGCCAGGTGTTGTTCGAGGACCAACTGACCGTGACATCGCTGAGGGCATTGCCATCGTTATCGGTGATGACCGAGACGGCCGATCCGTTGGCGCCCGGCAGGTTGTTCCAATTGGAGCCGGCCACCGCGATGGCTCCGGCGGTGTTGGTGGTGTTGGCGATTTCGCTGGTGGCACCCGAATCATCGGATGCGAAGTTCAGGCTGATGCCATCGGCGAATGCGGCCCCGGAGGCCAGCAGCAGGCAGGTGGTAATGACGACGGTGGATTTCATGATTAGAATCGATGGGTTGGGGACGAGGGAGGAGGGTTCAGGACGCAGGGCGTCATGATCGGGCGAGCGTATCGCTCGTGGGTTTGTTCGATGGGTTGGGTAGCAGGGTGATGGGTTCGGAACGCAGGGCGCAATGGACGGGCGAGCGAATCGCCCCACCGCTGCTCATGGGACTTCAATTTCGATGAATCGGGCGCGGGTTGTCCAGAGTGAATATCTGGTAGGCTGAGTCCACCACTACGGCCGTGGGCTTGGGCTTGATGGGCGAAGGCGCCAAATAATCAAGAACGCCAAATGAACGGGCGTACTCGCGGCTACGGCACCTTCAGGATGATGCGCACCGGATGGCCGGTCTTGGGGAGACGGGCCGCATGGGGCGTGTGGATCTCATCGTTATCGCGGGACGGGCCGCGGTAGTTGATGAGGGCGTCGGGGTCGCGGATGACCGAGATGATCGATCCCGATCGGGAGGCTGCGAAGGCCCCCCCGGCCGGGGTGATGGATCCGTTGTAGAGCCAGGCCCCGGCGGCGAGGGTGCCTGCCACCGCCGCGGCGGACGGATTGGCGACGGCCACGACTTCGTGGAGCGGCAATTTGGCCGGGGGGCCGTTGCGGTCCCATTCGACCCACGCCTTCAGGGCGCCGGGTTCCCCGGCCTTGGCGGCGGCCCGGTCGGGTCCGAGGTCCGGCTGGGGTTTCATCCCGAGGAGGAGGGCCGCGACGTGCAGGTCGCGCGGGTTGATGGGCGAGGTGAACACGGCCTCGTGGATCTTTCCCTGCGAGGTGACGAGGACGTACTCCACCGGCCCTTCGCGCATGTGCATCGTGGCGGGCACGGTGATGAGCCGGGACTTGCTGTCGAAGCGGACGAGGCCGACGCGGAAGCGTCCCTCGCCGAGATCCTGCACCGGGGCCGGCTCGGTTGGGGCCGTTGCGCCCGGCTTGGCGGCGGCCTCCCCCCGGGGATCCGCGAGTTGGCCGCCTCCCACCTTCGGGGGGGGTGGGGGAGGATCGGTGGGGGGTGGCTCGTCGGCGTGGAGTGGCGCCATGACGGCGAGCGCCACGGCCGCCCGGACACGCCGTGCGGCCTGAGACACAGGAGATAGCGCCCGTTGCCGAAGCCTCATGGCGTAGTTTCCGCCGCGGGGTGGAAGGCCACAAGGGGAAAGGCGGGCGAGGGGGCCGCCGGATTCGTTCCCTTGTCTTGCCCGGCTTTAGATTGTAGATGGCACCCTCATCCATGAACCCCTTTCCCCGACCCACCGGCCCCCTCCGGGCGCTCACCCTCCTGGCCTTTGTCCTCCTTGCCATCCCAACTGCGACGGCGGTCGCCGTTCCGCTCGGGCCGATCGGGGGGACCTGCGAACCGGTCCCCGGGACCGGCCTCGTGCGGGTCCTGACGGTCACGGCCGGCGGACCCGGGGCGCTCGCCGGTTTGCAGTCCGGCGACTTCATCCGCGGGGCGGAGGGCAGCGCGTTCAACCCGACCTCCACGAGCTCCAACGACGGCTACCTCGGGGCCATCCAGGACCTCGCCATGGCGATCGACCGGGCCGAGGGCGGCGGTGGCCAATTGACCCTGAACGTGTTGCGCAGCGGGACGGGCGGGTTGGACCTCGCCGTGAATGTCGGCACGGCCGGTTCCTTCGGTCCGGCGTGGCCGGCCGGGAGCGCCAAGGCGGACGGCATCTTCGAATGGTGCGCCGCCGAGGTCCACGCCAAGACGCAGGCGAGTTCCGACGGCAACTTCGGTTACAACAGCGGCTGGTTCGGAATGATCCTGCTGGCCCATCCGTCATGGAATTCCACCAGCGGCGCGAAGCCCTACCGCAACTCGATCGACAAGTTGCGGACCCGCTGCGAGAACTACCTGAACAGCCGCGTCCTCGAGCCGGCCGAGGCCTTCTACTGGAACGGCAGCGACGTCGTCGCCAACCCGGCCTACGTGAGCCCCGGGCTCGAGAACTGGGACGTTTGTTCCAGCGCCATGTTCCTCGCGGCCTACCGGACCAGGACCGGCGATGCCAGCGCCGACGCGATCGTGCAGCGCGCCGCCGAGATGATCGCGCACCGCGTCCAGAGCTGGAACCAGTACGACGACCCGGGTGAGCCGCACGTGCTCGGCGGGGGGCTCGGACGCATGGGGCACGGCGGGGTGCACGGCGACTATTCGCATTACAATCGCACCGGCGCGCTGAACATCATCAATGCCCATGCCCTGCCGGCCCTGGCACTCCTGAAGGATGCCGGCGCCAACATGAACCTGAACCTCGGCCAAAGCATCAACAGCTTCGCCTACGACACCCACAACCTGTCCCCGACCATCGAGGAGAAGTTCCGCATCTGCTGGGACTGGGTGAAGCAGGCGACCAATGCGGGCGGCGGCGCGGACGACGGGAACGTGGGGTATGTCGGCACCCAGGGCGGGGGTGACAGCGCGGGCCGGACCGGCGGGTGCTACGCCGGCTGGCACCTCTACGGGATGGCGGCCAATGCCGACGACACCGACAAGGCGGACCGGCAGGGGGCCTACATCGCGCGCCGTTGGTTCCGCCAGCAGCACGCCCACGCCTACACGCTCGGCGGGGTGGTCCTGTCCCAGATGGCGATGCCGTTCATGGATGACCGCTCCGAGCGGTTTTTCCAGGAGAACACGCGTTTGTATCCCGCCCTTGCGAGGCAGCCGGACGGGTCGCTGGCCTACTTCCCCGGCCGCCAGAACAACGGGGGCGACAGCTACCTGAACTTCACGAACGTCGGGATCATCAACGCCGCCATGCCGATGGCGATCCGCTCCGGGAACCTGCCCGGCTTCGCCGCTCCCGACCCGGCCCGCATCCACGCGTGGATGTGCTCCCCGGTGAACTCCTGGCCGGCGCTCGAGGCGCGGCTGGCCAGGCTTGAAGGGGGGTTGAGCCATTCCCTCGACGTCGACGTCACCGACGCCGACGGCAACGTCCTGCTCCCCGCGGACTACAGCGCGACGTGGAGCCACGTCAGCGGGCCGGGAACGGTCACCTTCGGATCGCCGAATGCCGCCAGCACCACCGTGGACGTCCCCCAGGACGGCACCTACCGGGTGGAACTGGAGGTCACCCGCGGGGCCTACACGCTCACCGAGCCGTACGACCTCGTGGTGGTGAGCGACCCGCCTCCGCCGGGCGTGGCGCCCTACGTGGTGTCCGAGCCGTCGCCGCAATCCGCCGAGCAGGGGGACAGCGTGACCTTCACGGTGGATGCCCAGGGGACAACCCCCCTGCTCTATCAATGGCGGCAGAACGGCGTGGAGGTCGGGGATCCCTCGACCAGCCCGCAGTTCACGATCGACAGCGTGTCCGCCGGATCGGCGGGCGACTACGACTGCGTGATCACGAATGCCCACGGCACGGCCACCAGCGCCACGGCGGCGCTGACCGTGAACGGCGTGGGGAGCTTCGCGTGGGGCGGGCTGTGGCGGGACGTCTTCACCGGCATCGGCGGGAGCACGGCCTCCGACCTGGTGGCGGCGCCGAACTACCCGAACTTCCCGGACGCCAGCGGCGTGATCACCAATGCCGAGTCGCCGAGCAGCTACGGCGACAACTACGGGCAGCGGTGGAGCGGGTGGATCACCCCGCCGGAAACCGGGAACTACCGGTTCTACCTGGCCACCGACGACGGGTCGCAGCTGTGGCTCTCGACGACCGCGATGCGCGCCGACCGGGTGCTGCGCGCCGAGAAGTTCGGCTGGACGACGGAGCGCAACTACAGCGGGGCGGCGACCTCCGCGCAGATCGCGATGGTCGGCGGGCAGCGGTATTATTTCGAGGTCCTCCACAAGGAAGGCGGCGGGGGCGACAATGCCGCCCTGACGTGGGACTGGCTCTCGCCGGGCGTGTGGGGGACCCCGGCGAACGGGAGCGATCCGTTGCCGGGCGCGGTCCTCGAGTACCAGGTCGGCGGGACCCTCGACGACAACGTCGCCCCGCCGGACAACTACCCGCCGGTCGCGCACGAGCAGTTCATCGTCGTTTACGGCGGGGCGGCCACCGCCGTGACGCTCACCGGGGAGGATTTCGAGACGTCCTCGCTGTCGTTCACGGTGACCGCGAACCCGGCGAAGGGGGTGCTCAGCGGCACCGCCCCGAACCTCACCTACACGCCGAATGGCGGGGCCACGGGGTCCGATCAGTTCACCTTCACGGTGAATGACGGCAGCTTGGACTCGCCGGAAGCGACCGTGACGCTGTCCCTCGTCCCCCAGTCGGGCGGCGACCTGAAGGTGTGGGACGGATCGGAGAGCGACACCTGGCCGACCGGCGGAAACTGGGTCGGGGGCACCGCGCCGGACGCGAACGACGCCGTGATCTTCAACGCCAGCTCGACCGGCAATCTCTCGACGACCCTCGGCGGGAACCGGACCATCGCGAACCTGATCGTCGAGGACCCGGCCGGGCCGCTGGGCATCGCGGAAGACACCCTGACGATCACCGGCGGGGTCGAAATGCGGCCCGCGGCCGAGGACCTCACGATCGCCTCGGCGGTGGTGCTCGGCGGCAGCCAGGAATGGTGCGCGGCCGACGGGCGCACCCTGGTCGTCAGCGGCGGCATCTCCGGAAGCGGGATCCTCACCAAGACCGGGGGCGGCACCCTCAGCATGCGGGCCGTCAGCTCGCGGAACGAGGAGACCGTCGTGGCGAACGGCACCCTCGAGCTCGACGGCGGCGGCTGGTACGCCGGCTACGTCGGCGGCAGCGGCATGCTGACCATCAGGGAAGGCGGCACCGCGGTGAACATGCAGGCCCATTCCTTCGGGAGCAGCAATAACGCGAACCGCGACATCACCCTCGACGGCGGCCGGTTCCGGCTGCGGCGGGAGACCTACGTGGACGACATCTTCATGACGGCGGGGACGATCGATCATGTTCCCGGCGGGAGCGGCGACCTCCGGGCCCGCAGCGGATCGTCGACGGTCCTGACGGTGCTTGCTTCCGACGAGCCGTCGGTCATCGCGACGCCGTTTAACTTTGTCGGCAGCGCGGTCATCAACGTCGAGGACGGCGCGGCCGATCCGGACCTGTTGGTCAGCGGCGCCCTGACGGGAGGGTCGGCCTGCACGAAGGACGGCGACGGCCGCATGACCCTTTCCGGGTTGTGCACCCACAGCGGCCCGCTGACGATCATGCTCGGCAACGTGGCCGTGACGGGATCGCTCGCGGCGTCGAGCGCCGTGACGGTCGAGGGGGGCAGCACCCTCGAAGGCACCGGCCAGATCCAGGGGAGCGTCAGCAACGACGGACTCGTCGCCCCCGGAGTCGACGGCGTGGCGGTTCTCACGGTCGGGAGTTTCGTGCAGTCGGCGGCGGCGTCGACCGCGATGGAGCTTGCCGGGCCGACGGTGGGCAGCGGCCATGACCAGCTCGCCGTGACCGGCGCCGCCACCCTGGCCGGCGGGCTCGACGTGGTCCTGTCGCCCGGGTTCACCCCGGAAGTCGGCGACGCCTTCCTGGTGCTGACCTGCGGGAGCCGGACCGGGACCTTCGACACGATCAACCTCCCGCCGCTTCCCGCCGATCGCGAGTGGGTGACGACCTACGACCCGGCCGGATCGCCGGGACTCGAGGCCTCGGTGGTCGCGGTGTCGCCGTACGCCCAGTGGCAGGCGATCTGGTTCGGCGCGGAGGCCGGCAATCCCGCGATCTCCGGCGAGACCGCCGACCCGGATGCGGATTTCATCGAAAACCTCCTCGAGTATGCCCTGAACCTCAATCCGGTCGACGGACCGCCGAACGCCGCGGGTGGTCCCTATGGCGGACTGCCGGTCTCGGAAATGGACGGCGACGAGTTTGTGTTCATCTACCGTCGCAACCTCTCCGCCACCGACGTGACCTACGAGGTCGAGGAAAGCGACGACATCGGGGTCACCGACCCGTGGTCCCCCGCGGCGGTGACCGAGTCGATCATCAGTGACGACGGGCAAACCCGCGTCATCCGCGCCAGCCTGCCCGCCACCGCCCCCGCGAAGTTCGTGCGGCTCAAGGTGACGAAGTAGCGGAGGGCTTCGTGCCTCCCCACCGGGCTTGTCCCGGTGGAAGGGAACGGCCCGGGATCAACTTCCCCCTCCCCACCGGGCTTGTCCCGGTGGAAGGAACGGCCGGGATCAACTTCGCCCTCCCCACCGGGCGTGTCCCGGTAGAAGGGAACGGCCGGGATCAACTTCACCCTCCCCACCGGGCTTGCCCCGGTGGAAGGGAACGGCCCGGGATCAACTTCCCCCTCCCCACCGGGCTTGCCCCGGTGGAAGGCGATGGCGCCAAACTGCACCCCTCCCCACCGGGCTTGTCCCGGTGGAAGGGAACGGCCCGAGTCCTCTGCGGCTCGCCCACCGCTCATGACCGGGACGGTCATGCCACTAACACCCCGCCCCTGAACGGCCGGTCATGCCCCGTCACTGATCCCGCTGGAGGCGGACCTCGCGGGCGCCCTTTGGCACGGGATGGCGGGTCGTGGCGCCGCCGGGCCAGGCGACCTCGACCTCCGTGACATCGCCGGGCGCGGTGACGACCAGCGCCGGGCTGTTCTGCGACCAGTATCCGCTGCCGGCGGTGACGACCTGCGCCGGTCCCGGGCCCGCCGCGGTGTGCGGCCGCACGGTGGCGCCGATGCCGGCCGGGTTGCCCGGTCCGCCGTCGAGACGGACGCGAATCCCGGGCCGGCCGGTGGCATTCCGGAAGAGGCGCAGGGGGCCGTCGTTCTGCGCGACGACGAGATCGCTCCGCCCGTCCCGGTCGAAGTCGGCGGTGGCGCAGGCCCGTTGCTCGCCGTAGATCGCGATCCCGGAGCGCGGCGCGTCCGCCACCCGGAACGACCCGTCGCCGTTGCCGAGCACGAGCATCCCGCGCCCGCCGTCGTTGCGGGGGGCCTCCGGCTGGGTCGAGAAGAAGTTCTGCGCGAGGAAGGCATCGAGGCGGCCGTCGCCGTCGAAGTCGGCCACCGTCACTCCGAAGGCCGGCGCCCACTGGGATTCGCGCGGCAGCGGGCGGAACTCGAACTGATCGCCGCGATTCAGGAAGACGCCGTGCCGCAGTTCCGCCGCGGAGGCGGTGCGCATCTTCTGCAAGCCGTCCCCGAAGATGCCCGGCAGGTCGGATTCGCCGAAGGCGCGGTAACTCGCGATGCGTTTCCGGATGAACGGCATCGCCCCGGAGCTGCACGAGAGGCCGCGCTCCGGAACCAGCTTGCCGGTCGCCTTGTCGCGATGCGCCTCGATGACGTCGAACGATCCGTTGCCGTCGATGTCGCCGTAGCGCACCATGAGCGGGTGGTCCGGCCCGGGCGAGCGGCCGTACTTGCTGTTTTCGCCCCAGTTGGTGGCGATGAGGTCGAGCCGCCCGTCCCCGTCGAAGTCGCCGGCGGCGATCCCGTTCCACCAGCCGGAGTGCGCGGCGAGCCCGTGGCTGGCGCTCGCATCGTCGAATCCGGCGCCGTTGTTGAGCATGACCGCCGGGGCGGCCCACTCGCGGGCGAGGGCGATATCGAGGTCGCCATCGCGATCGAGGTCGGCCATGACCGCCCCGCTCACCAGCCCGATGTCCTTGAAGGCCCGCGACCAGCGTTCCGGATCGGGATCGCCGGCGCCGGGGCCCTCGTTGAGCAGGATGTTGCTGCTGGCAGGTTCCGGGTAACGGCCCCGCACCATGCGCCCGCCGACGAAGATGTCCGGGCGGCCGTCGCCGTTCACGTCGCCGAGCGCGAGCGGTCCGCTGGCGACGTCGTCGCCGGTCGCCTCGCCCTCCAGCTTCCATTCGCCGCCGGCGGTCCGCTGCAGGATGTGGATCGACGGCACGCCGCTTTCGCTTTCCCAGTTGCTGACGCCGAGGAAGACGCGGCGGCTGCCGTCGCTGCCTGGCAGGGTGACCGCGGTGGTGCTGTCGCCGGCGACGCGCAGGGCCCCGCCGGGCGCCGCCACGGGCCGGAACCGCCCGCCGTCGTTGGCGAGCACGGCGAGGGCGCCGCCGGCCGCCGCGCCGGCGAGGAGGTCGTCATCGCCGTCGGCATCGACATCGCACCACGAGACTCCGGGACCGAGGCGGCCGAGACGGTTCGGCAGGAGCGGTTGCCGGGCGAAATCGTCGAACGGGTTCTCGTGGTGCACGTGCTGCAGACGGCCCGGGTCCTCGGCGAAGAGCGGCGGGGCAGGGGAGGCGGGCGGCGCCGGTGTCGTCCGGCCCGCGACGTCCTGCGTCACGGTCACCAGGGAATTGCCCGTCACATCCGGGACCTCGCTCATCGATCCGTCGCGCCAGAAGACCCGCAGGGTGCAGGGGCCGCTGCCGGCCGGCGCCGCGAACACGAGGAGGTCGTCGCAGTGCGAGGCGTAGCGGCCCCCGGCGAGGACCTCCCCCTGCTGGAAGGACCCGCCCGTTCCGGCGGGGGACTTCCCGCCGTGGAGTTCGACCCGGGCGCCGACCGCCCGGGTGTTGGGGGCCTTGCCCTTGAGGCGCACCGCGATGCGGCCGCCCGCGGCGTCGTTGCGGTAGACCTCGGCGGCATCCCCGATGTTGTTGAAGACGAGGTCGAGGTCCCCGTCGTTGTCGAGGTCCGCCGACACCACCCCCCCGCACACCGCCTCGCGGTCGAATCCGAGGCTGCGGCCGGCTTCCTCGAAGGTGTGGTCGCCCCTGTTCCGGAAGACGAGGTTGCGCGTCCGGAGCGACGGGAACTCGCTGCGGCGCCTCTGGACCTCCTCGATCGGGGCGTCCCCCGGCTGCAGCGCGATCCGGCTGTCGGCATCCATCCAGTCGTGCACCATGCCGGTGGCGGTGACGAGGTCCGGGAGGCCGTCGAGGTCGATGTCCATGAAGAGCGCCCCCCAGGTCCATTCGGACGCCCGGAGTCCCGCGAACTGGGCGATCTCGGCGTAGGTTTCGTCGCCCCGGTTGCGGAAGAGCGTGTTCTGCATGACCTGCGGGACGGCGGTGAAATGGCCGGTTTGCGGGGCCAGCTCGCCCATGGCGCCCATCTGGCGTTTCCGCCGGGCGTGGTCGCGGCTCATCATGTCGGCGACGAAGATGTCGAGATGCCCGTCGCGGTCGATGTCGGCCATGTCGACGGCCATCGCGTAGTAGCTCTGGCGCCGCTGGGCGTGTTCCGGCGCGTGGACGAGCCGGCCGCCGGCGTTGATCCACATGCGGTCGGGGGTGTGGAAGTCATTGCAGACGTAGAGGTCGGGATCGCCGTCGCGGTCGCGGTCGCGCCACTGCGCGCAGAGCCCCCACCCCTCGAGGGCCCCCGGGGCGGACGGCGCCGCTCCGAGGAGCCCGGACGGGGCCGCCGTGAACCCCCCGTCGCCGTCATTGAGGAGGAGGTCGTCGGCCTCGCCCTTCTCCTGGATCTGCCCGCGATGGAGAAAAAACTGCGCCGCGAACTTCGCATCGACCGGTTCGTCGGCCTTCAGTCGCTTGATGTTTTCGGAGAGCCAGGCGTCCGGGCGGTCGACGACGTGGTCGTCGCCGTACGCCTTCCCGCGGTAGTTGGCGACGTAGAGGTCGAGGTCGCCGTCGCCGTCGAGATCCGCGAGGGCGGGGGTGGTCCCGGCCCGGACCTTGTCGGCCAGCGGGAACGTCTTGTCTTCGCGGAACTTCCCGGTGCCGTCGTTGATGAAGAGGGACGTCGGCCCGCGCCGGGCGGTGGTGATGAGATCGAGGTCGCCGTCGCCGTCGGTGTCCGCGAAGGCGGCCCCGATCGAGTGGCGGTCCGCCGCGGCCACCCCGGCCTTTGCGGTGACGTCCTCGAACTTCCACCCGCCGAGATTCCGGAAGAGCGCGTTGGGCCCGTCGATCCGGCAAAAGTAGAGGTCGCACCACCCGTCGCCGTCGACGTCGCCCGCCGCGAGGCCGCTCGCGATCAGGGTGGCATGCCGCCCGACGGTTTCGGCGGAGATGCGGTTCGCGAAGGCGAGGCCGGAGCGGGCCGGGTCGACGAGGTGGAACCCGCCGTCTCCCGCCGGGGTGAGGGCGCGCTTCCCGACCGGCGCGGCGGCAGCCACCGCGGCCATCGCCACGGCCGCCGGGATGAGGCGGGTGAACATGGGACCGAACCTGGACAGCAGGGCAAACACGACGGCGCGCAATCTCGCATCGCCCCGTCGGCCATGGCAACGGGAATCGCGCGCCGGATTGCGCGACGGGACGGGCGGCCGCCCCGCCCCCGTTTCCGGCTGGGTCCGCACCGTCCCGCGGCCGTGCAGGATGCGCGGCCCGGGGGCGGCCGAGGGTGCGATTCGCATGGGTGGCGTCCCGAAATCCCGCCGCCCGGGCGGAGGGCGCGGGGGAGGCGGGCCCGCCGACGGCAAGGCCCGCGGGGCCGCGGACGGCGTGCGCCGGACCCGGTCCGCCCGTTCGGCACGCATCCTGCAAATTGAAACCGTCATGAAAATTGATTCCCTCGAAAAACTACTCATTCACGAACTGAAGGATCTCTACAGCGCCGAGACCCAGATTCTCGACGCCCTTCCCAAGATGGAGGAGGCCGCCTCGAACGAGGAACTGAAAACGGCCTTCCGCGAGCACCACCAGGAAACCAAGGGGCAGAAGAAGCGTCTCGAACAGATTTTCGAAGGTCTGGAGTTCGAACCCCGCGGCGAGCGCTGCGAGGCTGCCGAAGGCCTGGTCAAGGAAGGCGAGGAGGTCATCGAAAAGATCGACAAGGGCGACGTGCGGGACGCGGCCCTGATCGGCGCCGCCCAGCGGGTCGAGCACTACGAGATGGCCGGCTACGGGACCGCGGTCGCCTTTGCCCGCAAGCTCGGCAAGCACGATGTGGCCGATACGCTCACCCAGACCCTCGAGGAGGAAGGCAAGACTGACCGGAACCTCACCCGCCTCGCGGAGCGGGTCCTGAACTTCAAGGCGATGGCGATCGCCTGATCGATCCCCTTGCCCATGGGGCGCGCGCCTTGAGCGCCGCGCCCCGGGGCGATCCCGCGACGGGCCGGAGCCGGAAGGTTCCGGCCCGTTTTCGCGCTGCCCCCCGGCCGGATGCCGATCGCGACGGGGGTGGCGGCGGGGCGCGGGCCCCCTCCCGGCGCCGCCCGGGACGCCCGGAGGCGGGAGTTTCCTTGCCCGGGGGGAACGGCCGGAGATGATGTGAGTCCGTCCCGCTCCCGTCCTATGAAACGATTCCATCACCTCTTCCGTCCCGTGGTCATCGGCCTGGCCGCCTTCGCCGCCTGGTCACCGGGATCCGGACTGCGCGCCGAGGACCACTGGCCGCAATTTCGCGGACCGACCGGGCGCGGGCACTCCACGGCCAAGGGCGTGCCGTTGAAGTGGAATGCGGCCTCCGTCGCCTGGAAGACGAAACTCAAGGGCGAAGGGCAGTCGTCCCCGGTGAACTGGGGCGACCGCCTCTTTCTCACGAGCGCGTCCGGCGACGGCCGGCAACGGCACGTGATCTGTGTCGACCGGACCAGCGGGGACGTCCTCTGGGAGCGGACCGTGGCGTGCGACGGCCCGGAGCATCCGCACCGGATGAACAGCTTCGCGACGCCGACCTGCGCCACCGACGGGAAGCATGTGGTCGCCTTCTTCGGCCCCGGCGGAATCCACTGTTTCGATCTCGAGGGGGAGAAGAAGTGGTCGCGCGACCTGGGCGATTTCCCCGGCCCCTGGGGCGTGGCGGCCTCGCCGGTCATCGTCGGCAACAAGGTCATCCAGAACTGCGACGCGGAGGGGCCGTCGTCGCTGGTGGCCCTGGACCTGGACAGCGGCGAGCCGATGTGGACGACGGAGCGCGAACCGAAACCGCGCGGCGGGTGGAGCACGCCCATCTTGATCGACGCCGGAGGGCGGAGGGAACTGGTCCTCAACGGCGAGTTCGGGGTGCGGGGCTACGACCCGGAGACCGGCAAGGAGCTGTGGTTCTGCAAGGGCTTCAACGGCCGGGGGGCCCCGGTGCCGGAATTCGCGAACGGCCTGCTGCACGTCGTCAACGGCAAGCCCGGCGACACCTACGCGGTGAAGCCGGGCGGGACGGGAAATGTGACCGATTCCCGCATGGTGTGGCACACCAAGCGGCGCGGCGGGCGCGACCTGCCCTCGCCGGTGGTCGTCGACGGCTTCCTGCTCGTGGTCTCCATGTCCGGGACCGCCTCGTGTTACGACGCGCGGACCGGGAAGCTGCACTACGAGGAGAAGCTCGGCGTGAAGGGCGAGTTCGCCGCCTCCCCGCTGGTGGTCGACGGTCACATCCTGATCCAGAACGTCTACGGCGGCGCGACGGTGGTGATCAAGCCCGGCAAAAAGCTCGAGATCGTGTCGATCAACGAATTGGGCGCGGATGTCTCGGAGATCTTCCGGGCCACGCTCGCCCCGGTGCGGGGCGAGATCTTCGCGCGCTCGCTGTCGACGCTGTATTGTATCAGGCCGTAGGCGCCCCTTGTTGACGCGGGGCGTGGCCGCCGGTCTTGGAGATTGCACATCGGCGCGATTTGCGGTTGTCTCGGGAGTCGATGAAGCTGTTTCAAGTCCTCTCGTCCGGAAAGCCGATTTGCTTCTTCGAGGTAGAGCCCGAGTTCGCCGACGACGAACCGAGTGAGCGCAACCTCGAGCTCGCCGCGAACGTCGCCACCGCGCTGGGCCTGGAAGACCACGGCCCCAAGTTTGTTCCGCAGTTGCTTTCCCGGCTCCCGCTGGTCATCACCGATCGCGAACCGGACCACGCCCAGCCCGGGCTGAAGGCATGGGTTTCGCCGAAGCTCAAGCGGTGACCGTGCGACGGGCGTCCCCGGAGGATCACTTCCGCGCGCGCCGGAAGGCGGCATGCCGCCGGTGGAGCATCCATGCAAAGTACACGGTGGACCCGAGCGCCACGGCGCACCCCAGCCCGAGGGAAGAACCGCTCCAGCCGATCAGGGTGGTGGTCGTGACGGCCTCGAGGACGATCAGGAGAACCAGGACGCCGACAATGACGTCGCGGTGGGTGCGGCTGGCGACCCAGGCACCGAGCGGCGCGCCGCAGGCCACCACCGGGACGCTGACGAGCCAGTAAGGAAAGGCCGGCGCGAGGGTGGGGTCGCCGCGGAGGAGGAGGGCGATGGTGCCGGCCACCGAGACGGCGGCCATGATGATGACGGTGGTCGGGATGGCATGGCGTTCGTGGAGGCCGAAGGCGAGGGTGAGGCCGATGAAGATGAGGAGATCGGTGCCGGATCCGACGAGGCTGGAGACGTAGCCGCCGAGCACGCCCAGGGCGATGAGGTGCCAGTGGCCGCCGTGATCGGGGGGCAGCTCGGCGGTTTCCGGACACGGTGACCAGCGGAGGACCCAGTGGGAGACGCCCATGGCCGCCGCGAAGACGACGGCCACCACCGTGAAGAGGAGCCGCGGGTAGGGATCCGGCGGGACCAGCCCGAAGACCCCGATGAGCACCCCCGGGATCCCCCCCGCCAGCCCGAGACGGATCGCGCGCCAGGCGACGGGAATGCGCCGCGAGATGATGAAGATGCCGGCCATGGTCATCCCGATACCCTGGATCATGAGACCGAAGGTGCGGGCCACCGGGGCGTCGATGCCGAGCGCCTTGGTGAACACCGGGAAGGCCACCGCGCCGCCGCCGGCCGGGGTGGAACCGGCGATGAAGGAGCCGGCGGCCATGGTGAGGGCCGCGGGCCAGGCCTCGGGCCATACGCCCCAGTGATCGCCGGCGGTCATCAGCACCGCCCACGTCGTCAACAGCGCGGCCAGGACGGCGGGATAGACCCACCAGCGGCGGGAATGGCGCGGAACCGGCATCGGTGGCCGGAGGAAAGCTGTTTCTGGCGGAAGGGCAACCGTGAATCACGCCCTGTCTGCGATCCGGCCGATTCCCGCCGCGGGCGGTGGGGAGGCCGCCGGGCTCCGCACGGTTGATTCTTGCCGCGATCCCGCCCGCGTGGTGGAATGCACACAATGCCGTGAATCGGCCCGAAGCCATGCATCCCAGACGACTCATCCTGCCAGCCGTTTTCGTATTCGCCCTCGCGGCGGTTTCCGCGGAGGAAGACGCCGCACCGAAGCCGGCCGAACTGGAGTTCCTGAAATCCGCGGTCGGGGTGTGGGACGCCAGGATCGAAGTCTGGGCGCAGGGTCCCGAGGCCCCGCCGATCAAGTTCGAGGGGGTGGAAACCAACCGCGCCTACGGGGACCACTGGCTCTCGTCGGACTTTGAATCCGAGTTCCAGGGGCAGACCATGAAGGTCCATTCCATCGTCGGTTACGACCGGGAAAAGAAGCGCATGACCGGCATGATCATCGATGACGGCCCCTACGCCGCCCGGATGACCGGCGTCTACGACAAGGGGTCGCAGACCGTCCACTGGAAGACGGTCGCGAGGGGCGCGGATGGCACCCCCATGTTCCAGGAGACCAGCGTCACGCAGCAGGGACCCGACCAGCGCGTCCTCGAGCTTGCGGTGAGCGGTGAGAAAGAGGGACCGTTCACGAAGTTCATGCGGATTGAGTTCGTCCGGCGGAAGTAGGAGGACGCCGGCCGGCGGTTCGTCTTCCGGCGCCGCGGGGTGGTGAATGATGCGCCCGTGGACCGCATGATTCGTGAACCACGCCGTTCATCATCCGGCGTTCGTTGGCCGCGCGGTGAACGGAGCGACGATGAGGCGTGTCACGGATTCATGCTGATGATCCGCATCTGCAAATATTAAATCAGACCTGCGTGCTGCGTGATTTCCCCGCGTGCTGGCAGGGGTTCCTGGCGAGGGTTCGGACCGCGCCGTGGCGCGCCGTTCCGGCGCCCGGAGAGAGTGCCGAAAAGGCTCGCCACCAATTGGGGCTGTTCCTAAAAACAGCGCTCTCACGCTTGGTCGAGACGGCGATGGCCCATTGACCAGCTGACGAGGGTTTCAACCGCCACAATCACCCCACTCGTATGCGCACTGCAAATGAAACCACTTCAATTCCCGTCCATGAGTCTCGGGCTTCTCGCCCTGGCTTCCCTCGCTGCCCCGGCAGCCACCCTCGTCGAGTTCGACTTCGATGACCAGAACTCCGCCGCGAGCGTCGAGGCGGCTGCTCTCCTCGATGCCGGCGACTTCACGTCGAACAACGTCACCGACCTCGGCTATTACCATCGTGCCGGCGCGGACTTTGAGCGCCTCCTGAGCGCTTGGGGAGACGACCCCGGCGAGCCGGCCGATTCAAATGAGTACGTCGAGTTCGCCTCGACGGTCACCGGCGAGAGCGTGACCCTCGAGCGGTTCTCGTTCAGTCTCCAGCATTCCGCCGCCGGGCGGACCAGCAGCGACCAGATCCAGGTCGCGTGGGACCTCAACGGCGGCGGGTTCCAAACGATCGGGATGGGCGGTTTGGACGTCCGCGGCGAGGATGAACCGCTCTTCACCTACAACTTCCTGCTCGGAATGGCCCCCGCGCTCGGGGACCTCCAGACCGCTGACGTCGTCACCTTCCGCATCTACGGCGACCTGCGTGACGACACCACCGCCTACCGGTTCGACAACGTCAGGCTCTTCGGCCACGGCGTCCCGCTTCCGGTCCCGGAGCCGTCGGCGCTCGCCATGCTGGGGGCCGCCCTTGGGTTCGCCTTCCGGCGGCGGCGGTGAGTCGCGACCGGCAGGCGGCCGGGGAATGGCGCCGGGCTTCAGTCCGCGATGGGCTGGATCCAGATGTTGCGGAAGCGGACCGGGTTCCCGTGGTCCTGCATCTGGATGGGGCCCTTGTCGGGGTGCTTCTTGTATTCCGAGATCGAGTGCGGCCCGCGCCACCCGGTCCCCCCGGACAGCTCGAGGTTGTCGTGGATGACGTGTCCGTTGTGGATGACGTGGAACCTGGCGCGGCGGGTGACCTTGCCGTCGTCGTCGAAGTGCGGGCGATGGAAGGTGATGTCGAAGGTCTGCCATTCACCCGGCCCGCGGCAGGCGTTCACGAGCGGCTTGGCGCGCCCGTAGAGGGCGCCGCACTGCCCGTCGGGGTAGGTCTGGTTCTCGAAGCTGTCGAGCACCTGGATCTCGTATTGGCCCATCAGGAAGACGCCGCTGTTGCCCCGTCCCTGGCCGTTGCCCTTCACGTTCTTCGGGGTGGCGAACTCGATATGCAGCCGGCAGGATCCGAACTCGTCCTTGCTGCGTATGGGCCCGCGGCCCGACTCGAGGGCGCCGTCGACGAGCTTCCAGGTGGTCGGCTTGCCGCCATTCGTGGTCCAGTTGTCCATGGTGGCTTCGGTTCCGTCGAAGAGGACGATGGCATCCTTCGGGGCCTTGGCGGCCTCGGCGTCGTAGGGCTTCGGCTTGACGACCGGCGGCTGCGGCTGTTTTTCCGGATCGGTCTCGTGCACCTTGATGCCGTCGATGAACATGTACTCGACCTTCTTGCCGTTCTCCTCGCGGATTTCCTTGCGGATCTCCGGCTCCGCGGCGGTGGCGGGGCAGGCAAGGCCGGCGGCGAGCAGCGCCGGGAGGGCGAATCGGGTGGAAATGGTCATGGCGGAATTGTTGGGAATCTCGGGCCGCCGTCAAGACCGGGGGCGTGCCAGTCGGGTCTGGCAATGCGGCGCCGGAATGGCTAGGTTTCTTCTTCCCCGCACCTTGAAAACGCCCGTCCTGCTGCTTCTTCTCGCCGCGCCCGCGCTCGCCGCGGCCCCGCAGGCGTTTGACCGGCTCACCTTCCATGCCGCGCCGAAGCCGCTGGCAGCCGGCGCCACCACCGAAGACTGGCCGCGCTTCCTGGGACCGCGGCACGATCTGCACTCGAGGGAAACCAGGTTGCTGAAATCGTGGCCGGCCGCCGGTCCGAAGATGGTCTGGGAGGTCGCGCGGGGGACCGGCCACGCCCCGGCCGTCGTGGCCGGCGACCACCTCGTGATGATCCACGCCATGGACGGGCGGGAAGTAATCGAATGCCTGCACCCGGCGACCGGCCAGCGTTACTGGAAGTTCGACTACGCGGTGACGCTCGGGTCGAACTACGGGATGTCGGACGCCCCGCGCGCCGGACCGGTGATCGACGGTGATTTGGTGTTCACGGTGGGGGTGCGCGGCGACCTGCACTGTCTCCGCCTGGAGACCGGCCAAGTCGCCTGGAAGGTGAATCTCGACGAGGAGCACGGCCCGGCGCCGCTCTTTTTCGGGCGGGGGAGTTGCCCGCTGGTCGATGGCGACCGGCTCATCGTCAACGTCGGCGGCAAGCATTGCGTGGCCGCGTTCGACAAGCGCACCGGGGATTTGCTCTGGAGCGCGAAGCACCCGTGGCACGCGAGCTATGCCTCCCCGGTGCCGGCCATGATCCACGGCAAGAAGCGCGTCCTCGTGTTCGCGGGCGGCAAGACCGAGCCGCCGGCGGGAGGGCTCCTCAGTCTCGACCCGGGGACCGGGGCCATCGACGGGGAGTTTCCGTGGCGGGCCCGGATGTTCGCCTCCGTGAATGCGGCCTCGCCGGTGGTGGTCGGCAATGCGGCCTTCGTGACGGAGAGTTACACCGAGGGCGGAGCCATGGTCGACTTCGCCGCAGACGGATCCGCCAAGCTGCGCTGGAAGGCGGAGCGCTTCGCCAGCCAGTTCACCACCCCGGTGGCGCACGACGGCTACCTCTACGGTGTCGACGGCACCGCGGGCACCGAGATGGTGTGCTACGACGCGAAGACCGGCCGCGAAATGTGGCGCGACAGCATCGACATGGAGGGAGCGCGGCTGGGACGAGCCAGCCTCGTCCATCTCGACGGCGCCTTCCTGTGTCTCGGCGCGCAGGGCACCCTCCTCTGGCTCGACCTCTCTCCGAAGGGGGCCACGATTCTCGCCCAGGCCCAGCTCTTCCGGGCCCCGGAAACCTGGGGCGTCCCGACCGTCAGCCGCGGCCTGCTATTCGTGAACCAGAACGCCATGGGGTCGCGGCTCATCTGCTACGACCTGCGCGGCGAGTAGGGCCTTCGCAGTGGCCCGGCCCGGCCTGGCCTCCCCTGTGGCGAATTCCCCGGGGAATTCCGGGTTGATTTTGCGGCACCGGTGACCCGGAATGGGGTGCATCGCAGCCGGGCGGCGGACAGCCTTCCACGATTGCGCTGTTAGAATGCCCGCATCTGCGATTGGATCCAGCAACCCATCATTCCAACCCATCATGCTCGTCGCCTGCCCGAACTGCAAAGCCAGCCTGGATGTCGCCCCCGAACACTACGGCCACACCGTCCAGTGCCCGGCGTGTTCCGAGAAACTCACCATCCAGCCCCCCGCGGAGTCGTCCTCGAAGTCGGGCGGCGGGAGGCCCGAGCGCGCCGGCTGGGCCGAGGAGGATCACGCCAACATCAACCTCCTGAAGAGCTTCGCCATCGGGCTCGGAATCACGGTCGTCTTCCTCGGTCTCATGTTCCCGTTGAAGGGAACCCGCCTCGGCGACATCTTCCTCGACCGGGGCTGGGTGAACTACGCGGAATCCCTCCTCTTTTTCTGGGGCCTCGCCATGCTCGGGATGAAGGTCATCAAGAACCGCCAACAGGAGCGGGCCGCGATCCTGAACCTCTTCCCCGAACACCTCGGCAAGGAGATCCATTCCGGAAACGTCGATGGCTTCATCGAGAACCTCTACAAGACGCCCCTCACCCTCCGCGACAGCATCATCGTCAACCGCATCCGCAAGGCCCTCGAGCTCTTCGAGATCCGCAATGACAACGCCGAGATCGCGGCCTTCCTGGAAACCCAGTCGGACCTCGATGCCAACCGCTCGACGGGATCCTACACCCTGCTCAAGATCTTCCTCTGGGCGATTCCCATTCTCGGATTCATCGGCACCGTCATGGGGCTTTCGACCGCGGTGGGGGCCCTCGACATCGGCGAGGCCAGCGGCGACCCGGAGGCGCTGAAGGGCGCCATCAGCGACCTCACCGGCGGGCTCGGCATCGCCTTCGACACCACCCTGCTCGGTCTCATCCTGTCGCTCCTGCTCAACTTCCCGCTGGCGGCGGTCCAGAAGAAGGAAGAGGAGACGCTCACCATCATCGACACCTTCTGCACCGAGAAGCTCCTGCCCAAGCTCAACGACAGCAAGGCCTCCTCGAACGAGGAGATCCTGCAGCAGGCCGACAGTCTTCCGGAACTCGTCGGGTCGCTGGCGCGGGCCCACGAGACATTCCTGGAGAACCTCAATTCCTCGACGACGCAGATCCGCGAGACCTCGGAGATGCTCCACAACAACCTCGCGCGGCACCAGCAAACCCTCGAGACGGCCTTCACCGGGGCGGCCGAGAAGCTCAGCGAGTCGAGCAGCGAGATCTTCATGAAGTCCCACGCCGAGCTCGAGCAGACCTTCCAGCGCATCTCGACCGGGATCGACCTCATCAACAAGTCCCTCCGGGACCTCGGCGAGCGCCAGATCCCCAACGACGCCAGAAAAAAGAAGGGATTCTTCAGCCGCTGATGTAGCCTGAACCACGCCATGCCCCGCCGCCGGAAAACAGACCATGGAGGAGTGTCCCTCTTCCCCTTCATGAGCATTCTCGCGAGTCTCATCGGCGTGCTCACCCTGCTCATCAGCGTCAACATGATCATCAAGGAGAAGGAGCGGGATGACCTCACCCAGGAGGAATTCGACCGCGCCAAGCTCAACCAGACGCTCAAGACGCGGATTGCGAAGCTCGAGAAGGACCTGCAGAAGCTCGAGGAGCAGGTCAAGAAGGAGAAGACCACCACCGTGGAGCTCATGAAGCTCAAGGAGCGGGAGATCGCCCTGCGCAAGAAGCTGGAGGAGATCGCGAAGGCGAAGGACCCGAAGCAGACCGACGCCGAACTCCAGAAGATCCTCGAGAACCTCGAGATCGAAACCAAGGCGCTGGTGAGCGGCCAGCCCCCGCTGACCAAGAGGCGCGATGAGCTCCTGGCCGAGCTCAAGCGGATGCAGACGCCCCCGAAGGACGCCGAGCGCGTCGTGATCCGGCCGGGCGGGGTCGGGTCACGGACCGCCCGGAACATCTTCTTCGTGGAGTGCAACTCGACGGGCATCGTGATCCGGCAGGAGGACGCCGAACCGGTTCCGGTGCCGACCGGGGCGATCACGAAGAACGACGCCTACGGGGACTTCCTCGAGAAGGTCAAGAAGACCCGCGACTCGATGGTCCTCTTCCTCGTCCGGAAGGCCGGCAACACCGCCTACCTGTGGGCGGCGGGCCACGCCGAAACGCAATTTGAAGTGAACACCGGCAAGCTGCCCGTCCCGAAGGACGGGGAGATCGACCTCTCCCTCTTCGACCTCTGACGACCCATGGCCCGCCGATCCAAAGTCTCCGGAGACGCCGTCAACCTGGACTCCCTGATGGACGCCCTCACCAACGTGGTGGCGGTGCTCATCCTCGTCCTGATTCTCGTCCAGACCGAGGTGACCCAGAAGGTGGCGGAATTCTTCGAGAACCTCGAACCGGCCACCCCCGAGCAGGTCGAAGCGGCCCAGGAAAAGCTCGAGGAACTCCGGGAGCAGGAGGAACAGCGCCGGGACCTCCTCAAGGAGGATCCGCCCACGCCCCAGCAGATCGAGGAGGAAAAGCGCAAGCTGGCCCTGCTCGAGAAGAACGTGAAGCTCGACGAGACGCTCCTCATCGAGCTCGAGAAGCTCCGCAAGCTGGAGAAGGAGGCCCGCGAGAAGCGCGACGTCGAGTTGAAGGAAACGAACATCCTGCAGGAAGAGATCGCGAAGCTCGAGGCCCGGATCGACACCACGCCGGACCTTTCGGCGGCTCCGCCAACGGTGGTCACCATCCCGAACAGCCGTCCCATCCCGTCGAATGCCAAGGTCTATTACGCTATCGTCCGCGGGAACCGGGTGCACTTCATCGACCCGCACACGCCGGCCGAGATGTTCTACGATGAACTCAAGGACAACCGGCGCGAGTTGTACCTCGAGCGCATCAAGGCCAAGGGGGCGGACATCCAGGTGTATAACCACCAGAAGACCCGCGATCATTTCAAGGACTTCGACTTCAAGAACGGCCGCGACCAGAAGGTCGTCATCACCAGCATCCCGACGCACAAGTATCTGGCGCTCGACATCATCCCCGATCTGAAGAACGGCGGCACCTCCCTGGAGGAGCTGGAAGCGCCCGACAACCGCTTCATCGGCATTCTCAAGACGCTGCGGAACGACCGGAAGAACGTGCTCTTTTTCCGGGTCCACCCCGACAGCTTCAACACCTACCTCGTGGCCCGCGCCCTGGCCGACAAGGCCGGGGTCCCCGCGGGCTGGGAGGTCCACACCAACCCGATGTTCCGGCACATGCTCACCGAGGTGGAGGTGAACCGCCTCAAGAAGCCGGACCCGCCGGACCCGAATGCTCCCAAGCCTCCGGCCCGGCCGCCGAGGATCGGGCCCAAGCTCGATTGACCGGCCCGCGGCTGGCCCGGATCAGGCGATGAGCTCCGGAATGATTTGCCCGCCGAACTGCGAGAGCTGCTTGTAGCGGCCGGCGTGGAAGTAGGTGAGCTTGTTGTCGTCGAGGCCGAGGAGGTGCAGGAGGGTGACGTGGACGTCGCGGATGGGGTGCGCGCAATCGACGGCCATGGCGCCGAGTTCGTCGGTGGCGCCGACCACGCCGGGTTTCACGCCGCCGCCGGCGAAGAGCATCGTCATGGCGTCGATGTTGTGCCCGCGGCCGAGCGAGTATACGCCGCCGCGCCGGTTGTTGTCGGGGGTGCGGCCGAACTCGCCGGTCCAGATGACGAGGGTGTCGTCGAGCATGCCGCGCTGCTTGAGATCCCTGATGAGGGCCGCCATCGGCTGGTCGACGCTCCGGATGCGGGCGGAGTGGCCGCGCTCGAGGTAGTCGTGGCTGTCCCAGCCGCCGGAGAAGATCTGCACGAAGCGGACCCCCTCTTCCACCATGCGGCGGGCCATGAGGCACTGCCTTCCGAAGTCGGCGGTCTCCTTCCGGTTCATGCCGTACATCTCGCGGATGTATTCGGGTTCGCTTTTCAGGTCGATGACGTCCGGCACCTCCATCTGCATGCGGTAGGCGAGCTCGTAGGACTCCATGCGGGCCGCGAGGTCGGCGTGCTCGGGGTGGTTCGCGGCGTGCCGGGCATTCATGAACGCCAGGGCGTCGAGCGTCTTGCGCTGGTGCTGGCGCGACTTCCACGGTTGCGACTGGAGGTCGAGGATCGGCGATCCCTGCGGGCGCAGGCGCGTGCCCTGGTAGTGGGCGGGGAGGAAGCCGTTCGACCAGTTCCGCGAGCCGCCCTGCGGGAGGGCGAGTTCGGTCATCACGACGTAGCCGGGGAGGTTCTGATTGACGCTGCCCAGCCCGTAGGTTGCCCATGCCCCGAGGGCCGGGTCGGCGCCGAGGCGGCTGCCGGTGTTCATGTGGAAGAGGGCCTCGGGGTGGTTCAGCGACTCGGCCTGGCAGCCGCGGAAGTTGCACAGTTCATTGGCCACTTCCGGGTCGGCGAGGAACTTCCACTGGTCGCACATCTCGATGCCGGTGTCGCCGACCTTGCGGAACTTGAACGGGCTGCCGACATAGAACTGGAAGGTTCCGGCGGCGAGGCCACGGTCGTTCTTCGATTCGGTCTTGTGGAGTTCGTTGAGCTTCGGCTTCGGGTCGAAGGTGTCCATGTGGCCCGGGCCGCCTTCCATGAAGAGCATGATGACATTCCTGGCGCGCGCCGGGAGCATCGGCCGCTTCGGGGCAAGCGGACCCGCCTCCGCCATGGCGCCGGCAGGCAGGCTCTCCCTGGCGAGGAGGCTGGTCATGGCGACGGACCCGAGCGAGGCGCCGAGGCCGTAAAGGGCCTGGCGCCGGGAGAGCACCGCTGATGCCCGCTGATGAGCGCTGATGTTTGTTTCAGTCATGGGAATCCAAATTGTATGGGAGTTTGGCGGGGTCAGAGAGGAAATCCGATAATCAACACGGGGTGTCTTCAGCGCATCTCCGGGTCGAGATGCTCGCGGATCACAAAACGCTTCCATTCGACTTCCTTGATGGGCCCGAAATTAACCAGGTAGCCGACGGGCATTCGTGTGATGCGCATGTAGTTGAGGAGTTGGGCTTCGTGTTCCGGAGCCAGTGCGGATACGGATTTCAGCTCAACGACGATCTTTCCGAAGACCACGATGTCGGGGATGTAGCGCTTCTTCAGTTCTTGTCCTTTGTAATAAACCCGCAGTCCCTGCTTTGGCTGGCACGGGATCCCCTGGGCCTTCAGTTCGAGTTCGAGGCTTTCCTGGTAAATCTCCTCGAGGAGGCCGCCGCCAAGATCGTTGTGGACCTCAAAAACAGCCCCCATCAAGTCGTAGCCTTCCTTGGCCAGTGGTTTCGTCGTGCTCATTTCCTTATCAGCGATCATCAGCGTCTATCAGCGGTGCCTCTTCCCATCAATACAGATAGATGAACTCATTCGAGTTGAACAGCACCAGGCAGAGGTCGGCGAGGGCTCTTGTGTCGGGGGGGACGTCGGCGGCGTGCGGGTCGGGGGTGTAGTTCTCGAAGGCCGGGAGGATCTCCTCGTACTCGAAGGTGTCGCCGGTGAATTCCTCGACGAGGGAACGGGTGATCCGGGTGGGGAACTCCGGGCGTTCGGGGCGGACGTCGCGGTGGTACTTCCGCATCTCGTTGACGTAGGCGACAAGCCTGTCGAGTTCCTGCGGCGCGGGATTGCGGACGAAGGCGAGGCGCACGGCGCGCTTCACCTGATCCTCCAGCGTGTTGGCTTCCCTTTCGAGTCGCTGCGCGAAGGCGATGGAGCGGGCCGTGGCGACGTCGCTGTTCATGAGCGTGAAGGCCTGCGGCGAGACCGAGGCCGAGTCGCGGTCCGCGCACGAGTCATTCGGGCTCGGCCGGTTGAAGGTTTCGAGGAACGGGTTCGCGAGGCCGCGCACCCGGTAGGCGTAGATGCTGCGGCGGTTGCGCTGCCCGGGGGTGGGCGACGGCTGGTAGGCGGGCGCGATCGAGAACTGGATCATGCGCGGCTGCAGGGCGACCTCCATGTTCATCTGCGGCCTGGCCGGCAGGCCCCCGGTATCCGGGTTCAGCTCGCCGGTGATCTTGAGGATGCCGTCGCGGATCTCCTCGGCGCTGAGGCGGCGGATCGGGAAAAAGGCGAAGAGGTCGTTGTCGGGGTCCTCGTTGGCGAGCTTCCCGTGTGCCGGGTGCCGGCCGGACTGCTGGTAGGTCTCCGACATCATAATGAGCTTGTGGAGGCGCCTGAACGTCCAGCCGTTCTCGACGAAGTCGGCGGCCAGCCAGTCGAGCAGTTCCGGGTGGGTCGGCTTGGCGCCTTTCACGCCGAAGTTGTTCGGGTTCCCGGCGATCGGCTTGCCGAAGTGATACTGCCAGATGCGGTTCACGATGGATCGCGTGGTGAGTTGGTTGCGCGGGTCGGCGATCCACCTCGCGACGGCCAGCCGGCGGCCGTCGAGCTTGTCGGTGACGCCGTAGGGGTCGCCGCGCGGATTCTCGACCGGCACCCCGAGGGCGCTGAAGACGCCCGGGGTGACTTTCTCGCCCGGCGCGGTGAGCGCCCCCCCGCCGAGGATGCGGCTGTCGGGCCGCCAGTCGGCGTCGCCCCTGGTGTTGATCCGCAGCTTGCGGGCGTTGAGGCTCTTCGGATCGGGCCCGTTGTAGACCGACTGCACCATCGGTTCGTAGCGCTCGAGGCGGCGCTTCCAGATCCACTCGTCCTGCTCGCGCACCTTGAGGCGGCCCTGCTCCTCGGGGCTCAAGCCGACATGGCGCGGCGGCTTTTCGTCGTCCGGGAGGGCCTTGCGGTCCGCGTGGGAGACGTACTCCTTGTTGTTCCGGCGGTACCACTCGCGGGCCGCGGACTCGCGCTTCTCGCAGAGTTCCCGGCGCTTCTCGTCGGCAAACTCGTGAAGGCGCTTCGCCATCGCCCTGCTTTCCTTGAAGCCGTTGCGGTTCTCTTCGCCGAGGAAGGGGGCGGGACGCTCGGCGAGCTGGGTCGCGGCGAAGGCGGCATACATGCGGTAGTAGTCGCGCGCCGGAAGCGGGTCGAACTTGTGGTCGTGGCACTTGAAGCAGCGCATGGTGGTCGCCAGGAAGGTCTGGCCGACGGAATTGATGACATCGTCGATGTAGAGCTGGCGGGCTTCGGGGGCCTTCACCATGGCGGGATCCCACGGTCCCATCCGGAGGAAGGAGCTCGCCACGAGCATCTCGGCTTCATCGGCATTGTACTGATCTCCCTTCTCGCGCGCCTCCTGGAACTTATTCCAGTCCTTGAGGCGCTTCCGCAGGGAGGCGTCGGCCAGCTCGTCGCCGGCGATTTGCTCGATGACGAACTCATTGTAGGGCTTGTCGTCGTTGAAGGCGCGGATGACGTAGTCGCGGTAGCGCCAGGCGTTGGACCGCTCGTAGTCGTTCGAAAAGCCGCCGGTGTCGGCGTAGCGGGCCACGTCGAGCCAGTGCTGCGCCCAGCGCTCGCCGTAACGCGGGCTTTCCAGGAGGCGGTCGAGGAGGTCGCTCCATGCCGTCGCCGGGTCCCCCTCCCAGGCGAGGGCGAACTCGCGGACTTCCTTCGGGGTCGGCGGCAGGCCGGTGAGGTCCCAGGTGGCGCGGCGAATGAGCGTCGTGTAGCCCGCCCGCGGCGCGGGCTCGTAACCGGCGCTCTTCAGTTTCGTGCGGACGAAGGCATCGACGGGATTCGCGGTTCCGGGTAACTGCGGCTTGACCACCGGGCGGAACGCCCAGACGTCTTCCGGCTTGTAGCGGCGGTAGGTCCAGTCGTCGCTGAGTCCGCCGGAAGTCTCCACGAGGACGCCGTCCTCGGTGACCTCGCGCTGCCGTTCCGCGAGGCGGATGGTTTCCTGGGCGGCATCGTCCGGCCACGGGGCGCCGAGGTTGATCCATTGTTCAACGAGGGCGATCTGCTCCTCGGTGAGGCGGTCGTTCTCCTTCGGCGGCATCTCGAAGTCGGGGTCCTCCCACTTGATGGCGGTGATGAGGAAGCTCTTCGAGGCGTCGCCCGGGACGAGGAGGTCGTCGATGAACTCGCCGCCCTTCAGGATCGCCTCGCGGGTCCGCATGTCGAGGCCGCCCTTGAACTCCTCCTCGCCCGTCTTCGGGTCGATCCCGTGACACACCATGCACTTATCGGCGAGGAGCGGCTTGATCTTCAGCGTGAAGAGGCGGTCCCCCTGCGCCAAGGCTTCGGAGGCCGAGTCCCCCTCGCCGGGCCCGGCGGGTAGTTCCTCCTTGGCCACCGCTACGGTGGACAAGGAGGCCAGGAGCAGGAAGAGGGAGAGCGGGTGTTTCCTCGCGTTGGTGGAAAAAAAGCCCCGGCAGCGGCGAGATATCCCAGCCGCGGGTGCCAACCCGCGGACAGGACGGGAACAAAAGACAGAGAGCCCCGGGAGGGGCGAAGCAAAAAGGTATCGTGGGAGCAAGTGGTGAATCCGGCGGGTTGTGTCGCCCCTGCCGGGGCTCTGGAAATTTGGACCTCCATGTTCCGCGGGTTGGCACCCGCGGCTAAGATGTTTGGCCCCTGCCGGGGCGGTGCTTGGCCGGCCAGGATATGTTGCCGCCGGGGCTTGGGCATCGCGTTTCATGGTAGCAGTCAATTCGGCGACCCGGCGTCGTGCATCTCCTGGATTTCG
>JABDMC010000133.1 GCA_013001695.1 Akkermansiaceae bacterium
GTGAACCGTTCGGCCTCGCCGCCCGGCCAGCGGACCGTGACCGCATCGACGGCCTCCGCCGCGCCGAGCCCGAAGTGGAGCCACTTGCCGGCCTGCGAGAGGAACCCCTCCCCGGCACGCAGCGTCTTCACCAGCGGCGGGTGCGGGCCGGCCCCGCCGGGCACGACCTCCACCCGGGCCCCGATGGCGTCGCGATTCGTGCCGGTCCCGTTGCCCTCGAGCCGCAGGGAAAGGAAGCGGCCGGCGGCGGGCAGCTCGTTGCGCATGAGCCGGAGCCGCGGGGCGTTGCGGTTCGAGATCCAGAGGTCGAGGTCCCCGTCGTGGTCCCAGTCGACCGGGGCCAGGGCGCGGCCGTCGTCGGGGAAGTCGAGGCCGCTCACCGCCGAGATGTTGGCGAAGCGCCCCGCGGCGGCCGGCGCCGCCCCGGTGTTGAGGAAGCAGCAATTCCGTTCCCGGCCGCTGAAGGAGCGCCCGCCGCTGATCATCTGCGAGAGCGCCGCTCCGAAGCTTGCGGCCCGACGGAGGTTGGCCTCCCCGTCCGGCCTCTCTTCCTGCGACACGACCTGCCGCCACCAGAAACTTCACAAGTCGCCGCTGTCCCCGGTGGTGATGAAGCCGTTGGCCACCACGAGGTCCTCCCAGCCGTCGTTGTTGAGGTCCGCGAAGTGCGACCCCCACGCCCAGCGGCCCACCTCGACGCCCGCCGGGGCGCTGCGGTCGTCGAAGGATCCGTCGCCCCGGTTCCGCAGGAGGGTGTTGCCCCGCGCCAGCCGCTGGATGCGCCGCCGAACCTCCTCCGGGGCGTCGGGCCGGAACTTCTGCTGGAAGGCGATGCGGTTCCCCGCCGAGGACCACATGTTGCCGACCATCGCATCCATCCATCCGTCGCGATCGTAGTCGCCCCAGGTGACCGCCATGCCGGTGGCGCTGTCCTCGACGCGGGCCTCATCCGAGATGTCAACGAAGGGCGACCCCGGTGATTCCGTCCCGGTGGAAGAAATCGTGTCGTTGCGGTAGAAGTTGTCGCGGCCGAAGTCGTTCGCCACGTAGAGATCCTGGTCGCCGTCGTTGTCGAAATCCTCCCACGACGCGGCGTAACTCCAGCGGGTGTTGTTGACGTCGAGGCCCGACCCGCCCGTGACGTCCCGGAACCGCCACCCGTCGGCCACGGAGATCTCGTTGCGGAAGAGGCTGTTGGCCGGGCCGTTGTTGGCGTCGTGGAAGGCGAAGCCGGGTTCGGCGCCCGACAGGCCGGAACCGCCCTCCCAGCTGACACCCTGGTTGTAGGCGCACACGAAGAGGTCGAGCCGCCCGTCGAGGTCGTAGTCCACGGCGCTGAGCGACATGGTGTCGTCCTCGCACTCGAGGACTTCGCGCAGGGCGAAGCGCTTCCCGGCGTCGTTCTCGGCCACCACCACCCCGCCGAGGATCGCCACCACGAGGTCCTGGTCGCCGTCGTTGTCGAGGTCGACGAGCAGGGCGCTGCGCGACGACTCCAGCCAGTCGACGCCCCACGCCGCGGACGCGTCGCGGGCCGACCCGTCGGGTTCCTGGAGGAAGAGGCGGTTCGGCAGGCCCCCTTCCTGGCAGACGTAGAGGTCAGCGAGCCCGTCGCCGTTGACATCCCCAACCGCGAGGCCCGGGTTCCCGAAGAGGGGGAAGGGGCTCCGGTCCTGGAGGCGTTCGGCCCAGTGGTTCAGCCCCCGGAGGAACTGGTTCGCGTAGCTCGGGTTGGCGCCGAGGACCGAGCGGGTGCAGTCCGTGAAGAGCGGACCGTCCGGGCGGCGCACCCCGGCTTCCTCGAACTCCTCGACGCGGAGCCAGCGCATGCGCGGCGGCGCCCCGTCGTCACCCCGCGCCCAGCCGATGTCCCACGTGGCGTGCTGCTCGACCGGGCCGGATGCGCCGCGCCCCGAGAGCGAGACGTACTGGCGGGTGGCGATTTCCCCCGTCCCGGCCGCGACGCGGAAGACCTTCACCGCGAAGCGCAGCTCGGCGTCCGCCGGGAAGGGAGCGAGAGCGGTCTCCAGGGCGCGCGCCAGGCCCTCCGCACCCGCGTGCGTGAGCGTCGCCGGGTCGGGCGGGGGCACCCCGGCGTCCAGCGGGCGGTCCCCCCGCGGGGCGCGATCGATCCGGAAGTATCCGTCGTCGAGGACCGTGGCGGCATCGTCCGGCCGGATCGGCCCGCAGGCGAAGTCGCCGGTGATCAGCTTGGCGACGGCGGCGGGATCAAGCGGCCGGGCGGGCGCCATCAACTTGCCGAGCGCCTGGACCTGCTTCTTGGCCTTTTCGGCGTAGACCTCGGTGTCCCACCCGTCCCTCGCGGGGTCGTCGATCTGCTTCCACGAGGGCGTGGGCCCCACCGGAACGCGGGCCGCCACCGGGTCGGCGGGCTCCGCGGCGGAGGGCGCCTCCCGCAGGAAACGCACCGCGATGAAGACGGCCCCCGCCACCACCAGGACCACCAGCGGGATCCGCATCCCCCGCAAGCGGCCCGCCCGGAAGCGGTGGCGGCAGGCCGCGGCGGTGCGCCGGCCGGGGTTGGGATGGGGGCAGGGCTTCATGCGGGTTCGTGGGCGGGGCGACGCGCCGACCGTAGGGGCGCGGATTTCCGCCGTCAATCCGCGGGAGCGCCACGCGCCCCGGGCGAACCATGGGAAGGATGCGAGGAATGGGACGCATGCCTCCCATCCTCCCCCTTCCTCCCATGGACGATGGTCATGCGCCCTACGGCGCCTGCGACACGCTCACGTTGACGTAGAGCGTAGCGGGAACGGTGCCCGCGATGGTGGCCGTCACGGTGGTGGTTCCGGTCGTCGGGGTGTCGAGCGCCACCGAGAAGTTCACGGTGGTTCCCCCGGAGGTCGCGCCGTCGGCGTGGTAGCTCACCAGGTCGGTCGACCACGCATAGGCCGGCGCCGAGACGTCCGTCGCGGGGTCGGCATTCTGCGCGTGGGTGAACGTGAAGGTGTTGCCACTGCGTTCCCCCGGGGTGATCCCCTTGGAGGCGGCGCTCGGGTCGGTGCCGAAGAAGTTCTCCAATCCGTTCCCGATGCCGTCGCCGTCCGGGTCGTCATTGAAGCCCGTCGCCCCGCCGACGTCGAAGCCCGCGATCCACGCCGCGAAGTCGTTGTCGGGCACCGGCCGGCCGTCGGGGTAGTAGAGGTCGATGAGTTCCTGCACGCGGTCCTCGACCCGGGCGGCGCTCGCCTCGAGGTAGATCTCCCCGTCCGCCTGCGCGGGGTCGGTCCCGCTGTACTCCCACCCGTTGTCCTGCCAGTAACTCGTGGTGTCGTACTGGCGGGTCTTCTCGCGCTCCACGCCGAAGCCCGAGATCCGGGGCTCCCTCCCGTACCAATACTGGCACCACGCCTGGTAGGCGGCGTTGTCGGCCGGAACGAGCGTCTTGTAGTGCGCGAGGAGGTCGTAGATCTCGACCGGCGGGGTGAGTCCCTCGCCCGCCACGTCCGCCGCCAGCGCGGCGGGATCCTGCGGGTGGATCCCCCAGAAGTGGAAGAGCGGGCGGATGTCCACCCCGCCCTCCCGGCAGAGGCGCAGGAGCAGGCTGTCGGTGTTGTTCGAATAGGACGTCCCGTTGGCATCGTCCCGCATGAACGAATACCAGTAGGCGTCGAGCCCCTCCCAGCCGAAGAGGCGCGCGTAGTCGACCCACCGGGCATGGCCCTGCGGCTGGTAGGCCTTCTCCCAGTTCCCCATGGGCTGCTCGCGCGGGGCGAAGTTGAAGCTCGTCATCCAGAGCACCGCGGTGTTGTCGAGGGTGTCGGTGGTGACGTTGTTGAAGTTGCCGTAGCCCACCGACTGGCGGAAGGCCGTGTCGAAATCCATGCCGAAGGCCCGGTTCCGCACCGCCACGTAGGGCAGGTTCACGTTGGCCTCGGTCTCCCCCCCGAACTTCGGGAAGAAGTAGGCGTGCCCCTGCTCGTGGAACTCGGTTCCCGCCCCGCTCTGCGGGCCACGGATGAAGTAGTTGTTCTGGTACCCGTTGTAGCTCCCGTTGGGGTTGAAGTTCACGTTGGTCGCCGGGTAGCCGGGGGCATGCACCGACGAGCGGAAGATCAGGTCGGTCTGGATGTACATCGTCTCCTTGCCCCGGATCCGCGGGAAGCCCATGAGGTCGTTGATGGCATCCATGGCGGCATCCCAGTCCGCCATCAACTGCACCGCATCCGCCCCGTCCATGGCGTAGATCCACTCCCGCGACACCTGCATCATGAACTTGTCCGTCTGGAAGTCGGCCCACGGCGCGGGATGGTTCCGCTCGGTGGAGTTCCATTCCGAGGCGGTGGTGCTGTGGAAGCTCTTCGCCGAGAAATACGGTGAGCGCACCGCCCCGGTGATATCGACGTCCACCACCCCCGCATCGGCGCCGATGGGGACCTCGATGTAGATCCCGCCGCCGTAGGGACTGGCCACCTTGACGGTGGAAGCGTCGAGGGCGTAAAGCAGGGTGGCGCGTACCAGCCGTTTCACCGGCGGGCGGTTCGACATGTCCCACGAGTGCGCCCCGACGCGCACCTGGTAGCCCGCGCCGACCAGGGCCGGCGGGACGGTGACGGTGGCGATGGTGCCCGGCGCGAGGTAGGTCCCGGTCGGCTTGCGCGCCGGCAGGGTCCATTGCTGGGTGTCGCGCCCGAAGGTCTCGTCAAAACTCCCGTTGATGGTGGCGGTGTGGGTGTTGGACGGGTCGGCGGGAGGGGCCACCGATCCCGGGAAGTGCGCCGAACTGCCGAAGGTGAAGCCGTCCAGCAGGGCCTCGTGGTCGGCGAGGGTGTCGGCGCTGTAGATCTCGTCCATGATGTACTGCATGACCTGGTAGATGACCCAGTGGATGTCCTGGTCGCTCACCGAGCCCCGGTTGAAACTCGTCACGGTGCTCCCGGAAACGAAGAGGGGGCCGAACTGCGCGTCGTAGGTGCTCACGAGGTCGAAGGCCGCGCCGATGGTGGCGGCGCTCTCGTCAAAGCGCTGTTTCCCGGCCTCGATGGTGCCCTTCCGCTCCTCGATCTCGGTCGGGGTGAGGGTGATGACGCCGTTGATGTGATCCTTGAGGTCCTCGATCGCCAGGAGGAGCGGGTCCCCCGCCGCGGTGGTGAAGTTCCACGTCGTGTCGTCCGCGATCCCCGCGAAGACGTCCCCGGACTCGCCCTCGAGGGCCCCGGCTTCGATCCGGATCGCGTAGCTCTTGTTCCAGTCGATCAGTCCCGCGGTCTCGATGAGAAGGAGATTGTCCGAGAGGGAGATGCCGGGGCCGCCGACCGGGAGGGCCGTGTCGCCCCCGTCGGTGAGGTTCCTGATGATGATGTCGCCCGTGCCCGGCACGAGGTTCTGGTTGAAGGTGGCGAGCAGCTCGGGAGGAATGAGGGCCTCCGGGCTGTCATCCGCCGGGTTCCCCGCGACGAACTGGATCCCCGAGCCGCTCGGGACGCCGAGGTCGAGGTGGAAGATCCGGTCGCTGGTCGTGGAGGGGTGCATCTCGCTGTCCCCCACCCCGTTCTGGCCGCTGGAATACCGCTGGCCGCCCGGGTAGTCGTTGGAAGTCACGTTGATGTAGGGGATTCCCGTCTGCCACGCCGAGGTGCTGCTGGTCATGCCGATGTCGACCGCATAGGTCGTGTTGCCGAGGAGGAGCGGCGGGTTGTCGAAGGTCCAGCTCATGTACTCGCCGCCGTTCCATGCGAAGTTCTGCGTGAAGGTCTCGGAGTGGATCTCGGTGAAGTCCGTTCCGGCCACCGTGCCGACCCGGACGACATAGGTCTTGGTCGGTTGGGCCTGCTGCGTCGAGGTCACCTGGTAGGAAACCGCCCGGAGCTCGACGGCGGCGGGTCCGTTGGTGAAGGTCTGGCCCTTGGCGCTTCCCGCGCCGGTGTTGTTTTCGGACCACCACTTGTCGGTGCCGGTGACGGTCCCGTAGTTGGCGATGTCGAAGCCGTCCACGGCGGGGGCGGTCGGACTGGCCGACATCGTCCCCCCGGAAGCCGGGATCGCAGGGAGCCCGAGGACAAGGAAACAAAGGCCGATGATTCGGATCGTAGAGGTCATGGGTTGTGCAGGTTTCGCCGGATCAGCCGGACGACCGCCGACCTTACCTCCCTTTCCGGCCTTTCCAAGCGATTCGATTACCCGATTTGCGGGAATCTGGCGCGCATTTGCGGTCCGCCGGCGGGGGGCATCGTTCCATGATGGGAGGCGCGGGAAGAATGGGTGGCACGCCTCCCGTTCTTCTCATCCCCCGCCGGGGTTCCTCACTGCGCCCGCACCTGCACGTAGAGCGCCGGATTGCCCAACAGCGCCGGGCTGATGGTGACCATCACCGCCTCGACTCCGTTGGCATCCGGGCTGCCGGGCACCTGGCCCGCGCCGGTGTCCTCGATCCACGACCCCGGGTCCAGGGTGGTGGACGTCCACACCGTGTAGCCCAGCCCGCTGAGCGACGGGTCGCGACGGGTGTAGGTGAAGGTTCCCGCGGCGGAATCGAGCGGGACCGAGATCGGACTCAAGGAGGCGCTGCTGGTCGGGTCGAGACCGAAGACGCGTTCCTCCTCGTTGCTGAGCCCGTCGCCGTCGAAGTCGGCATTCGGGTCGGCGAGGTCGGCGCCGGGGTACAACGCGGCCCACGTGTCGTAGTCGTCGACCACGGTGCCGCTCTGCAGTTCCACCATGGCCCGCCCGAGGGCGTCTCCGGTCAGCAGGTAGGTCTCGGCGTTGTGGTTGTAGTGGAATCCCTGGCCGCTGGGTGAGACGGAAGAGTCCCGCCAGTAGCCCCGCGTGTCGACCGAGGCCACCGTGCCGGCGAATTCCGGGTGCTGGGCGGGATCCCCCACCGCCATCTGGCCGTTCCAGATCGCGTCGGCACTGCTTCCGGGACTCCAGGTGGCGCCACCGCCAAACCCGCAGGTGGCCACCACGAAGGGCGCGTTCGCCACGGTGTTGGCCGGATAGCGGTTCTCGTAGTAGTCGCGGACCTCATTGATGAAGTTCACGAGGTTGCCCTCGTAGCGGGTGGCGTGGATGCCCGCCGTGCCGGATCCCTGTTCGCCGCCGTCCTTGTGGCCCTGCCACCAGACGAATCCCGCGATCTCGAACCCCTGCGCGGCCCACTGCGGGTACTCGCTGCCGAAGTTGTCCAGGATGTCGGTCACGTTGAAGAACGAGTAAACGTTCCAGTGGGTGGACGACTGCGCCCCGACCCCCGGCTCCGAGGCCGCGCCGGAGGTGTGGGCGTCCCGGCTGATGTAGACCACCCCGTTGTGGCGGACCTGGCAGTTCTGCGGGTAGTCGGTGGCATCCGCCCAAGCGGGGGGTCCCATGTCCGCCTCGTCGAGGAAGTAGTCGTCGTACTGCTTGCCGGCATACCAGACGAACGGCGACGGGCTGCCGCCGACCGGCCAGCTGTTGGGCGACTGGCCGTAGCCGGCGTAGGTGTTGCCGTTGTAGTCGAAGGACGGGCTCCCCGGCGGCAGGCAGTCCCAGCTCAGGCTGCGGTTGCCGATGGAACTCTTGATCAGGAGAACCGGCTCGTCGTGGTGATAGCCCATGACGTGGCCGAACCCCAGTTCCGGCCCGAAGGACGACCCGTTGGCGCCAAAGCCCGGGTCCAGCTCGGCGTTCCCGATGGCGGAGACCACGCCGCGGTAAAGGACATCGTTGCGGACCGTCCAGCCGCCGGAGCTGTCATCGACGAGATTCGGAAACTTGTTCTCCTCCCCGGTCATGGTCGCGAGGGTGCCCGGCGAGTCGCCATTGACCCGGCCGAAGCCGACCATGTTCGACTGGCCCGACATGATGTAGACCTTGACCGGCTGGTTTGACGCTCCCGCGTCCGCGGGATCCGGGTCGGGCAGCGGGTAGGGAACGTTCGGCTCCTCGCCGGAGTCGGTCGGGTCGGTAAAGGAGGCCGCCACCTCGTACCAGTCGGTGGCGTTGTCGCCGTCGCTGTTGGCGTTGAGCGGGCTCGTCCCGGTGTCGGTGGCATCGACGAAGCTGCCGGTGTTGGTTTCGTCGCCGTCTTCCAGCCCGTCGCCGTCGCTGTCGGGATTGGTCGGGTTGGTCCCCGTGTCACCCGCGCCGGCCCATGTTCCGGTGTTCGTCTCGACCCCGTCGTCGAGGTCGTCGCCGTCGGTGTCGGCCTTGGTCGGGTCGGTCGGCGGGCGGGATCCGGCGCCGGCCACTTCGGGGCCGTCCTCGAGGGTGTCCCCGTCGCTGTCGGGGTTGTTCGGGTCGGTCCCGAGCTGGAATTCCTCCCAGTTGGTGAGCCCGTCGCCGGCCCCGCCGTTCTCGAGGTCGTCGCCGGGGTTCAGGGCGGTGGGCGACGGCGGGTCGGTGTTGGCGAGCTCGTACTCGTCCGGGAAGCCGTCCCCGTCGCTGTCGAAGACCACGAACTCGAAGACGGAACTCTCGACCGGCGGGCCGGTGGCGGAGCCGTCGAGGTAGGAGTCCACCCGCCAGTAGTAGGTGTCCGCGCCGGGGGCGTTCACGGTGGTGGTGGTCAGGTTCTGCACGGCATCCTCGACCTTCGTGAGGGATCCCGGGTCGGTGCCGAACCACACGTCCACCCAGACGTCCGTTCCGGTGTTGGGGTCCATGTTCGTCCAGCTCAGGACCACGTTGCCGGCCGGGACGGACTCCCCGCTTTCCGGGGAGGGCGTCATGGGGTGCTCGAGGTCGAGGTGGAAGATCCGGTCGCGGCCGGCGTCGAAGTGCATCTCGGCGTCGCCCACGCCGAATTGGCCCGAGGTGTAGCGCTGCCCGCCGGCGAAATCGTTGCCCCCCATGTTCAGGTAGGGGATCCCCGTCTGCCATGCCGAGGTGCTGCTGGTCATGCCGATGTCGATCCCGTACTGCGTGTTGGCCGACAGCAATTGCGGGGTGTCAAAGGTCCAGGTCATGTACTCCCCGCCGTTCCATGCGAAGGTCTGGGTGGCGGTCTCGGAGTGAATCTCGGTGAAGTCCGTTCCCGAGAAGGTCCCGACGCGGATGGCGTAAGTCTTGGTCGGCTGGGCCTGCTGGGTGGAGGTCACCTGGTAGGTGATGGCCTTCAGCCGGACGTTCACGTTTCCGGTGGTGAAGGTCTGTCCCTTGGCGCTGCCGGCGCCGGCGTTATTCTCGGCCCACCACTTGTCGGTACCGGTCACGGACCCGTAGCTGGCGATGTCCTCGCCGGTGACGGGGGGCGCGTCCGGGCTGGCGGACATCGTGGCGGCGTTGGCCGCGGTGGCGGTGAAGGCAAAGGCCGCGATCGCGGCAAGGAAGTGGTGGCGGGGCAAATGCATCGCGGAGGTTCCCCCATCTTCGAAGAAATCCAAGCAGTTTATCTCGCAGATTCGCGTGATCCTGACGCCCATTTGCGGCTCTTTGGGGCGCGCCCGCGGGGCCGGCCATTCCTGTCCCGCGGGGGTGGGCCGCATCGGCCGCATCGGCCTCGCCGCCCTCGCCGGGTGGCCCGCATGACGCGGCGGGAATGTCCCGTCACCGGCCGCTAGTGTGGTGTCCCGTAAGTAGTGCAACATGATGCGCGAGGATGATTTTCCAAATCCAAGGCGCTCCGAAGGAGTGAATCGAGATTCACGACTGAGGAGGAACGAAGAAGTTGGGAAACCAGGCCGCGCTTCGACCTTCCCCGCGAACGAAGT
>JABDMC010000146.1 GCA_013001695.1 Akkermansiaceae bacterium
GTTGCGGCGTTCCCGGGGGGCGTGAATGGCAGGGCGGGCGCCCCGCCTGCCGCGGGAACTCACCGCACCGGTTTCCCGAAGGTCACCTTCTTCGGATCGAACTTCGCCGGGTCGTAGTCGTCGTCGAGCCACTCGAGGTCGCCCTGGAGGGCGGCCATGTACCCTTCCGGGCCGCCGGTGTCTTCGGGCGGGCAGGCGCGTTCGCCGCCAAGGAGGATCGGCCGGTCGCCCTTGCCGGCGTCGCTGGTCTCCTCGATCGCGATCTCGTGGACCCAGTCGGCATGAAAGTCGTAGCGGTAGAGAAGCCGGAGCGGGAGGCGGCGCCGGCCGACGAATTCCTTGAGGGTGAACTTCTCCTCGTCCTCGAAGCTGTCGCCCTTGGGGACTTCCTCGTGGTCGGGACCGATCACGCTCATCAGGCGCTTTCCCTTGCCGTGCCGGAACTCGTGAAGTTGCTCGTCCTTCCAGCCCATGCCTTGCTGGATGGCGGTGTGCAGACCGGCGAAGGTGGCGCCGACGGGGATCGAGAAGCGGCGCCAGATGACGGGCTCGATGCCGTACAGGAAGACCTTGATGACGTAGCGGGACGGAGCGGACACGGGGCCGCTGTAACAGGGGAGACCATGGGGCGCAAGCAGGAGAGCGCCCCCGCAATTCCCCGCCAGGAACCCCCGCCCGGGGGGCGTCGTCCCACGGGGGGATCAATGACCAGGCGCCCCGCGGGGCCCGCCATCCGCAAGCCCGCCGGGGCGCCTAGCGCTTCGTCTGCCCGGGCTTCGTGCGCCGGTTGTACGGCGGCTGGTCGAAGGTGTCGCCGGCGAGGCGCGGGTCGTGGTTGGCTTCGAGCTCGCCCATGAGCTGGGCGCGGAGCCGCTGGCGGGTTTCGTAATACGCCTCGTCGTTCGCCACGTTCGTCACCTGGTGCGGGTCCTTTGCGAGGTCGTAGAGTTCCTCCCCCGGACGCGGTCCGAAGCCGAGGTTCCAGTGGGTTTCCCACCTGGGATCCTCGCGGTGCTGGATCATCCACGCCTTCGTCGGTCCCGCATCGACGTCGGCGTAGGTGAGGCGCGTGTTTTCTCGGATGGCCTCGTAGGCCGGTGGAGTGGGCGTGGCGAGCGCGAGGGGGTCGCCCATCGGCGCGCGGTCCGGAGTGAAGTTGACAATGTAAAGGAAGTCGTCGGTGCGGATGGCGCGCATCGGGTACGGCAGTCCGCCGCGGGCGGTGTTGACGTGGGTTTCCCGGCCGATGAGCGCCCAGCCGCGGAGCTTCCCGTGGTCGCCGTCCTTCAGGGCGGGGAGGAGGTCCTGGCCGTTCATCCCCTTCTCGGGCGGGAGCCCGGCCGCGGCGAGGAAGGTCGGGGCGAGGTCGATGAGCGAGATCGGCTTCGTGACGACCTGCTTCGCCCCGATGTGCCCGGGCCAGCGCGCCGCGAAGAGGACGCGGGCCCCGAAGTCGTAGCAGTTCGTCTTGCCGCGCGGGAACCCCGGGGCGCCGTGGTCGCCGGAAATGACGATGAGGGTGTTGTCGAGTTCCCCGGTCTTCTTCAGTTCCTCGAGGATCACCTCGCAGCAGCGGTCGAAGGCCATGCCCTCGCCGAGATAGTCCGCGAGGTCCTCGCGCACCTCCGGCACGTCGGGGAGGAAGGGCGGCATCTTCCCTTCGAGGCCGTCGGGATCGAGCCCCCACAGCGCCTTTCCCGACCCCTTGGTCCACTTGCGGTGGGTGTTGGTGGGGTGGAACGAGTAGTAGAATGGGGCCGGCCCCGAGCTTGTCGCCGGGCGGTCGCCGAGAAAGGCGCGGAAGTTCTTCCGGCACTCGTCGTAAAGCTCTTCCTTGGCGGCGGCCTGGTCCTTCGCGCCCGAGACCTTCTGGGAAAACGAGTTCACGGCGCGCCCGGCCTTCCGGTAGTTGTTCTTCTTTCCGCCCATGCGGTCCTCGGCGATGTGCATCTTGTGCGACCAGCCGATGTGGTAGCCGGCGTCCTGCAGGAAGAGGGCGAAGCCGCGGACCTGGTTCCATGGGTCCGCGGCGCGGTCACCGTGCCAGGGGGTGTGCAGCTGGGAGTGCGACCCGTTCCGGAAGAAATGGCGGCCCGAAATGAGGGAGGCCCGGCACGGGGAACACGAGGGCGCCGAGACAAAGGCGTTGGTGGCGAGGACCCCCTCCCGCGCGATGCGGTCGAAGGCCGGGGTCGAGACGATGTCGTTCGCGGAGGGACGGGACGGATCGGCGTAGGCGCTGGCGTAACGGCCGAGGTCGTCGGCGAAGAGGAACAGGATGTTCGGCCGGTTTGCGGCGGCGGCCGGAGACCAGAACCCGGAAACCAGATGGATCGTGAGGAAGGCGAGGAGAGTGGACTTCATGAGGCTTTGCGGAAGGCGTGGATTGCTGAGCAGGCGGGATATCGCGGCGGGACGCCGCGGGGACGGACTGCCGCGGGACGCGGCAGCTACGGATACCCCCTACGGGATGAGCCGGCGAATTCGTGCAATCTAAGCCCCTAAACCTGCCCCTGCAGCGCCGCGCGGCAGAGCGCCGGGAAGAGCTGCTTCTTGCGGCTCACGATCCCGGGGGCATCGAAGTGGGTTCCATCCACGCGGGGGAAGGGAATCGCGTCGACGAGACGCGGGTTGCCGGCCGCCAGGAGGTAGCTGTGGTGGGCCGCGATGTCGGTCACCGCGAGGACCGCGAGGTCGTAGGGGGTGTCGCGCGCGAGGACCTCGAGGGCGCCCTGGAGGTCGGCGCGCCGGGCCGCGAAGGCGCCGAGGCCCAGCTCTTCGACCTGCGCGATGGTGATGCGGATGCCGCCTTCCTCGAACTCCTTGCGGTCGGCGTTGAGGATCTCGGCCGGGGTGCCGGTGGCGAGGAGCGAGCCGACCGCGAAGAACTCGGAGGTGAAGGTGTCCGGGTCGATGCCGGCGAGGCCGCTCAGCCACGCGAGGATGTCCTTGTCGAGGCCGGTGGTGGTCGGCGACCGCAGGCAGAGGGTGTCCGAGATGATCCCCGCGCAGAGGCACATGGCCACCCCGCGCTCCGGTTCGAGGCCGCGGTGGTGGAACTTCCGGGCCACCAGCGTGGACGTCGAGCCGACCGGTTCGTTCAGGTAACGGATCGGTTCGCGCGAGACGATGTCGCCGCCGAGCCGGTGGTGGTCGATGACTTCCACCACCTGCGCATCCTCGACGCCCTGCACCGCCTGCGAGAACTCGTTGTGGTCAACGAGGGCGAGGCGCATGCGCGGCGGATCGACGAAATCGGACTTGGTCAGGACGCCGATGAGGTCCTTGCTGACCGGATCGACGACCGGGAAGAGGTCCTGGTCGATGGTGGCGAGGCGCTTCTTCAGCTGCGGGATCGGTTCGTTGGCGGAGATCGTCTCGAAGCCGGTCTCCATGACGTGGTGCACGGTGCGCGAACAGCGGATGAGGGTCGTGCAGGTGGCGGTGTCCTGGGCGCAGAGGAGGATGACGACGCCGCGGTCCCGGGCCAGCTCGCGCAGGGCCGGTTCCACCCCGTTGCCGCCGGTGACCAGCAGGGCCCGGGCCCCGTGCTCGATCGCGTAGCGATGGATGACCGGCCGGTCGCCGGTCACCACGAGGTAGCGGCCGATGTTGCCTTCCTTGATCGCGTTCTCCAGGCGGCGGATGACGGTGGCCTGCGACGAGGCCCCGACGAGAACGATGACGTCTTCCTCCTCGGGGACGTCCGGCAGCGGGGCGCCGACACTTTCGGCCTGCACGGTCTCGGCGATCTTGCCGAGGGAGGCTTGCACGGTCCGGGCCGCCAACCCGCTGCCGTCCCCCGGGACGAGAAGTTCCAGGAGGTCGAGGTAGCGCAGGATCCCGACGACCTGCCCGCGGGGATCCATGACCGGCACGCACCGCACCCCGCTCGCCAGCATGCGCTTGTAGGCCGCCATGAAGCTGTCGCCCTCGTTCGTCTGGATGACGTCGCGGCGGCAGATCATGCCGGCGGTGGCCCGCACGTCGGTGACGAGCGGCGGGGTTTCGATGCCGGCGCGGGCGAGCACCCACTCGGTCCGCGGGGCGAGGGCCCCGCACCGGGCCGCGGTGGCGTCGGGCTCGCCGGTGGCCTGGAGGTAGGCGGCGTGGCCGATGGCGGAGGCGATCGCGTCGGTGTCGGGGTTGAGGTGGCCGATGACGTAGAAGGGCAGCGGGTGCGTGGCCATGGCCGCGGACCGTCAGGGGTGAAGGCGGCCGTGCCAAGCGGAAAGCGATTCAGATCCGGGGCTGGCGCGAATGGCGCAAGCCGAGGTGTAATGCCTTTTGGGAAAGCGGACCGAATGCTCGAGCGGGATGCCGATCTCCCGTCGATCCCGGCGGAATCAAAGATGGTAGCGCGGGGTTGGGGAGCCGGGACCCCGGAGGGGTCACAGAATGCAGCTCGGGGTTGAGCCCCGAGGAACGAGGGGCGACACCCCGGGCCATCGGGTCCGTCCTCGGGATCCGACCCCGGCGAGGGGTCGCAGCGACCGTTGGCTGTCCCTTCGCGGGATAAGCCCCACGCCGCGCTTGTCGCGACCCCTGCCGGGATCATTCCCTAAAGGTATCGAGCCTCGGTGCAATGCCGCTTCCATTGCACCGATTGCCGTGCCGGTACCCAGCACGGCTTCCCGTGCCGATCACGAGATTTCCCGCAGATCCGAGGGTTGCCTACATGGCGAAGCCATCGGATCGCGCAGGCGTTCCGCTACCAATGCCGCCCTTAAGGAAGCGCCATTCAGCCCAGGCGGCATAACAATCTCGGTCGTGTCCGACGGGATCAACCCGTCGGGGGCTTACCCAACCACTCGTGAACCCCCGACCGATATCCTTGCAGCATGCGCGCTAACTCCCGGGCCACCAGGCATCGAGGCGGGTGGTGAGGTCCGTGACCTTCCCGGGGTGCTTCGCGGCGAGGTTCCGGGTCTCGTGGGGGTCGGACTGGAGGTTGTAGAGCTCGACCTTCGCCCCCGGGAGGTTCTTTTCGTTGGGGACGAGGAGCTTCCAGTCGCCGTGGACGATGTAGCGGGTGTTCAGGCTCCGGGTGAACTCATTGACGTCGGCGACGTCGTGCGCATAGGCCGCGCCGAAGATGGCATTGCGCTTGCCGAGGGCCGCGGTGTCGCGGAGGTCGAGGCCCGGCATCGATTCCGGAACGGGGGCGCCGCAGGCCCGCAGGATGGTCGGGGCGAGATCGATGGCGCTCGCCAGCGTCGCGTCGTCCCGTCGCGGTTCGACCTTCCCGGGCCAGCGGATCATGATCGGGGTGCGGATCCCGCCCTCGTAGGGGGACTGCTTCGAGCGGGCCGCAAAGCGCTTGCTGTCGGGCTGCTGGATCCACCCGTTGTCGGTGACGTAGAGCACGACGGTGTTCTCGCGGAGCCCGCGGTCGTCGAGGAGGTCGAGAAGCTCCCCGCAGGTCCGGTCGAACCACTCGCACATTGCCCAGTAGCGCGCCACGTGCGCGGAATCGGTCTTGGCTTGATACTTCTTGAAGAGCTCCTCCGGCGGGTTGTGGGGCGTGTGCGGGAGGAAGGGGGCGTGCCAGATGAAGAAGGGCTTGTCGTCCTTCTTGGCGAGATCGAGGAACTCCACGATCGGCTCGTGGCCCTGGCGCGAGATCTCGAGGCCCTTGTCGCCGTGCCGGCCGCCGCGGGTCGGGTCGCCGTGCGTCATGCCGTGGGTGAAGCCGCCGCGCTTGTGGTTGCCTTCCCACCACTTGCCGGTCTGGAACGACAGGTAGCCGCGCTTGCCGAGGAGCCCCGCGATGGTCGGATGTTCCTCGATGCGGTGCATCATGGTCTCGTAAATCCCGGCGAAGGCGGGATCCTTCCGCCCCGCCATGCCGCGCTTGCCCTTCGTCGGGAGGGTCGGATCGTTGCCCGTGATCCCGTGCTGGTGCGGGTGCAGGCCCAGCATGATGGAGGCCAGCGACGGGCGGCAGAGGGGCGCCGCCACGTAGCCCCGCGTGTAGGTCAGGGACTCCCCCGCGAGGCGGTCGAGCCGGGGCGTCTCGATGGCGGGATGCCCCATGAACCCGTAGTCGGTCCACGCCTGGTCGTCGCTGATGATGAGCAAAACATTGGGGCCCCCGGGGGCGGCAGGAAGCCCGGTGGCGACCGAGAGAAACAGACCAAGAAGGAGGAAGAACCGTGACATGGAGTCATGGAAACGGCGGATCGGTGGCGATTCTTGCGCCGGGCCGGGTGCGATTCGTGCGATGCGGGTTGAAAATCCGGCCGCAATAAGGAAGATCCTGCCGATGAACGTGCGAAAAGCCGTCGTGACCGCCGCCAGCCCGACGGAGTTTCACCTCCCGCTGCAAACCCTCGTGGACCCCGAGGGAACCGCCAAGGCCGCGCTGGAGATCATCCTCGACGACCTCTTCCCCGCCGGGATCGAGTCGGCGGCGATCGTCATCCACCCGGGGACCCGCGACTCCTACCTCCGGGCCGCCGGCCGCCACGCCGACCGCCTGGA
>JABDMC010000148.1 GCA_013001695.1 Akkermansiaceae bacterium
CCACCGAGAAAAGGGCCTCCGCGGCGCGCTGCACCGGGTAGCTCACCCCGTTGAACTTCGTCGACTGCCGCCGGGCCCACAGCCCGTGGAGGGCCACCTTTTCGCCCCCCTGGGTGGTGCCCATGAGGTCCTTCGGGACCACCGTGTATGCACAGCGCACGCCGGTGAACCCGCCGTTCTTCGAGAACGAACGGAACTCGATGGCGCATTCCCGCGCCCCGTCGATCTCGTAGATCGAGTGCGGGATCTCCGTCCCCTGGATGAAGGATTCATAGGCGGCGTCGAAGAGGATCACGGCCTCGTGTTCCCGCGCGTAGGCCACCCACTTCTCGAGCTGCGCCCGCGTCGCAACCGTCCCCGTCGGGTTGTTCGGGAAGCACAGGTAGATCAGGTCGACCGGCTCCTCCGGCAGGGCCGGCTCGAAATTGTTTTCGGCGGTGCACGGCAGGTAGACGAGCCCGCCGAAGCGGCCGCTCTCGTCGGCCTCGCCGGTGTTGCCCGCCATCACGTTCGTGTCGACATAGACGGGATAGACCGGATCGGTGATGGCGATCCGCAGGCCGTCGCCGAAGATGTCGAGGATGTTGCCGGTGTCGCACTTCGAGCCGTCTGACACGAAGATCTCGCCGGCCTCGATGCCGAACCCGTTGAAGGCATTGTCCACGATCGCCTTCCGGAGGAACTCGTAGCCCTGCTCGGGTCCGTAGCCGCGGAACGTCTCGCGCACCCCGAGCTCGTCCACGGCGGACTTCATGGCCTCCCGGGCGGCGCCGGGCAGGGGCTCGGTGACGTCCCCGATGCCGCAGCGGATGAGGCGCTTGGCCTTCTCCGGCTCGCTCTCCGTAAATGCCTTCACCCGCCGCCCGATCTCGGGAAACAGGTATCCGGCCTTCAGCTTCAGGAAATTCTCGTTCACGCGCGCCATGGCACGGTCCCTGTAGCCGCGGACCGCCCCCTCCGCAAGCCCGGTAAACGGCCCCCGCGCATCTCCTCCCCCCAACCCCCGAATATTGTTGCCCTCCCCGGCCGATTTGCGCCGAATGGTCCGGATGGTGCGCACCGCATTCGTTTTGCTCGCATCCGGGTGGCTTGCGGCTTCGGAGCCGGCCGCCGACCCTGAAGCCGGGCCCGGTGCCGTCGGGGGCGGATTGGTATCCCAACTCGACGCCCTCGCCCGGGATGGTGCCACGCGCACTTTCGGAACGGGAAGGGACGCCGCCAAAATCATGTTGGAAACCCCGGGCCGCGCCGCGAAACCCGAGATCCAGCCTCTCATCATCAGCGTGGGGCCCGGCGCGGTCGTCGCGGTCAATACCGGTCCCGCGCGTGAGGTGCTGACGCTGGCACAGCTTGCCCGCCGCCTCGACATGTACACCACCGCCGCCCGGGCCGTGGCGGCGGCACCGGTCGTCCGGCTGCGCACCGCCCGGGCCGCCAATGAAGACATCCTCCGGGAAGTCCTCGCCCGGGCCGCAATATACAAGATCCCCACGATCCAGTTTGAGATCCGCAAGGACGACGCCCTCCAGCCCCCGGCGGAATTGCCGCCGAAGGTCCGGCCCCACCCTCCCGCCAGGAAGCCGCGCGCGCGCGTGATCGAGTCGACCGACAAGCTCCCCGAGGGGCCTCCGCGGGTCATCCCGAAGCGTCCCGCCAAGCCGTAGCCCCCCGGCGATCCCGCCCCGGACGGCGGTCCTCCGCACCTCGCGGGGGGGGACCAAATTTCTGAGAAAAATCGGCGCCCGGCCGTCGATATTCCGGAAAATGGCCGGGGCCAATCCCTGGGCCCGGCCGGTCCCCGATGAACCCGTCAGATCCCCATGAAAATGCACCCCGATCACTCCAAAGTCCTCCCCGCCGCCGCGGCGGGCCTCGTGTTCCTGGCGGCGGTCTCCTCCGCCGACCCCTCCCGCCAGCCGCTCGACCTGCCGCTCGACTCGAAGCCGATCGACCGGGTCACGGCGCCCACGCCCACCAGCTTCGCGCCCATGCTGGAGAAGACCACCCCGGCGGTGGTGGCGGTCTACACCGCCGAGATCGTGCGGGTCGTGCAGTCGAGCGGGTCCGCCGAAGAGGAACTCCTCCGGCGCCTCTTCGGGCTCCCGACCCCCTACGGCCGCAACGGCCGCTCCGCCCCGGAAATCGAGGAGCGCAAGGTGCCGGTGGGCACCGGGTCCGGCGTCATCGTCAGCCGGGAAGGCTACATCCTCACCAACAACCACGTCGTCATCGACCAGCAGGAAGAGGACGCCGACGAGATCCTGGTGCGCCTCAACGACGGCCGCGAGCTGCGGGCCGAGATCGTCGGGCGCGACCCGAAGACCGACATCGCGGTGCTCAAGGTGGACGCCACCGGCCTCCCCGCCATCAGGATCGCCGACAGCGACAAGATCGAGGTCGGGGACGTGGTCTTCGCGATCGGGAACCCGATGCGGGTCGGGAC
>JABDMC010000159.1 GCA_013001695.1 Akkermansiaceae bacterium
ACGCCCTCATCCCGCTCGAGTCCCACCGCGCCTCGGTCATCCAGGTCGAGCCCGGCAACGCCATGACCTCCCACGTCTTCCCCGCCCCGGGACTCTGATCCCACCGCCACCCGCACCGTCTCCCTCCGCACACCGCACACACCGCTACCTCCGCACACCGCACACCGCACACACTGCCCCCCAAGGCGCGCGACACCCGCCGCCAACCTGATGCCACCGCACGGCCCCACTCACCCCGGGGCCGTGCGCATTCAATGATCCCGAGGTCTTCCCCTTGGAGAAAAAGAATACTCCGCCAACCGGCTTATTTAATCGCCGGAGTTTACATAACTTGCTCAATAGTAAAGCTTTATGCTCGTTTCCAGCCCTGCCGCAAGGGGGTTGACCGTCGGGGCGGAACGGGGATTTCTATAAAAATGGCCGAAAAATAAGGATATCCTTACGGTTTAATCGTCAAAAGGGCCCACAGACACGTCCAAAACTGTTCCCCCACTGATGAAAAATCCCCTCAACACCCCTCGTCCCCACCTCCCGCGGGTCCCTTTTCGCGGTGAATTCTTGATGGTTTCGCTGGTGGCCAGCCTCTCGGGCGGCGCCCTCGCGCAGACCGAGATTTCCAAGTCGGTCGACAAGGCCCTGGCCCAGTCCGGCGACACCCTCACCTACACCCTCGAGGTGAGTCACGCCGACGCCGCGGTTCTGAGCGGAGTCACCGTCACCGACACCATCCCGGCCGGCGCGACCTTCGTGGCGGGATCCGCCAATGTCGGCGGCACCTACAACCCGGACACCTCGCTCCTCACGTGGAACCTCGGCGGCACCACTCCCGGGATCACCTCTCACGACGCCAATTTCGATTCGGCGAAGAAGCAGACCAACAACGTCAACGGAGAGGACGCCGTCGCTCCGGATCTTGCCATCGACGCCGCGGGGAACCGGCACCTGGTCTTCGAGTCGGTGGACCCGAACACCGCCGTCACGAACATCTACTATTCAACGAATGCCGGGGGCGCGTGGAGCGCTCCGCTTCTCGTGAGCGATGGCGGCGACCAGGCCCATTCCCGGGAAGCCGTCGTGGGGGTTGACTCCTCCGGCACAGCGCACGTCGTCTTCGTCGACAAGGTGAGCGCGGCCTGGTCCGGGCTTCCCCAGGACGATGCCAAGTTCAATGTCTATTACCGGACCATCACGAACGGCATCGCCTCGGCGCCGCTGCGCCTCAGCGATCCCTCCGACGGCAATGCCTCCCTCGTGGAGCCTGCCATCGCGGTGGATCCGTCCGGCACGGCCCACGTCGTCTTCAACGACAAGGCCCGGGCCGCGTGGTCCGGCCTCGCCGGGAATGACCGGACGCGCAATGTCTATTACCGAAGTGTCACCGCAGGCGCCGCCTCGGCCCCGCTCCGCATGAGCGACGAGAACGGCAACACCGCCGCCTCGGATGGGGAGATCGCCGTCGATTTCAAGGGCAAGGTCCACGTCGTCTTCATCGACAAGGGCACCGCGGAATGGTCGGGGCTCGCCACCGCCGATACCAAGAACTATGTCTACTATCGGAGCATCGAGTCCGGCGTGGCCTCCGCGCCTCTCCGCGTCCACGACACGAACAGCGGCGCCGCCCCCTCCGAACCGCAGGTCGCGGTCGATGGGAACGACAACATCCACATCGTGTGGCTTGACAAGGAGCCCGGGAACCAGGCGAACAACATCATGCATGCCATCGGATCGGACGGCAGCTTCGCGACGCCCACCCACGTCGCCGAGGATTACTTCCCCAAGGCCTCCTCGCACCTCACCCTCGCGGCTGACATTCACGGCGTGGCCCACCTCGCCTTTGAAAACTCAGGCGCCGGCGGAACGACCGACATCTACTACACCAACAGCCAGGGAGACTATTTCGGGACGCCGGTCCGGATGACGGACTCGCCCAGTGGCGCGAGTTCGGAGCATCCCTCGCTGGCGATCAGTGGCGATCAGGTCGCGCTCGCCTACGAAGGCCTCGATCCCCAGGACCCGAACCGCAACATTTTCGCCAACACGGCGGTGCTCTCCTCGGCGACGAGTCTCTTCGTCTCGGCCAGCCCGTCGCTCGCCACCACCGGCGACACCGTCACCGTGACCGCCACGCTCACGGCAAACCGGGACCTCACCGGCGTCCTTCCGACCCTCGTGCCGGCCGGGAGCAACGGCATGGAGATCGCCCTCGTGAGCGTTCCGGCCGCGCGGGATCTCCTCACCAGCGAACCCGCGGAGTTCACCTGGACCTTCACCGTGACGGAGAGCGCCGGCGCTCTCCCCGGGGCACTGACTTTCACCGCCGCGGCCACGCACGAGGATGCGGCCGAGGGAACCATCGACTTCGGCACCGCCACCGCCAACTCGGTGCTGGCCACCCCGGCCCTCAGCTTCCAGGTCACGGTCAATGCCGACGCGGTCGACCCGATCGAGAACGTCGCGGCGCTTGGGGATTCCTCGGGAGCCATGGCGCTCACGCCGTCGAATTCCGTCCAGACGGTGGTTGTCCAGCCCCGCACGATCGCAGATTTCTTCACCGAGCATGGGCTCTCCGCGTCCGAAGCCGGGCCCGTTGCGGACGAGGCCGGCCACGGTGGCAATGCCGACGGCGACATCCACCCCAACCTGATCGAGTATGCCCTCGGCCTGGACCCCACCACGGGCCTCGACAATGCCCCGGGCTTCTGCGCGGAGCTCGCCGACCCGGCCACGGGGCGCATCGACGCCTCCTTCACCCGGCCGTTCGGCATCCAGGACGTCATCTACACCCTCCAGGGGAGCAACGACCTGCTCGGCGCCTGGACCGACCTCGCCACCATCCCCGCGGGAGAGGTCCCCGGCGCCCCCTTCACGGTGACCAGCAACGGCGACGGCACCGAGACGCTCACCTACGCCGACCTCGGCAACGCGGGCCTCGCCGGGCTGACCCCGGACTTCGGCCTCGTGCGCCTCGTGATGACCCTCGACGCCGACCGCGACGGAGCCGCCGACACCCTGGCTGACGGCACCGACGCGGTGGCCGCCACCAAGACCTTCGGCTGGCAATCGGCCCTCTACAACGCCGGCCAGATGGCCACCTTCGGCGGGCCCTTCACCACCAAGCCGGTTCTCAGCGGGGCGGTCGACTCCATCGCCGGAGCGGATCTCTCGCTGGCCACGAGCGCCAACGGCGCCGACCTGTCCACCGTCATCGGCGGGGAGGGAGCCTTCTACCTCCAGGTCACCAGCGGCCCGCTGGCCGGTCACCGCTACGA
>JABDMC010000163.1 GCA_013001695.1 Akkermansiaceae bacterium
CTTCCAGACCGACCGCGGCCCGGGGCCGTGGGTCAGGCAGTGCGCCTCGTGCGGCGTGGAGCGCTCCAAGGCCGAGAGCTATTCCATCGGCGGCATCTTCCTCGGCAAGGTCCTGCTCTACGACCCCTACCCGCTCTGCCTGTGCGGGAAGTGCGAGGAGGAGATCCAGGAGTGCCTGTCGAAGAAGACGCGCGACATCTGGGACGATTTCGTCGACACGCATTTCGACGGCCCCCCGGCCGACACCGTCGACCTTCCCCTCGGCGGCAAGCCGCTCCCGTTCTAGAGCGACCCTCCAATCCGGCCGCCCGTGGAGAGCAGCCCCGCCAGGACTCGAACCTGGAAATACTGAACCAAAATCAGGTGTGTTACCAATTACACTACGGGGCTTTTGGCCGCGGACGGGGGGTAAGTAGGGCGGTTCGGGCCGATTTTCAACCCTGAATGCATCCGGATCCGGCTGGCATGCCGCTTGACTCCGGGAGAGGGAGCCGAGACGGTTCCGCCTTCAATGGATTACGGGCCCCTCATCGAGCAGCGGCGGGAGCGTCTGGCGGAGATCGAGAGGCAGATTGCCGAGCCCGATTTCTACAGCGATGCCAAGACGGCGTCGGTCGTGATGCGGGAACACCGGTCGCTGCAGAAGCTCCTCGCGCTCTGGGACCGGCACGACCAGGTGCGGCGGAACCTCGAGGACAACCGGGAACTCGCCAAGGACGCCGACGAGGAGATGGCGCAGATGGCGGAGGAGGAGATTCCCGGCCTCGAGAAGGAATTCGAAGCCCTCGAGGAGGAGCTTCTCTACGCGGTCCTTCCCCGGGAGGCCACCGAGGACCGGGACGCCCTGGTCGAGATCCGGGCCGGGGCCGGCGGCGACGAGGCCTCGTTGTTCGCCGGGGAACTGATGCGCATGTACCAACGCTATGCGGAGACCCGCGGGTGGAAATGCGAGCACCTCGAGAGCAGCCCGTCGGAGGTGGGCGGGTTCAAGGAGGTCGTCCTGAAGGTCAGCGGCGAGGAGGTCTTCCGCTATCTCAAGTACGAGAGCGGCGTGCATCGCGTGCAGCGGGTTCCCGCCACGGAGACGCAGGGGCGCATCCACACCTCCACCGTGACGGTGGCGGTGCTGCCGGAAGCCGAGGAGGTCGACATCGAGTTGAAGCCCGACGAGTTGAACATCCAGGCGACGCGCTCCGGGGGGCCGGGCGGCCAGCATGTGAACACCACGGATTCGGCGGTGCAGATCACGCACCTGCCGTCGGGCATCCAGGTGAAATGCCAGGACGGCCGGAGCCAGGGGCAAAACAAGGAGAAGGCCCTCGAAATCCTGCGGGCGAAGCTCTTCGAGGTGAAGCAGCGGGAAGAACAGGAGAAGTACTCCGCGCAGCGCCGGTCCCTGATCGGTTCCGGGGACCGCTCCGAGAAGATCCGGACCTACAATTTCCCGCAGTCGCGGGTCACGGACCACCGGGTGAACTTCACCTCGCACAACATCGAGGGCATCCTCACCGGCGACCTCTACGAGTTCACCGAGGCATTGCAGAAGGCGGAGATGGAGCAACGACTCGCGGAGTCGGGCCTGAGGGCATGAAGACGGTCCTGGACTGCATCGAGATGGGGACGCGCTACCTCGAGGAGCGCGCCGTCGCGGACGCCCGGCGCAACATGCAGTGGCTCGTCGCGGGGCAACTCGGTTGCGAGCGCATCGATCTCTACACGCAGTTCGACCGCCCCATGCACGAGGATGAACTGGCCCCGCTGCGGGAAGCCCTGAAGCGGCGGGCCTCGGGGGAACCGCTGCAACACATCATGGGGACGGTGGAATTCTGCGGCCGGACGTTTCGCTGCGACCGCCGGGCGCTCATTCCGCGGCCGGAGACCGAGGAGTTGGCGGAGGCTGTCCTGGCAGCCGCCTTCCCGCGCCCCACGCGCCTCCTCGACATGGGGACCGGGAGCGGCGTGCTGGGGCTCAGCGTGGCGGCCGCCCTCGGGGAGGAATGCGAGGCGGCCCACCTCGCGGACGTCTCGCCGGAGGCCCTCGCCCTGGCCGGGGAGAACGCGGCGCACCACGGCCTCGAGGTCACCCTCGTGGAAAGCGACCTCTTCGGCGCGGTGGACGGCACCTTCGACCTCATCGTGGCGAATCTCCCCTACGTGGCGGATGCGGACCGGGAATCCCTCGCTCCGGAGGTCCGGCACGATCCGCCCGGGGCCCTCTTTGCGGGTCCGGACGGGCTGGCCCTCATCCGCGCCTTCGTGCCGGCCGCGGCGGAGCGGTTGCGCCCGGGCGGCCTCCTCGCCATGGAACTCGGGACTGGCCAATCCGCCGAGGTCCTCGCCATGATGACCGCGGCGCGGATGAACGAATGCCGCTGCCTGTCCGACTTGTCGGGTCACGATCGCTTCGTATTCGCCCGGGCCGGCTCCTAACCCCCACCCTTCTACCGATGGATAAACTACTCGTGCACGGGAACAGTTCCCTCAGGGGAACGGTCAACATCTCAGGATCCAAGAACGCCTCCCTGCCGATCCTCGCGGCCACGCTGCTCACGGAGGAACCATGCATCATCCGCCGCGTTCCCGATGTCTCGGACACCAACTACATGCTGCAGATCCTCCGCGCCCTTGGCGCCGACGTGGAGCGCTCGAGCGGGACGGTGCGGGTGGAGGCCAAGGAGATCTCCCCGGAGGCGCCCTACGACCTGGTGCGCCGGATGCGCGCCTCGATCTGCGTGATGGGGCCGCTCCTCGCCCGTCTCGGGAAGGCGACCGTGTCGCTCCCGGGCGGCTGCGTCATCGGCGACCGGCCGGTGGACCTCCACCTCAAGGGACTCGCCGGGCTGGGCGCCGATATCGACGTGGAAGGCGGCAACATCCTGATCGAGGCGAAGGACGGCCTGCACGGCAACGAGATCGACATGCGCGGCAAGCACGGGCCCACGGTGCTGGGGACCGACAACCTCATGATGGCGGCGGTCCTTGCCGAGGGCCGGACCGTGATCGAGTCGGCCGCCTCCGAGCCGGAGGTCCTCGATCTCGCGAATTTCCTCATCAAGATGGGCGCCAAGATCGAGGGCGCCGGAACGCGGCGCATCACGATCGATGGCGTGCCGAAGCTCGGTGGCGCGGAGCACACCGTCATTCCGGACCGGATCGAGGCGGGGACCTTCATGGTCGCCGCGGCGATGGTCGGCGAGGGAGTCACCGTCAACCGCGTCTGCCAGGACCACCTCGAGGCGACCACGAGGTGCCTCGAGAGCGCGGGACACGGCGTGCAGTTCAACGAGGGCGGCGATGCCGTCACGGTGACGCGGGGCGACGCGCCGCAGGGCTGCGAGATCAGCACCGCCCCGTATCCGGGATTCGCCACCGACATGCAGGCGCAGTTCACCGCAATGTTCGCCACCACGCCGGGGATTTCCGTGGTGGAAGACACCATCTTCACGCAGCGCTTCATGCATTGCGCGGAACTGAAGCGGATGGGGGCCGACATCAAGGTCGACGGCGGCCGGGCGGTCATCCGCGGCGTCGAGACGCTGTCCGCGGCGCCGGTGATGGCATCCGACCTCCGGGCCTCGGCGGCCCTCGTGCTGGCCGCCATGGGCGCCAAGGGGACCACCGAGATCAACCGCCTCTACCACATCGACCGCGGTTATGAACATATCGACGAAAAGCTCCTCCAGCTCGGCGCCACCATGGAGCGGGCCCGCGATTAGTCCCCGGCGGCACCCCGGCCCGGGCCGCCCCGTCCCTTCCCCCCGGTCTCCGGCGTTCCGCACTTGCCGGAGGAGCCATCACAGTTCATTGATAGTCAGTATCCAATGCGCAAAATTGTCCTGATTCTTCTCATCCTGGCGGCCCCGCTGGCGCGGGCCGTGCCGGCCACCGCCACCCTCGAGCTCGTGGACGACCCCTCGGGGAACTTCAATTCCTTCGATGTCACCCTGCGCATCACGGTCCTCTTCTTCACCTACCAGGACACCTCCACCACGGGCCTCAGCGGAACTACCGAGGTTCGATTCGACATCGATCCGGCGACTGACACCGCCTCCGAAATGACCTTCGTGGGCGGCGACCTGGCCGGCGATCCGGTGGCCTTCGAACTCACCGTGGCTTCCCTGTCGAGCGGACCGCTGGGGGGCACCGTCTTCACGACCACCCCGCCCGGCCCGGTGGACCCGTCCACCGGAACCTTCGATTCGACCCTGCACCAGTTCCTCATCAATGAAGGGAGCCTGACGGGCACGGCGGGCGGCAGTCCGGTCAACGTGGACTTTGCCGCCAGCCCGGCCGGAGGTCGCGGCAACGGTCCGGGCATCGTGAACCTGGCGCGCACCGGCACCACCGCCACGACCGCGGAATACGACGTCGAATTCGAACTGCCCATCAACACCAACGAGATCACGAACGTGAACGGCACGGACGTCACGATCATCACCGCGGGCCGGATCAAGGGCGCCGGATCCGTCTCCGTTCCGCTCAACGAATACATCGCGTGGACCATCGAGAACGGCATCCCCGGGGCGCCCTTCGCCGGGGACGAGGACGGGGACGGCATCGCGAACGGATTGCTCTGGGGACTGGGCCTCGCGGCCGCCGCCAATCCGGCGGCCCATCTCCCGGCGGTGGCGCTGGCGGGCGGCACCCCCCTCGCCACCATCGATCTTCCGCCGGGAGGGACGGGCGCCCCGCTCCTCGTCGAACGCGCGAATGATCCCGCCGGGCCGTGGACCCTCGCGCCCACCGACGCCACGTCGCTCGGCAGCAATCCGCTCCCGGCAGGCGCCGCGGGTCCCGTGACGGTCAGCTTCCCGGCCGCCCCGGCCGGCTATACCCGCTTGCGGGTCGAAGCCCCCTGATCACGCCGGGGCGCCGACCACCTCGCCGGGCATCGGCCCGTCGTCCTCTTCCTCCTCGTCGCCGCCCGAGTGGGCCTTGGGCTTGCTCCCGCTCTCGGCGGGAAACTCCGGCGGCTTCGGCATGCGGGGCGGGTTCTTCATCTCGCCGGTCGCCATGAGGTCCCGGATGTGATCGGCGTCGAGCGTTTCGAATTCGAGAAGGGCCTCCGCAATGAGCGTCAGCTGTTCGCGGTGCGCGAGGAGGGCTTCCTTGGCATCGTGGTAGGCGGAGTCGATGAGCTGCTTGATCTCGGAGTCGATCTTCTGGGCGGTCTCTTCGGAATAGTTCTTCGCCTGGGAGATGTCGCGCGCGAGGAAGACCTCGTCGCGATTCTCCCCGTATTCCACCATGCCCATCTGCTCGCTCATCCCCCATTCGCACACCATGCGGCGGGCGATGTTGGTGGCCATGCGGATGTCCCCCACGGCCCCGTTGGTGACATCCCCGAATACGATCTCCTCCGCGACGCGCCCGCCCATGGCGACCACGAGCTGGTCGATGAGCTCCTTCTTCCGGTAGGTGAACTTGTCCTCCTCCGGCAGGAACATGGTCGAGCCCAGCGACGGTCCGCGCGGGATGATGGTCACCTTGTGCAGCGGGTCGGTGTGCTCGCGGATGACATTGAGGATGGCGTGCCCCGCCTCGTGGTAGGCGGTGTTTTCCTTTTCCTTCTCGCTCAGGGCAAGGCTCCGGCGCTCACGGCCCCAGCGGACCTTGTCGCGCGCCTCTTCCAGCTCTTCGAGGGTCACCGCCTTGAGCCCCTTGCGGGCCGCGAGGAGGGCCGCCTCGTTGATGACATTGGCGAGTTCCGCCCCGGAGAACCCGGGCGTCCCGCGGGCCACCACGGCGAGGTCCGTGTTGGCGGCCAGCTTGATCTTGCGGACGTGCACGGCGAGGATCTCCTCGCGCCCCTTGACGTCGGGCAGGGAGACGGTCACCTGCCGGTCGAAGCGCCCCGGTCGCAGGAGGGCCGGATCGAGGACGTCCGGCCGGTTGGTGGCGGCAATGATGATGACGCCCTCCTGGGTGTCGAAGCCGTCCATTTCGACGAGGAGGGCATTGAGGGTCTGCTCGCGCTCGTCGTGACCGCCGCCGAGGCCGTGGCCGCGGTGACGCCCGACGGCGTCGATCTCGTCGATGAAGATCAGGCAGGGCGCCTGCTTCTTCCCCTGCTCGAACATGTCCCGGACGCGGCTGGCGCCGACGCCCACGAACATCTCGACGAAGTCGGAGCCGCTGATGGAGAAGAAGGGCACGTTGGCCTCCCCCGCGATGGCGCGGGCGAGGAGCGTCTTGCCGGTCCCCGGGGCGCCCACCATGAGGACCCCCTTCGGGATGCTGCCGCCGAGTTTCTGGAATTTGCGCGGGTCCTTCAGGAACTCGACGATCTCCCACAATTCCTCCTTGGCTTCCTGGATGCCGGCCACGTCCTTGAAGGTCACCTTCTGGCGATCGAGGGAGAGGAGGCGGGCCTTGCTCTTGCCGAAGTTCATGGCGCCGCGACCCGCGGCCTTCATCTGGTGGCGGAACAGGAAGAAGAGCAACAGGATCAGCACGAAGA
>JABDMC010000170.1 GCA_013001695.1 Akkermansiaceae bacterium
GAGCGGTCCGAAGGGGAGGTTGAGGCGGAGGCCGAGGCCGGCGTCGCTGTGGAGGGTGCTGGCGGAGAAGTCCCATTCGTCGGCGCTGACGAAGCCCGCATCGGCGAAGGCCGCACCGCGGATGTTCTCGATGATCGGGAAGGTGACTTCCGCGGTGGCATAGGCGCTGGTCTTGCCGCCGAGGACCTCCCCGGTGCCCGCCGGCGGGGCGAGGTCGCGCGGACCGACTTCCCGGAACTCGTAACCACGGAGGTTGCGCGAGCCGCCGAGGAAGAGGCGGTCGAAAATCGGGACCATGTCGCCGCTGGAGATCCCGTCGACGACGTTGGCGGCGCCGCTCACGTTCAGGATGAGATCCCACGGCAGGCTCCAGTGCTTGGACCCCGAGGCTTCCACCCCGTAGGTGTCGACGTCGCCGCCGAGGATGCCGCCGCTCAGCGAGGCGCCGAGGCTGGCGCGGTGGCCCTTGCGCGGCAGGATGTTGCTGTCGCGGCTGTCGTAGACGTAGCTCAGCTCGAGCGCGCTGCGGATGAACTCGCCGTCTTCCACGAAGAACCCGGAGGTCACCGGGACCGGATCGACGTCGACCGAGACCTGCTCGAGGCGGTATTCACCCTTCACGTAGCCCTTGCGCCCGATCGGCTTCCGGATGAAGACCGATCCGCCGACCGCGCCCTGCTCGTAAACGTCGCTGAGGAAGAGGAGGTCGCGGTAGTAGAGCTCGCCGCCGAGGGCGAGGCGCTGGCCGAGGAACCACGGCTCCACCAGCGAGATCTTGAAGTCGCGGCGCTCCGCCCCGAGGCGCAGCTGCATGCCGAAGCGCTGTCCCCCGCCCCGGAAGCCGCCGCGCGGGTTCCGGATGTCGAAGTTCGTCTGCTCGATGTTCAGGTAGCCGACGATGTTGTCGATCGAGCTGAACCCCGCCCCGAAGCTGATCGAGCCGGTCTTCTTCTCGTTCACGAGGATGTTCACGTCGCGGTAGCCGGCCTGCGAACTCGGGCTCCCGGTCACCTGGACGCCGGTCCGGTCCTGGAAGTAGTTCAGGTTCGTCAGCCGCCGCCGGGTGGTCTCGAGGTCCACCGAGTTGAACCAGTCGCCCGGCTTCATGGGCACCTCCCGCCGCACGACCCGGTCCTGGGTGATGATGTTCCCCTGGATGTTGACGCGCCCGACCCGGGAGCGCTTGCCCTCCGTGATGCGGTAGCTGACCGCGATGGACCCCTCGCCGGTGTCCCGGATCTCGGGGCTCACGGTGGCGTCGGCATAGCCGCGGGACCCGTAGTAACTCCGGATGGCGCGGATGTCGTCGCGCATCTTCTTCGCCGAGTAGGCCGAGCCCGCCGTGAGGGTCAGCGCCGGGGTCAGCTCCTCCGGCGAGAAGACGGTCATCTTGCCGAAGGCCACCGAGGAGACCGTGTACTTCACCCCCTCGTAGACGGGGATGACGAGATCGACCCGGCCGTTCTTGACGGGGTCGCGCCGGACGCCCTCGATGTTGGCGCGCAGGTAGCCGTTGTTCCGGTAGAAATCGAGGACGTTCTCGATGTCCTCCTCCAGCGTCTGGGGGTTGATGCGCCCCGACTTCGTCAGGAACGACAAGGGGCCCTTCTGCTTGGTCTTCATCTCGCGCCGCAGCTCGACGTCGGAAAACACCTGGTTGCCCTCGAAGCGGATCTTGCGGACCTCGCTCTTGTCGCCCTCGTCGATCACGAAGATCAGATCCGAGAACCCCTCCCGCTCGGTCTCCTGCATGCGGTGCGTGACCACCACGTCCGGATAGCCGAACCCCTTGTAATGCTCCTCGATGTTGCGCCGCGCCTCGAGGATCTCGGCGTCGCTCAGCGATCCGCCCGCGCTGAGCTTCGTCTTCTTGGCGAGGGTCTTGTCCTTGAAGTAGGTGTTGCCCACGAAGCCCACCCCGCCGAGGGCGGGGCGCGTCACCACTTCCGCAATCAACTCCAGCCCGCCGGCCCGCGGCTCGGCGAGGAAGCGGACGTCGTCGACCAGCCCGCTCTCGTAGAGGCTCTTGATGTCGTTATCGAGGACCTCGTTGCTGAACTTCTGCCCGGCGCGCACCGACATGAAGTTCCGCAGGACGTTCTCGTCCACCGTCTTCGGCCCCCGGTAGCGGATCTCGACCTTGGTGATCTCCTGCCCCTCGAAGTCCTGCCCGCTGGCCAGCTCGGGACACCCCATGACGCTGACGACGCAAGCCGTGAAAATGTATCGGAGTAAGGCTCCCCAGCGCCTGTTGATTGACATAATCAGATAGACGACGTATGCGGAAAATCGTCTCCCCTATGAAACCCACCAATGGGGCATAGCGTCAAGGTCAATGAGTATAAAATATCCGCACAACATTGGTGGTGAATTTCAAAAAATCTTCCGCCCCGCTCTCTCTTGACCGGCTCGCCTCACCCCCCTAGCGTTCCGCCCCTCCGCGGGATTCTGCGGTTTCCTCCGCCATGAACATCACGGTCGAACGTCAACCGAACTGCACCGCCCGGCTCCGGGTGGAGGTCCCCGCCGAGAAGGTCACCGGGGAACGGAAGCGGATCCTGCAGGCCTTCACGAAGCAGGCCCGGCTCCCGGGATTCCGGCCGGGACACGCCCCGGGCCACGTGATCGAGAAGCGCTACGGCCCGGCCATCGTGGAGGAACTCGAGACCCGCCTCATCCGCGAGGCCGTGCAGGACGCCATGGAGCAGGAAAACCTGCGGGTTTTGGACATCAAGGCCGCGGAGGACACCACCCACCACCCCGACGGGGCCTTCTCCTTCTGCTCGCAGCTCGTCCTGGCCCCGGAATTCGAGCTTCCGGACTACCACGGGATCCCGCTGCAGGTGCCGGAACGCACTGTGAGTGAGGACGATGTGGAGCGCGAGCTCGACGGCCTGCGCCAGCGCTTCGCGGATTTCACCGACATCACCGACCGCCCCCTGCAGGACGGCGACTTTGCGGTCCTCGATTACACCACCGAACTCGACGGCCAGCCGGTGGCGGAGGCCCTCGAGCAATCCGCGGGCTACATCGAGGGCGGCGAGGATTTCTGGTTCAAGATGGAGGAGGAGTCCTTCCTGCCGGGCTTCGCGGCGGCCCTCGCGGGCGCCACCCCCGGCGAACAGCGGGCCTTCACCCTCACCCTGCCCGAGGACTTCCCGATCGACGGCATCGCCGGCAAGGACCTCGATTTCGAGGTCACGGTGAAGTCCATCAAGGACCAGGTCCTGCCGGAATGGACCGACGAACTCGCCGCCCAGGTCGTCCCCGGCAAAACCGTCGAGGAGCTCCGCGAGACCGTTCGCGAGCACCTCGCCCAGCAAATCGAGCGGCAGCTGGGCGAACTCAAGGTCAACCAGGTCATTGAAAAGCTGAACGAATCCGTCGATTTCGAGCTGCCCAGCGAGCTCCTCACCGCCGAGACCCAGGGGCAGGCCGACCAGCTCGTCGAGCAGGGACTCGGCTCCGGGATGTCCGAGGAGGAACTCGCCTCGCACCAGGGCGAGCTCTTCGCCGCCGCCGGCCAGCGCGCCCGCACCAACCTCAAGACCGAGTTCATCCTCCAGGAGATCGCCCGCGCCGAGGACATCCAGGTCTCCGACCAGGAACTCAGCGTCCGCATCGCCGGCCTCGCCCAGCAATCGAAGCAGCCCGTGAAGGCCTTCGCCCGCGAACTCCAGAAGTCCGGCCGCCTCCACGGCCTCAAGCACTCCATGCTCCTGACCAAGACAATTGACTTCCTGCTCGACCACGCGAAGGTCGAGGCGGTCGCGGAACCTCCCGCGACAGACGACACCGACAATCCAACCAGCGCCCATGAGTAATCCCTTTTCTCCGCCGGCCGACCAGCCGCCTTCCCCGCCGCGCAACTCCTACCTGGTCCCGACGGTCATCGAATCCGACGGCCGCGGGGAGCGCGCCTTCGACATCTACTCGCGCCTCCTCAAGGACCGCATCATCTTCATCGGCACGCCCATCGACGACTTCGTGGCGAACTCCGTGATCGCCCAGATGCTCTTCCTGCAGATGCAGGATCCCAAGAAGGACATCCACATCTACATCAATTCGCCCGGCGGCTCCGTCACCTCGGGTCTCGCCATCTACGACACCATGCAGTTCGTGACCTGCGATGTGAACACCTACTGCATCGGCATCGCGGCCTCCATGGGGGCGGTCCTCCTCACCGCCGGCACCAAGGGCAAGCGCTTCTGCCTCCCGAACTCCCACGTCATGATCCACCAGGTCTCCGGCGGCGCCCAGGGCACCGCCTCCGACGTGGAGCGCACCGTCGAGTTCATGTTCAATCTCAAGAAGCGGCTCAACGCCATCCTCTCGAAGCACACCGGCAAGGACGTCGCGCAGGTCGAGATCGACGCCGACCGCGACAATTACATGTCGGCCCAAGATTCCGCCGAATACGGCCTCGTGGACCGCGTCCTTGAGAACCGCAAGGATCTGGGCGAGGGCCCGGGTGGCGAAGATTCCGAGAAAAAGTCGGGCGAAGAGTAGGGAATTCTGCTAGCTTCCGGGTAAGTTGAGCGGCCGCTTGGCCGCAGTCCGGCAGTATTCCCATGGCTCGTCCGTCAAATCTCACCATGTGCTCCTTCTGTGGCAAGAGCCACTCGGAGGTCAAGAAGCTCATCGCCGGTCCCGGCGTCTACATCTGCAACGAATGCATCGAGGTCTGCTCCACGATCCTCGAAAAGGAGCTGGCCGATGACCTCCACCCCGACCTGTCGGCCCGCGAGTCGGCCGGCGGACGCGTCCCCACCCCGGCCGAGATCCGCGGCAAGCTCGACGAATTCGTGATCGGCCAGGACCACGCCAAGAAGGTCCTCTCCGTCGCGGTTTACAATCACTACCAGCGTCTGCGCCAGGAGCATGTCGTGGCTCCCGAGGAACTCGCCGACGTCGAGATCGAGAAGTCCAACATCCTCCTCCTCGGACCCACCGGTTCCGGCAAGACCCTCCTGGCCCGCACCCTGGCCCGCATCCTCGACGTCCCCTTCTGCATCGTGGACGCCACCACCCTCACCGAAGCCGGCTACGTCGGCGAGGATGTCGAAAACATCATCCTGCGCCTCCTGCAGGCCTCCGATTTCGACGTCGAGAAGGCCGAGCGGGGCATCATCTACGTCGACGAGATCGACAAGATCGGCCGCAAGACCGAAAACGTCTCGATCACGCGGGACGTCTCGGGAGAAGGGGTCCAGCAGGCCCTCCTCAAGATCCTCGAGGGCACGGTGTGCAACGTCCCGCCGCAGGGCGGGCGCAAGCACCCGCAGCAGGAATACATCCAGGTCAACACCGAGAAGATCCTCTTCGTCTGCGGCGGGGCCTTCGTGGGGATGGACGAGATCGTGCGCCGCCGCCTCGGCCGCAACGCCCTCGGATTCCGCTCCCGGGAAGCCACCGCCAAGGAGGCCGAGGAGACCGAGAACCTCCTCGAGAAGGTCCAGCCGGAAGACCTCCTGCACTTCGGCCTCATCCCGGAGTTCATCGGCCGCCTTCCGGTCCACTCCTCGCTGCGCAAGCTCGACGAGGAGGAGCTGGTCCGCATCCTCACCGAACCGAAGAACGCCCTCGTCAAGCAGTACAAGAAGCAGCTCGCCATCAACGGCGTGAAGCTCAAGATCACCCGCGACGCCCTGCGCGCCCTCGCCGAGGAGGCCGTCAAGCGCGGCACCGGCGCCCGCGCCCTGCGCTCCATCTTCGAGAGCATCATGCTCGACATCATGTACGAGATCCCCTCGCGCGAAGACGTCGAGTCGGTGACCATCAACCGCAGCGTGGTCGACGGCAGCAAGCCGCCCGCCATCCGCAAGAAGCGCGCCGACGCGGCGTAGGGGTGGGGCACCCTCCTGCCGGCGACGCGGATGAGGCGCCGGACCTCCATGCGCCCCGGCCGGCGAGTCTTCACTCGGGATCGTCCTTCAGCTCGTCCAGCGGCACGGGGTCGTGCTTCCGGATTTCAAGGGCGTGCTTCCTTTGCCGTTCATTCGGCTTGAACGCATCCACGAGGCGCACCGTGACATCCACCGTCTCCGCCGACTCGTGCAAGGCCAGCTTCTTCCGGTCCCACTTCGAGATCAACAGCTGCACGTTGGCCTCCTTCCTGATTTCCGCAAGCGGCCCGCTGATGTGCGCCAGGATATCGTCGACGGGAGCCGTGCTGAATCCCTGCCTGTGCAGCAGTTCCTGCTGCGCCTTGCCCCATGCCTCAAGCTCCTCGAGCTTCTTCTTGTCTCCTTCTTCCCTGGCCTTCCGCTGTTCGTCCATCTTGGCGGCCAGCAATTTTCCGCGGGTCTTCTTGTAAACCTCCGAGCCAACAAACGCGATCGCAACGGAACGGGAGTCGTAAATCCCGATGCGCTTGATGTCTTCGGCTCCCGCCTCCTCCGCCGGCACCGGGTGAGCTCCGGCCAGTGTCCCGATGAGCAGGGCCCATAGTTTGGTTTTCATATTGTTCCTTTCCGCCGGCGTCCGGCGCGCGGCACCGGCCGACGCGAGCGCCGCCACCGCGTTGCGAGCGCGGGCCCGGGGGTCATTTCGGCTCGGCGGGGGGCGCCGGTTGTTTCCCGCGGCCTCGGCCGGCCTTGGGCGATGGTTTCCCGCCGTCATGGACGGCGTCATGGCGTTCGCGGACCGCGGCGGCGCCCTTCGTGGTGAATCCCGTGATAATTCGCGCGTGATTCCGGGCGACCTTCACGGCCTCCGGCGTCTTCCCGGTCACGACCACGCTGATGCCGTCCTCGAGGTATTCGACCTCGGTCGTGAGCTGATCATGGAACTTCACCAGTTCGACAAAGGCGGGATCCCACCGGCGCACCATGGCTCCGCTGCCCAGCCTCTTCTTCATGTAGGCGAAGTGCTCCTTGAGCTTCGCGGCAAGCTCCTTGTTATCCGTCGTGGTCGACGCAGCGTAGCCCTCCTTGCGCAGGGTCACCTTCCGGCGCAGTTCGTCGTGATGCTCCGCGAGGAAATGAATGATCTTCTTCTGCTCCTCCGGCAGTGGTCCCCTCACGGGCGGCTCGCCCCGGCCGGCGCAGGTCAGGAAGACGGACAGGAGCACGAGCTTCGTGAGGATGCGACGGGGAGCGTTCGTGTGCATAATGGCCGGGAGGCTCGGCAATATACATGATCCCGCGGGAGGGACAGGGGAAATCCACCAGGCGGCTTCGAAGCGGCCATCCACGACCCGCCGGGGATTCCGGTCCCGGGCCGCCGTTCCCGCCCGCTCGGGCCGGTCCTCCCCCGCCCCATCTGCCTGCTTGGGTCCCGGGCGGTTTTCTCCTAGCGTCCCGGCATGCGAAGCCTCCTCCTATTCGCCCTCGCCGCCCTGTCGTGCCACGCGCAGGACGCTCCCCCCGCCCTCGACGACGACGGCGAGGGGTACGCGCACGTCGAACGCTTCATCAAGGTCCTCGAAGCGGTGCGCGCCAACCATCCCGACGGTGACAAGCTTTCCTACGAGCGCCTCGTGAACCACGCCCTCGAGGGCATGCTCGGGTCCCTCGACCGCTTCTCGGCGTTCTACCACCCGGAAACCTACGCCTACGTCAAGGAGGCCGAGGCCCCGCCCGAGCTGCCCGGCCTCGGGATCACCCTCGGCAAGAGCGAGTCCTACCTGACCGTCACCGCGGTGCGCGACCAGTCCCCCGCCGCGCGGGCCGGGATCGCCCCGGGTGACCGCATCCTGACGATCGGCGACGCCCCGGCGGCCGGCTTCACCCTCAAGGAGGCCCTGGCCGCCCTGTCGGGCGATCCCGGCGAATCGGTGGACCTCGCCCTGGAACGCCGCGGCGACCGCGAGAAATTCGAGGTCGCCCTGGTCCGCAGCGTGGTGCGCCAGAAGGCCATCGCCGACGCCTTCCTCCTCGAGGATACCGGGGCCGCCAAGGCGGGATACATCCGCCTCACCGAGTTCACCGCCCCGTCGCATCGCGAGCTCGAGGCCGCCCTCGACGAACTCGAGGACAAGGGGATGAAGGCCCTCATCCTCGACCTCCGCGGCAACCCCGGGGGCCTGCTCAGCGTCTCGGTCCAGATCCTCGGCGAGTTCGTCCCCCCCTCCACCGAGGTCGTCTTCACCAAGGGCCGCAACCCGAAACATTCCTCCGATCCCCTCGTCACCCCGGAGCGCAAACGCAAGAAGCGCGACTACCCGATGGCGGTCCTGATCGACCGCAATTCCGCGAGCGCCTCCGAACTGGTCGCGGGCGCCCTCCAGGACCTCGAGCGCGCCACCATCGTCGGCGAGACGTCCTTCGGGAAGGGCTCCGTGCAGAACATCATGCCGCAGGGCGCCGGCACCGCCCTGCGGCTCACCATCGCGCACTACCACACTCCGTCGGGCCGCACCCCCCACGAAACCGGCATCACC
>JABDMC010000188.1 GCA_013001695.1 Akkermansiaceae bacterium
GCACCGACCCGTGGGTGGGCACCCCGCCGAGGCGATGCTCCGGCTTGATGGGCACGGCCCTCATCTTGAGCCCGCGCACGCCTTCCACGCCGTAGTGGTAAGCGAGCGGCTCATTGAGCCACGCAAAATCAGAATCCACGATGCTCCGCGCACTGGCATTGCGCCGGATGAGCTCAGCCACGAACCCGACCGTCTCCTCGTGCATGTAGTCGCGGATCGTCGGACGGAAGAGAACCTCCTGGCCCCGGCGCTCGCCGACGTGGACGTAGTACAAGAACCGCGGGAACAGGTTCTGGTTGATGTTGACCGACTTCATCTTGTCGAGGCTCAACCACTGGGCCGTGAAGTTCTCAACGAACTGCTGCGAGCGCTCGTCCGCCAGCATCCGCAGCACTTGCTTCTCGATCTCGGCCGGATCGTCAAGCTGACGCTCCCCGGCGAGCCGCATGAGCTCTTCGTCGGGCATGCTGGCCCACAGGAAATACGAGAGCCTCGAGGCCAGGGCATACTGCGGGTTGTCCTTCGGGCTCGTCGGAACCGTGTGATACAAGAACTGCGGCGAGATCAGCACCATCGCCAGCGTCTCACGGATCGCGGCGTGAAAGGTGTCGAATTCACCCTCAACCAGCTGGTAGACTTTGACGAACCGCTCGATCTCCTCTTCAGTCGCCGGCCTCCGGAACGCGCGGGAGACAAACCGCCTGAGCACCTCGCGCACGTAGGCCATGGGGTCACCCTCGCGCAGCGGTGACTCGAAGAGGATTCGCGTGTGGTGAGCAGGTGGCCAGACATCGGTCACCGGCGCCTCAAATTCAAGGGAGGTCAACACCACGCGCGGAGTCAGGGAACTCCACGACGAATCGAAAGCGCTCCGTCGGTGGTCGTTGAGCTCACCGTTGTCAAACAGGTTCTGTGCCGTGATCGTCATCGACGGCGGGGCCTGCCCCCTGTCGGTGACCTGGCCAATCTGAATCGGATGGTTCTCGATGCGACCGCGGAACTCGAACTCCCGAATATCATCGGGACCATTCCTCAGATGGACTGTCCCGACCGGCTCATACTCGCCGGTTCCCGAGTCGGAGCGCAGGCTCGTCCCCATCACGAGGCGCAGCGGGACTTCATCGAAGCCCTCCGGGAATTTGCCCGCAGCCTTGATGCGAATTCGATACTCACCGGTGGCGGGCCAGCCATTCAATCCCACCGTCTTGCTGCCGACCCCTGGCCCCTGGTAGACCGGAATCTCGGCCGGTGTCATCCCCCCCTTGCCCGCACGTTCGGGGTCCCACGACTGACTCTTGCGAAAGACCGTCGGTTCTCCGGGATCGACGATCGCACTCGCCATCGCCCGCCGGGCGTTCTCGAGGTAGCGGTCGATCTGCTCCGGCCCGATCAGCATGAACTTGGCCGAGTTGTTGAAATGGTACGGCTTCTCCGGGTCCTCGGGCAGGTTCTTGATCAGCTCCAACTCGAACCCGAGCAGGTCCCGCATCGTGTTCTGATACTCGAAGTTCGTGAGCCGTCGCGCCGTCGGCACCGGGGCTGCCTTGCTCGCCTTCTTGACGTATTCGCGCAGGGCTCCGTCGATCCACTTCATCACCGCCGCGCGATCCTCGCCCGACGGCTGCGGTTCGTCCTCCGGAGGCATCTCCTCGAAATCGAGGACGTCGAGGATGGTCTCCCAACGTCCGAGTTCCTGCTCGAGCTCCATGGCCCCGTCGAGCGTGTGCAGGGTGATGTCCCCCTTGCTCTTCTCCGGCCCGTGGCACTTGATGCAGTACTCCGCGAAGAACGGCTTCACGCGGGACTGGAAGCCCTCCAAACCCTCCGGGACCGGCGCCGCCGCCACCGCCGCCATGCCCATCCCCGCGCAACCCGGAAGGATGGCGCCCATGAATCGAATGCCGCGGCGTCGGGGCGATGCTCTCATACAGGATGAAGGGGGACCCGCGTCCCGATGGAGCCAACGGAGCGGGTCCCGATCTCAACGTGCCCTTGATCGTCCGCCTTTCGGAAACTTTTCCGCTCCCCTGCCTCCGGGGCACGGCTTCCCCGGGGCCCGGCGGGCCCCGGCGGCCGGGCGGGGGCGGTTCCCGCTGGTGGCTGGGGACGCATCGGGCCGAGGGGATGGCACGAGGAGTGCTGATGAGCCCGGTCGTCCGGACGATGGACCGAATGCATGGGAGTTGAACTGCCAGACCTGCGCCAGGTGCGCGCCTTCGCGGCGGTCGCCGAAACCGAGAGCTTTACCAAGGCGGCGAAGAAGTTGTTCCTGACGCAGTCCGCGGTGAGCCACTCGATCCGCGGGCTGGAAGCGCACCTCGGGACGAAGCTGGTCGAACGCCAGGGAAAGCGGATCTCCCTGACCCAGGACGGAGTGGTCTTCCTGCGGCGCTGCCGCCGGGCCCTGCAGGAACTCGAAACCGCGACCCGCGAACTGGACGCCCTCAATCGCTGGGGCCAGGGGCGGATCCGGATCGGCGCGACCCACACCCTCTGCCACTATCTACTGCCGGCGGTGCTGCGGGAGTTTCGCGACTGCTTCCCGCGCTGCGAGATTCACATCGAGTCGGGCGACACGGCCACCTTGATGAACCTTCTCGACGAGGCGCGGATCGACCTCGCGCTCGGGATCGGGAGCCGGGTGCCGGCGTGGTGCGAGATGAAACCGATCTTCGAGGACCGGCTCGTCTTCATCGTGTCGCCCCGGCACCGCTGGGCGGAGATGAAGGACATCCCGCTCGACGAGGTGGGGGACGAATCCTTCCTCGTCTACGCGCGGCAAAGCGAAACCTACCGCCTGATCCGGGAGCACTTCGAGCAGGTGGGCGTCCGGCTGCGGGCCACCCTGAGTCTCGGTGACATGGAAGCCATCAAGGAGATGGCCAAATTGGGAATCGGGGTGGGCATCGTGGCGCCGTGGGTGGCCCGGCGCGAGCTGGAGAGCGGGCAACTGGTGGCCCTGCCGATCCGCGACGCGCCGCTGCAGCGGAAATGGGGGGTCTTTCACCATGCGTCGAAAACCCTCGCGCCGGTGGAAGAGAAGCTGGTGGGCATTTGCGAGCGGACCGCCCGCGGGTTCGCCACGGCCCGCGAGCCCGGTGAGGCCGTGGCGGAGAAATGAGCCCGTGGCGGAACGGGGCCGCCTCCGGCCGGTCGCGGTGCGGCCGGCCCGGTGCTCCCGGCGTCAGAACTTGATGTCGAGCTGGACGGAGACCTGCTCGATGTCGGCGTAGCCGGGGTCGTCGGCGGAGAAACGGGCCGCCGCGAAGAGCGCCGTGACGTTCTCGTTGATCTTCTTGACGAGGACCGCGTCGGCTTCCCAGCCGTAGGCGTCGCTGAAGCCGTCATCGAGGAAGTAGTGCAGGAAGCCCTTGAAGACGAGGCCGCCGGGGAGTCCGCCCTGCGAGTAGCCGAGGTAGAAGTCCGCGAGGCCCGTGTAGGCGCCGCCGCCGGCCTTGTTGAGCCCGGTGCGCTGGAGGATGAAGGCGTCGGCGAAGCCGTTGAAGGCATGGACCGTGGCGAAGGGCGTCTTGAAGTTCTCCTCGAGGTACTCGAGGCCGCCGGTGAGGGTCGCGGGACCCGCCTCGTGGGTGTAGACGAGGTGCCCGTAGAAGGCGTCGTAATCGTTCATGGCGGCGGGCCCGGCGAGGGACGAGGTGCCGTCCTGCCACGCGGCCTCGGCGTGCACCGGGCCGGCCTTGATGAAGGCCCCGACGGTGTTGGACTCTCCCACCGCGGCGTTGTTGTCGACGTCGATCAGGTAGGCGTAGGCTCCGGTTTCCCCGAAGGGCGCCCGGTAGCTGCCGTCGATGAAGTGAAACTCGCCTTCGAAGTCACGCAGCGGCGGCCCGGGGAGGGCGTCGTTGGCATCGTCCCCGAAGATGCGCTGCACCCGGTCCGAGTAGACGTAGGAGAGCGAGAGGTTGTCGTTGGAGAAACTGCCCTCGATGGCGTCGTAGGTTTGCTCGTTCTGCCGCCAGCCGACGTTGCCGATGAAGGCCGCATTGTTGCGGATGATGCGCTGGCGCCCGGCCTTGAGGCCCGCGCCATCCTGCGCGTAGCGGATCCAGGCCTGGTTCAGTTCCGCGTTCTCGGGATCGCCGATGGGGGTGTTGTTCAGCACGAAGGGATCGGTGGTGGGGCTGGAGGTGGGATTCGACCTGTAGTCGTCGATGAGCACCCCGGTCGCTTCCAGCTCGCCGAAGGCGCTGAAGCCCGCGAATTCCCCGAGCAGGAGGCCGAGGCGGGCCCGGGCGGTGGCGGCGTGGGACGGATCGTTTCCATCCACCTCGCGGAATTCATAGCGCGTCCGGATGTCGACGGAGGGCGTCAGCCACGTGAAGGCGTCGGGGTTGCCGCCGCCGGGCGGCACCGCGTCCGGGGTGGGGCCGAGCGGGCCGGCGAGGAGGGGCGTCGTGAGGGTGAGGACCGTGAGGAGGGGCTGGGTGGGGATCATGTGGGATGAGTTCAGCGGTGGTTCCGGGGACCCGGCGCCGGGGAACCGGGTCGCGCCGGCGGGGTGCGCCGAAACGACGGGGGCCGGGCATGAGCAAAACCCATGCCGGCGGGTGGACTGCCTGGAACCGGGGTGATGATGGGCACAGTAACTCCAGTGAAACAATACCACGCCGGGGGCCGGATGATGAGCGATTAATTCGCCGGGGCCGGCCGGAAGAGCCTGTGGCGCTCCCCGGCGCTCCCGGCGATCCGGGGGAGGGGACCTCACGTCCCGAACCAGGACAGGTACACCGTGACGGTGGCCGCCGCATCCTCGTCGACCAGGACGTTCAGATAGTCGCCGCCGGGAAGCGCCTTCTGCCCCTCGCGGAACTTCTTCGGATGGGCCGGGAGGAAGTCGCCGAGGTAGCTGGTGGCGGAGCCCGGCCGGGTCGTGTTGGTCAATTCGCCGTCGAGGCCGGACTTGGTGAGAAAGGCGTCGAGATCGCCGACGGGCATTTCCAGCCGGAGGAACTCCTGGCCGTCCATGGAAAACACCCTCTGGTGTTCGACGATCCTTGCGGACGGCGGGAGGACCAGTCCGGCCCGATCCACGAATCGCTCGGCGTTCCACTTCTCGACGCTCTTCCCCTCCAGGGGGGCGAGGATCACCGGCGGGTTGACGATGAAGACGATGATCAAGACCGCAAGCAGGAGGGCGGCAATCGTCATGACGTAGCCGAGAATCAATCCCGCGATGGCGAATCGTCTTCCGCCGAGTTGACCGCCGGACTTCCTGATCCGCGAGAGGGCGAGGTGTCCGCAGATGATGGCGGGAATGGAGCTCAACCACAGGGCGACGACGCCGAGGATCCCGAGGAGGAGGCTCGCGACCGCGGCAGCGCTCCGTTGCGGTGGAGTGAGATTCGAATTCACCGATTGTGACACGACGCGAACGGGCCCGGGAACGACGGGGACGTCCCGCCGCCCCTCCGCGCCGCGGCGCTTGTAACCGCCACCATGCCGTCATTGCCAGTATATTGCCGCCCCGCCTCGCGCGTTGGCGTGGCGGGCGAGGGCCCGGGCACCGGCCTCGCAGGCGGAATGGAATTGGGCGCCCTCACCGTTCCCCGGTCGCTCCTGGTCGAGGCGACCCTGGCGGCAGGCGCCCCGCCAGCGACGGGGGTCGGTCCGGTGGACCGTCGGCGGTGAGCCGATCGAAGCCGCGGGGGTGATCGTCGCGGGAAACCTCGAGGACCCATGAATTCAGGCCTCCGGACCCGTGCCGGGAAATATTCCGGATTTTTGAATCCGGATCCGGCCGGCGGGCGAAGACCCCCTGTGAGCGCCCGGAAAGGAGCGCTCGCCCACAGAAACAACCAATCCAACAACAGAAATGAAACTGATCACGACTAGCATCATTGGGGCCATGGCCCTCTCGTCCGCCGCCCTTGCCGGAGAAAAGAAGGACATCGTCGATACGGCGGTCGCCGCCGGAAGCTTCAAGACCCTCGTGGCCGCCGTGAAAGCCGCCGGCCTCGTCGACACCCTGAAAGGCGAGGGACCCTTCACGGTCTTCGCGCCCACCGATGAAGCCTTCGCCAAGTTGCCGGCCGGCACCGTGGAATCCCTCCTGAAGCCCGAGAACAAGGACAAGCTCGTCGACATCCTCACCTACCACGTGGTCGCCGGGAAGGTGCCCGCCAAGAAGGCGCTGAAGCTCTCGGAAGCCACCGCGGTGAACGACAAGGAGATCAAGCTCCAGGTGAAGGACGGCAGTCTCTTCCTGAACGAGTCCAAGGTCGTGAAGACCGACATCAAGTGCACCAACGGCATCATCCACGTCATCGACGCGGTCCTTCTGCCGCCCGCCGGCGCGGCCGCCACCCAGGTGGGCCCCGCCCAGGAGGTCATGGCGGTCGCCATCAACAAGGGTGTGCCGCTCTTCAACCACGGGGACCACGCTGCCTGCGCCGCGGTCTACGAGATGGCGGCCATGGCCATCATGAAGATGCCGGAGGGCACCGTCTCGTGCAGCGACGAGAAGATCCTCATGACGGCGCTCCAGCATTCCAAGCATTCCGGCTGCGCCACCACCCGGGCCTGGACCATGCGGAAGGCCTTCGACAAGCTCATGGTGGCCGCCAACTAGCGGCGCTGGACAAGCTCCCGATTCAATCTAGGATCCTCGCCATTCGTGGGTGAACAATCCCAAATCATTGCGGATGGCGAGGTCCTGCCCGGGGTAGCAGGGGGATCGAACACGGCGATGAACCAATGCATCACCAGGTATGGCGGGCTCGTCTGGTCCATTGCGAGGCGCTACGTCCGGGACCGGGGGGCCGCCGAAGATGTCGTCCAGGAGACGTTCACCGACATCTGGAAGAGCGCCAAGCGCTACGACCCGGCGATCGCCACCGAGTGCACCTTCATCGGGATCCTGGCCCGCCGCCGCGCCATCGACTGGGTGCGCAAACAGAATCGCCAACCCCTTTTCGAGTCCCTTCCCGAAGCCGATCCGCTTCCCCACGTATCGGACGATCCGTCCCCGGCCCTCGCGTGCGAGTCGGGGGATGTCCGCAAGGCGCTGGGACTCCTCCCGGAGGACACCCGGGAACTCTTCACCCTCCACTTCGACGAGGGTTTGACGCATCCCGAGATCGCCGAGAAGACCGGGACTCCGCTGGGCACCGTGAAGACCCGCCTCCGGCGCGGGTTGATCGAGTTGCGCAATCACCTGCGCCGCCTCGAGGGCGGCGCTCAACCCGCACCCGCCGACCGATGACGACATCTGCCGATCACGATCGTTTCGAGGAACTCGACGCCGGGCGGGTGCTGGGTGACCTGGAGCCCGAGGAGCTTGCCGAGTGGGAGCGCCTCTCGCGCGCCATGGGTGCGCGGCCGGATCACGGTCTCGACCTCGCGGCGGCGGCGGTGAGTTTCACCTTCGCCTCGCAGGACGAGGAGGCTCTCCCCGAGACGCTCGCGGAGCGCATCCGGGCGGCCATTCCGGCCGATCCGAACGGCGTCGAGAAGCCGGGGAATGTCATTCGCCCCACCGCCTGGCAGCGGCTTGGCGGCGGGCAAGCCGGTTGGGCCGTGGCGGCCGTCCTGGCGATCCTCCTTGTGGCGACCTTCCTTACCCGGAGCCCCGATGCGGCGCCGGACTCCCTCGCGGAGGCCCGGGAGGAACTCCTCCGGTCGGACCCGGGCGCGCTCGCCAGGGAGTTCAAGGGGGTCGGGGACTACGAGGGCATGAGCGGCGACGTGGTCTGGAGCGACGACCGCCAGGAAGGATACATGAAGCTCACGCTCCCCGCCAACGACCCGTCCTCCCGGCAGTATCAACTCTGGATCGTCGATCCGGAACGCGACGAGGCGCCGGTGGACGGAGGGGTCTTTGACATCGAGTCCGGCGACGACAGCGCGATCGTCCGGATCGATGCGAAGCTCGCCGTCGACGATCCCAAGGCCTTCGTGATCACCCTCGAGCAACCCGGGGGGGTGGTGAAGTCCAAGCAGGAGGTCGTGGTCGCCCTCGCCAGCTTGTAAGCCCGTCGATGGGCCGCGCGCCGGACGGTGCGAACCCCAGGTGGCCGGCGGCGCCCTATGGCCGGCCGGCCGGGATCGAATCGTCCGTGGCCGCGCTTGTTGATTGAGCCTCGCCCGGCTCCCTGCCCAGGTCGTTCCGCATGCCCGGATGCACGGCGGAGAGGCCGACCGCTGCGACGGCCGAGACGAGAAGAGCCACCGACGCGGCGATGGTGCTCCGTTTCAGGGCCGGCGAGCGGGTCCCGAAGCAGGCGTAGAAGAAGGTCATGATCGGACCGAGAAGCAGGAGGGTGAGCAGGATGACGGCGGCCTTGGTCCCCGAGGTGTGTTCCCTCGACACCGCGACATCGATGATGCCCCACAAGGGCTGGAAGAATCCCATAAACACGGCCGACACGATGACCACCGCGATACACAAGAAAATCAGGACTCCGAAGATCGCTTCCATGTCATTCAGTCGGGGTTCTGCAGCAAGGGCCGTTGGCGATGGTCCCCGGGCCCGCGGGATCCCCCGCGTCCGCGGAAGGTGGTATCATATCCATAGCTGCAGGAGTTCGAAGGGGTTCATGTCGACCGTCCCCCGGAGGAACCAGGTCAGAAGGAAGGCCGGAGCGAAGACGAGCAGGGCCAGGACGATCTGGGCGATGTGCAGTTTGAAGAACCGGCGTCGCGGCCCGGAAAAGAGCGCCAGGTAAGCGAAGAAGAAGGCCACCAGATCGATCGCAGTCGCCACCCAGCAGAAGATCGCGTAGGCGAGGAGGCCGTAAAGAATGGCCCACCCGGCCTGGTTGTCCGCGGGGCCCTCGAAGGCGGCCGGTCCGTGGACGGCGGCAATCACGACCGGGGCGGAGATGGGAACGGTCTGCACGAGAAGGAGCAGGACGTTCAGCCCCCGATTGCGCAGCAACCAGCGCGGGATGAATCCGGCGAAGTAGCGCGGGAAGACCAGCAGGGCGATCATCCCCAGCACGAGGACGCCGAGCACCGCGCCCCACGTCCCGGCATCGGTCCGGATCACGGGGCCGCCGGCGAGATACCGCAGGATGAAGGGCAGCGGGACCAGGACGAAGGGCGCCGCCAGAACCGCGAAGGATCGCGGGCGCGAATCGTCCCACGACCAGAGACTGTAGATCGCAAAGAACGCCGGGATCCAGAAAAAGGCCGCCGTGCAAACGAGGAGGGTGAGCGCCATGTAGCCATGTCCCTCGCCGGTGCCGTGCAGCAGCGGCAGGGTCCACCCGATCCCGGTCAGGACCTGGATTCCCAAAAAGATCTCGAGGAGTTTCCGGCGGCGATTCCGGGTCTCGTCGGGGAGCGAGGGCGGGCGGACTCCGCCCGTCGCCGCACGACGCGGCAGCGGCGGCGGCGGCGGCGGCCCCGCAAGCGGATAGGAATCCGATCCGGGAACCGGCGGTGGACCGGGGACTGCTCTCAAGGGAAAAGGGAACGGGGGTGAACGGAGAGGACCGCTGCAGGATATCACAATCGCGCGTCCTCCCGCTAGATATTAGTGAGACCCATTGCCGGTTTTCACCCGGGAAGGCGCCGGGGAACGGTGGCAACGGGGTGGGGCGGGGTGTTCCATCCTAACAGGTTCTCTCCCGGCCCCGGGGGCCGCTCAGGCTTCCCGTCCGCCGAGCACCTCGATGAGATAATTCAACTCGCCGCTGATTTCGCCGGCGTCGGGGACCGTCTGGGCGATCTCGGAGCGGATGTGGCGGCGGAAGCGTTTGCGGAGGCGGTGAATGGCCACCTTCACGGCGCCCTCGCTGATGCCGAGTTCCGCCGCGGCGCCGGCTTGCGAGAGGTCCGCGGCTGCGCCATGGAGCCACGGCTTGAGGACCTCGAAGGTGCGCGGCGAGGATTCCCCGGCCTCCAGCGAGGCGAAGGCCCGCGCGATGAGCGCCACCGCCCACTCCCGGTCGAAGAGGGCCTCGCTCGGGGCCGGGACCGACAAGCCGGCGTCCTCGACGCCGACGTGCTCCGCGCTCCCGCCGCGCTTCTCGGCGTGCAGCTTCGCGCGGTGGTCGCGGATGAAGTGCTTCACCGCCCCGAGGAGGTAGGACCGGAACCGCCCGCGTTCCCGGTCGACCTGCTCGAGGTTGGCGCGCTCCAGGAGACGGGCGAAGAAGGCCTGCGTCAGGTCATCGGGATCTTCGCCGCGCCATGCATGGCCGATGAAGGCGCGCACCGGGGCGTAGTAGATCTCGCACAGCTCGGAGAGGGCGGTGCGGGCATCGGCCGAGTCGCCCCGCGCCGCCATGACCCGCGTCCACCGCGTGGTGCGGAAGGCGCGCGGGTCGGGCCGCTGGTCTCCGGGGTCGGTCATCACGGTCATCAGGGTCCGAGCCGGCCGAGCATCTTTTGCCCGCCTCCCAGCGAGTTCTCGAAAACGAAAACGGCGTCATCCAGTTTCGTGATCCGGCCGCGCCGCACGAGGCCCTTGGGGATGACCTTGGTGGTCTCGTCGATGATCATCTCGAACGTCCACCGGTCCTTGTCGATACGCCAGCGGCCGGAGTCCTTCCCGCCCGGGGTGGTGACCTCGAAGCTGCGGTCGCTGAAGAAGCTGAACAGTTCATCGTCATCGGGCTCCACCGATTGCCAGCGGCCGACGACCTTCCATTCGGCCTCCGAGAGGTCCGCGATGGGACGCAGGACCATCGGGTCGCCCTCGCTCTCGCGGTACTTCAGCCGGACGATCTTGTCGTCCTCGAGATCGAGTATCTCGGCACGTTGCGTGGTGCCGGCCTGTCCCTCTTCGTTGGACTCCTCGATGACGTTCTCGAGAACTCCGTTCACGATGCGCCACGTCCCGCTCGCCGCGACTCCTTCGTTCGCCATTTCGAGCCGCCAGCGCCGGTCCGCGCCGTAGTGGAAGGTGCCTCCCTCGGGCCCCTGGAAGAAGTGCCAGCTTCCGACGAGTTCGCGCTCGCGGGACGAGAGGTCCCTGCCGACGGTCATGGCGGCCGCGACCCGGCGCGCCTCGCTCGCGGCGGCTTCTTCCCTCGCGATGAGGTCCTGTTGTGCGGCCCCTTCGGCGCCCCGGAAGGACCAGATGTAGATTGCCGTGCATCCGCCGATCAGCAGGATCGGACCGAGGATAACGATGGCCACGAGGGCCGCCACCCATCCCATGCCGGAGCGTGCCGGCCGGGCCGCCGCGTCTTCTCCCGCGACGCGGCTTTGATATGCGTTGCGTTCAGCGTCGGACGGCGGGGAGTCCAGCCACCGCCGGACCCGGAGGATCAGCCAGAGGCTGGCGGCCACGCTTCCGATGACCGCCAGCGAGATCGCCGGTCCGGACCATGATCCGCGGGCCGGCATCACGAGAACCACGCAGATCAAGGCGCTGAGGGCCAGCACCGGGACGAGGAGGGCCGCGATCATGGCCGGGACCCGGCCGCGGCGCTCCCCGGACAGGCGCAGCTCGCGCAGCAACTTCCATCCCCGGATGGTGGCGAGCAGAGCCATTAGCCCGCAGACCAGGCAGATCCCGCAGAACACCACGAGGATGGCCATCATACGCCCCCTGAAGGGGCCGCCGTCGCGCAGGGTGCGCCGTTCGTTCTTCAGAACCGCGATCCGCGCCCGGGACTGCTCGGCCATGGACTCGTGCTCGACGATCTCGCCGGCCGGACGCCCGTCCTGCCGCGCGGCGGCGGCCACGGCGTCCAGCCTCCGTGCCTCCGCCTGCAGCTGGTCGATCTCGGCCTCCATCCGATGCGTGATGCGCCGCTCCGCATGGCGGGACTGTTGCGAGAGAAGCATCACTCCACCCCATGCCGTCCCGAAGAGGACCGCCGCGGCGAGAAGCATGAGGACCGCCCGGCCGGCCCGGCGCGAGCTGGCGGTGGGGCCGCCGGTGCGTGCCGGCGGCACGGGTGGAGCCGGGGGAGCGTCTTGGTCCAGTCCCTCGACCTGCGTCTTGACCTCCCCGGCGCTCTGTTGCCGGCGCTGCGGTTCCTTCTCGAGGGTGCGGAAGACGATCTCATCGACGCGGCCCCCGACCGCGGCTTTCTCCGAGGGCGCCGCGAAGCGGCCGATGGGCAATTCCCCGGTCAGCATTTCATAGAACACGACCCCCAGCGAGTAGATGTCGGCCCGGTGGTCGACATCGGCGGGGTGCTCGATCTGTTCCGGCGCCATGTACTGCGGGGTGCCCGGGGCGATGGTGCGGGTCAGCGGGGCCTCGCCGGCGAACTCCCGCCCGACGAGCTTGGCGATGCCGAAGTCGGCGATCTTGACGCGCCCCTTGGTGTCGAGGAGGAGGTTCTCGGGCTTGATGTCGCGGTGCAGGACCCCTTCGTCATGGGCGTACTGCAGGGCGGTGCAGATTTCCGGAACGACCGCGAAGGCCTGCTCGGGGGTGAACTTCCCGGCGTGCATCGCCTCGCGGAGATTGGCCCCGTCGACGTATTCCATGAGGAGGTAGTGGAATCCGCCCGACTCGCCGAAGTCGTGCACCGCCACGATGTTGGGATGGCTGAGTTTCGCGAGGGTGCGGGCCTCCCGCGTGAAGCGCTCCGTGAAGCGCTCGTCGCCGGCGAGGGCCCGCGGCAGGACCTTCAGGGCCACCACCCGGTCGAGGCGCGGTTGCCGCACCTTGAAGACCGCCCCCATGCCCCCGCTGCCGATGAGTTCCAAGACCTCGAACTGCGGGAAGGCCGCCGCGATCTCCTCGAGGGACGGCGGCTGCATGCCCGCTTCGGTGGCGGCGCGGGTGGCCTCCCCGGCTTGGGCCTCTTCTTGGGCCACTTCCTCCAGGACGCAGCGCGGGCAAAGCCCCTCGGGGGCGCCCGGGGGGATCTCCGCTCCGCAGGACGGGCAGCGATTCTGTGCAGATGATTCGCTCATACCTCTTGCCTGAGGAGCCCGCGCCGCGGGGTTACACCTTTTCTCGCAGATTCTGCGGACCGTGGCCAGCCGGATGCCCGCGGACCGCCGTGTTGGTGATTGGTCTGCGGTCAAGGCATCAGGGCATTGTCCCCGTCAGAAACGGTGACCCCACCGGCGGGTCGAACGCGGAACTCCCCGGTGCCGCCCTCGCCGACCCCGGGAAGGCCCCGGGAGGGGCCCAACATCTTAGCCGCGGGTGCAAACCCGCGGAACCGAACGACAAGAGAGATCGAGCCCCGGGCGGGGCGACACAAACGGGTGCCGGCGGGGCGCGGGGGATGGCCGGCGGCCTCTGACGCCCCTCCCGGGGCTCGGATCGTTTGGGGGGACGCCGGACACCGC
>JABDMC010000189.1 GCA_013001695.1 Akkermansiaceae bacterium
TGTCCGACCCGTCCGACCTGTCCGACCTGTCCGACCTGTCCGACCCGTCCGACCCGTCCGACCCCCACAACTCCCTGATGTTCAGGCCCTTCCATTCTTACGCTCTCCGCGGGAAAATCGCGCCGCGGGGTCCGCCCCGGATCCCGGTTTTCCCCCTCCGCCCCCGTTGGCGCCAACTACTATAAACCTAGTATCTGTTAGATCGCTTCCTCCGCGGGGTGGCGTGGCCGGGGGCCTCGGGGTCCTAGCCGTCGACGGTGGTTTCGCCGGTGAGGTCGTCGGCGTAGAGGGCGATGCGGCTGTAGATGGCATTCACGGCGTTCTCGTCGAGCTTCAGCTCCTTGACGGTCTCGAGGAAGTGCTCCACGAAGAGCTGGAGGTGGTGCTTGGTGATTCCGAGGCCGGCGTGGACCTCGCGAATCGGCCGCCCGGAGTACACCACCGGCCCGCCGAGGGCGGCGCTGAAGAACTCGGTCTGCATGCGGTGCAGCTTTTCCATGGGGACGTCCTTGAAGAACGGAGCCAGCTCGGCATCGGCCAGGATCCGCTTGTAGAAGTGGTCCACCATGCTGCTGACGCCCTCGAGCCCGCCCGCCTTTTCGAAGAGATCTTCCTCGCTCACGGCAAGACCCTACGGCCCCCCGCCCCCCGGCGGCAATGGAGAAGCGACGCGGGCTCCCCATCCGGGAGGACCCCCTCCCCGGCCGGATCCTGCGGATTCTATCGCTCCAGCCCCCCGCCGCGGCCGGAGACGATGCCCCGCAGGCGCACATCGTCATCGAACCGCTCGAACTCGACCTCCCCGAGGCGCCAGCGCTGGGCGAGGCTTTCGGCCCCCTCGCCCCCGACCGCCGGCACCTCCCCGCCGGTCAGCAGGGGCGCCAGGTAGACCACCAGTTCATCCGCCCACCCCTCGTCTAACAGGCGGCCGAGGAGCCGCCCGCCGGCTTCCACCAGGATGCTCTGCACCGCGAACTCGGACGCCAGTTCCCGCAGGACCGCCTCGATGCGCCGCCCCGCGAAGACGTGCGTCCGGTTGGCGAACTCGTCCCGGCGGAGGTGCCCGTCGTCGGGCACCCCGTCCTCCCGCGAGGTCAGCACCACCCGCAACGGCTGTTCCTTTCCGTCCCGCAGTCCCGGCCCGCGCAGCGTCAGGCGCGGATTGTCCTGCCGCGCCGTCTGGCCGCTCGTCAGGATGGCATCGACTTCGGATCGCAACAGTTGCACGTCGAGCCGCGAGGTGGCGCCGCTGAGCCAGGACCCCTCCCCGGCCGGCCGCGTGATCCGTCCATCGAGGCTCATCGCGGTCTTCACGATGACCCACGGCAGCCCGCACTCCTGGACCTTCGCGAAGGGCCGGATCAAGGCCCGGCAGGCGGCCTCCTCGACTCCCCGCGTCACCGCGATGCCGGCCGCCGTCAGGATCTCCTCGGCCTGGCCGCCGTGGGCCGGATTCGGATCGGTCGCTCCGAAGACGACCCGCTTCACGCCGCCCGCCATGATGGCCTCGGTGCAGGCCCCGGTGGTTCCGCGCGTCGAGCAGGGCTCCAGCGTGACATACAGCGTGGCGCCCTCGAGGGCATCGTCGCCGGCCCCGAGGCGGGCGGCCGCCATGGCCTCGATCTCGGCATGCGGCATCCCGGCGCGACGGTGCCACCCGCCGGCGAGCTGCGCCCCGTCCCGCACCACCACCGCCCCCACCGGCGGATTCGGGCTGGTCAACCCGATCCCGCGCCGGCCGAGGGCCAGGGCTTGCCGCATCCAGTGCGCGTCATCCACCGGGCCGATCTAACAGGCGCTCCCCGTCCCCGCAAGCCCGACCGGCATGGGCACAGGGTGTGAGCACGCCGGAATTTTACGCCCCAAACATCGGACAACGACGGAATGTTAATCCCTTCGCGACCCCTCCAAGAGATTGTGCGCAGACTTCACACAACGTGGAACCACGGCCCCGGAAGTGCGGAACGTCGATCTGGCGTGGTTGTTCGTCATTAGAAGAGGAAGAACTTAAGTTTAAAAAATTCATTCCTCACCTCTCCATGGGCATAATCCGATCGCGTTGGGGAGACTCGCTTCCTTGACCAGCGATCCCACCACTCCTACGCTGCCCGATGGCACGCAATGTTCCGCCGTGCCGCCACACCACGATCAAGAAACAATGAAAGCAATCCACAAACTGTTGGCCCTTGCGGCCGTCATGGCGCTGGGGAGCGCTGCCTGGGCGCCGGCCCAGGAAGGGGGCGGGAATTCCGTCGCGCTGAACTATCAACTCGGGCTGGATGCCCTCAAGGATGGCAACGCCAACCTCGCCCGGCAGTGTTTCGAGGCGGTCCTGCAGACGCAGCCGAACCACGCCAATGCGCGCTACCATCTCCTCAACCTCCGCAACCGCGGGCCGGAACTGGCTGCCAAGGCCCGCAAGTTGCAGATGGAAAAGATCAAGATTCCGAAAGTGGACTTCCGGGACAGCACCCTTCCGGAGGCGCTCGGGGCCCTCGCCGCCATCATCGACAAGCAGACCGACGGCGGCTTCGCGCCGAACTTCATCGTCCAGGACCCGGCCGGAGCCTTCGAGAAGCGTCCCGTCACCATGACCCTCAACCAGGTTCCGGCGAGCGTCGTGTTCGACTACATCCTGAACCTCGCCAATGCCTCGGCGCGCTACGACGAGCACGCCATCGTGGTGAAACCGATCGGCGGGGGAGGGGAGCCGAAGAAGCCCGCCGCCGAACCCGCGGAGGAGCCCTCCGGGGAGTGAGCGCTTCCGGGGCGGTCGCGCCGCTCAGGCCGTGGCCGTCAGGCCGGACTCCACCGCGAACCACTGGCTGGCGAACTGCACGAGGCCCCCGCCCTTGGTGAGCCCCAGTTTCTCGCGGATGTGACCGCGATGGGTCTCCACCGTCTTGGGGCTGATATGCAGGAGCTCCGCGATCTCGCGGGACTTCCGGCCCTCCCCGATCAGCTCGAAGATCTCGAATTCGCGGTCCGTGAGGCCGCCGAGGCGGTTCTTGCCGCCGCCATTGTTGCGCTGCTTCAGTTCCGCCATCGCGGGGCTGAGATAGGTCTCCCCGGCGAGGACCTTGCGGATCGCGCCGACCAATTGCGGGAGTTTCGCATTCTTCATGAGATACCCGCGGCCGCCGGCCCGCAGGACGCGCTCCGCGAAAAAATGCTCGTCGTGCATCGAGAGGACCAGGATCGGGATCTTCCCGAAGCGCCGCGTGACTTCCCGGATCAATTCGATGACGCAGCTGTCATGGCAGAAGGTGGCTTCCGCGATGATGAGGTCGGGCCGCTCGATCTCGAGGATCGCCAGCGCATCCTTCCCGTCGTCCGCGACAAAACACACCTCCAGGTCGTCTTCCCGATTCAACAGCGCCGCCAGCCCGTAACGGACGATTGGGTGGCTGTCGACCACCCCGATTTTTGTGCAATTTCTCGTGATCATGTCCCTCGCTCCCTCCCAGGCGTGGAATTCATCGGCAAAATCGTTCTGCCGAGTTTCTCATTTCAGAACGAACCGCCCCTCAAGGGCAAGTAGGAACTGGCCGCGGTGGCGGAACGGCGCCCCGAGTCCCTGAATCCGAGGGAATTATGCCCCGCGGCGGCCCGGAAAATCTCCCTGCAAAATCTAAGCGACTCTGATGGAACGCGCACCCGTCCTTTGCCGACAACTTAACCACTTGTTCGGGGGTTCTGCACGGGCCCGACAGGGGCCCGCCGCCCACGAGGGGCAGGGCGGGGGGGCGGGTCGCGCCGGCGGCGACCCACGTTGTTCACACGCATCCGGGAGGCCCCCCGCGGGGGCATCGGCCGGGCTTGCGGGGAATGAAGCCCCGCTCCAGAGTGCGCCGCGTGGACAACGGGCGGATGAGACGCGCCGGGATGCTGGTGCCCGTGTGGTCCCTGCGGCGCGACGGAGAACTGGGCATCGGGGACACCGGGGCCCTGCGCCAGCTCATTGACTGGGCCGCGGAGCACAAGCTCGGCTTCCTGCAGCTGCTGCCGATCAACGAGACCGGCAACGACCACAGCCCCTACAATGCCATCAGCTCGGTGGCGCTCGAGCCGGCCCTCCTGCAACTCGAGGACCTCCCGGAATTGTCCAAGGAAGATTGCCGGCAGGCGTGCCAGCAGGTTTCCCGCGACGTCTTCACCGGCGCGGAGGTCGACTACCCGGCGGTGAAGACCCTGAAACACGGCTTGCTCGCCAAGGCCTTCGAGGTCTTCTGGCGGGGGGAGCGCGACAGCGCCCGCGGCCGGGAGTTCGAGGACTTCCGCCGCGCCGAGGCCGGCTGGCTCGAGGACTACTGCCGCTTCCGGTGGCTCATGAGCCAGGAGGGGGGGAGCGAGGCGTGGGACCTGTGGAGCATCAACTACAACACGCCCGAGAAGGCCCGCACCTGGATCGAGCGCAAGCACGCCGAGTCGCCGGACGATGTCGACAGGGAACTCGCCTACTTTGCGTGGGTGCAGTGGGTGGCATTCACGCAGTGGCGCAACCTGCGCAATTACGCCCACGAGAACGACGTGAAACTCATGGGCGACATCCCCATCGGGATCTCCTACTACAGCGCCGACGTCTTCTTCGAACCCCAGTGGTTCGACCTCCAATGGAGCGGGGGAGCCCCGCCGGAAACGGTCTTCAAGGACGACGCCTTCGCGGTCCGCTGGGGCCAGAACTGGGGCATTCCCCTCTACCGCTGGGACGTCCTCGAACGGGACCGCTTCCACTGGTGGCGGCGCCGCATCGAGAAGCTGACCGATGTCTTCCAGATCTTCCGCATCGACCACATCCTCGGGTTCTACCGGATCTACGCCTTCCCGTGGCGGCCGATCCGCAACCGGGAATTCCTGACCCTGAGTCACGACGAGGCCGCGGCCCGGACGCACGGGCGTCTCCCCGGGTTCAAGCCGCGGCCCGACGACACCAAGGAACAACGCGCCGGCAACCTCGAGGAAGGCGACAAGTACATCCGGGTCGTGCAGGAGGCCGCGGGTGACAACGAGGTGGTGGGCGAGGACCTCGGGGCCGTCCCGGAGTACGTCCGTCCCCATCTGTTAGAACGCAAGATCGCGGGCTTCAAGATCTGCCACTGGGAGGTCGAGCGCGACAAGCACGGGGTGGCGCATGCCATCCCCGGGGCCGATTACCCCGAGTGCAGTTTCGCCACCTACGCCACCCACGATCACCCCTCGATCGCCGCGATGTGGCGCGATTTCCGGCACAACCTCCAGGGGGTCGACGAGGACGCCCGCGCCGGGGCCCGCTGGAACCTGCGGGTCCTCAGCGAGTTCGCCGGCATCCCGCTGGCCAAGGACGAAAACCAGTTCCCGCCCTATGACGAGGAGGTGAAGTGGAAGCTCCTCGCGGCCCTCCTCGACACGAACTCCCGCTACGCGGCCTTCATGATCACGGACCTCTTCGGCATGACCGAGCGCTTCAACATCCCGGGCACCGTCGGCGGGCAGAACTGGAGGATCCGCATGCCGTTCACCGTCGAGGAGATGCGGCGCCGCGCCGACCTCTGCGAGGAATCCGAGAAGCTCCGGGTCCTCATCCACGACACCAGGCGGTAGGGGAGGGGGCAGCCCGTGGTAGCGGAACGCTTGCGCGTTCCGATGGGGCGCAAACTCCTCCACCCGTGCCCCGGAAGGCGCAGGCCTTCCGCTACCCCACGGAAGGGCGTGCCTGTCATCCTGGTAGCGGAACGCCTGCGCGTTCCGATGGGGCGCCAACCCCTCCACCTGCGCCCCGGAAGGCGCAAGCCTTCCGCTACCC
>JABDMC010000190.1 GCA_013001695.1 Akkermansiaceae bacterium
TCCGCCCACTCGCTCTGGATGCCGATGAAACCCTCGTCCGGAGTGGCGTCCCGTCCCTCGTTCACCAGCACCCCGTTCAGGAAGATGCGGTAAATGCCGCCGTCGCAGATCACTTCGAGGCGGTTCCACTCACCGGCCGGCTTGTCGACGTCGTCCTTCCCGCGGAAGCCCTTCACGTCCTTCCACTCCGGATCGCGCGTCTTGCAGACGATGCTCGCGGACGACTTCCCGGGGAGCGGAAAGGTCGCCGCCTCGCCGCCCTTCTTCCATCGCGTCTTGCCCTTGGCATCCTTCTCCACCTCGACCGTGATGTTCGTCGGGGCGTCCTTTCCCTGCAGGACGTTGATGTCGCCCATGGAGCCCTCCAGCATCTGGGTCTGCACGCAGGCCGGCCAAGTCCCGCCGAAGACGCCGTCGGGGCCGTGGCAATGCAGGAGCAACCCGCAGTCGCGGGCGCGGTCTTCGCGCTTCGACCAGGTGCGCTCGCCCCACTTGTATTCCGCGACGAGGTGGTAGTCCCGGAACGACTCGCCGGTGCGGAGGTATCCCATGCCCTTGCCGGTCACGTGCAGGGTCCCGTCCTTGATGGTGGCGACCTCTTCGCGTTTCGTGCTCAGCGAGTTCTTTTCGTTGAGGTGGAAGACCCAGCCCTCGAGGGCCGGGTCCGCAAGCAGGTCGATTTTGGCCTCGGGAACAGTCTGGCCGGAAAGGGGCGCCAGCGAGGCCAGCAGGAGGGCGGAAAGAGCGGGGCGGACGGACATGGTGCGACCAATAAAGAGGGGCGGAGCCGGTTCCGCCATCCCGAAGCGCGGAAAATCTCCCGACCTCCGCGGGCCCCGGAGAGGCGGGAGGAACAGGGCCGGGAATGGAAACTCCCGGCAGCGGCAGGCGGTGGTCAGTCCGCCAAGCGGCTCTTCTCGGCCCAGAGCCCGAGGGCGGGGTTGGAGATGTAGTAGAAGAGTTCCTCCTCGCCATCGATGCCGGGGATGCCGTTCCAGCCGTTCTTCAATTCCGCCGGGTTGTAGCGCTTCAGGGCGTGGTCGAGGTCGTGGTACTGGTAGCCGACCGATTCGATCTCGTGGCGGGTGAGGTGCCCGGGGGCGTAGGTGATGGCGAAACGGTCCTCGGACGATCCGTGGATGAGGTGCGCCGCGGCGGAGAGGTTGTTGCGGAGGTCCTCGTTGGCGCGCACGAAGTCCATGACCTCGGGGGTGGTGCGGTAACCGTACTTCCGGATGAGGAGGTCGATCTCGGGGTCCTCGCCGAAGGACTTCACGCCCGGGGCGAGGACGAGGAGTTCGCCCTGGTCGGCGATCGCCATGCGGGTCCGGTAGATGGCCTTGTTGCCGAGCCAGGTCGAGTGGAACTCGTCCGGGTCGAGGTAGACCACGACCTTCTCGAGCGGCTGGTCGAGCTGGGTGAAGTTGACCTCCTTGGCGAGATCCGCGGCGGCCTCGAAGCACTCGGGGTCATCGCCGATGAACAGCCCGCGGACGACGTGATCGGGGCCGACCACCGTCAGGACGTAGAGGAGGGGGAGGTCCCGGCAGAACTCCCTCTCGGCGTAGTTCAGGATGCGGCGCAGGGGCGTGTCGGTGCGGCCCATCATGCGTTCCATTCCGTAGGCCGCGCCGATGAAATGCGATTCGTTGATGCCGTCCTGGCCGCCGGTCCCGACGAAGATGTTCTTGTTGCCGTTGGCCATGCCGATGACCTCGTGCGGGACGACCTGGCCGATGGAAAGGACGAGGTCGTGGCCGCCTTCCCGGACGAGCTTGTTCATCTGGGCGGGCCACGGCTTGTCGTAGATGCCGCCGGTGACGTCCCGGACGTAGTCGGCGGGGACCTCGCCGACCGTCACGACATCGTCGCGCCAGCGGTGTTCGCGGATGAGGTCGTGCGGGAGGCCCGGAAACATGCGGTCGAGTTGCTCCGCGGTCATCGGGAAATGCGTCCCGAGGGCCGGCATGACATCCGTCAGGGCGGGGCCGTAGTGGTCGTGGGCGATGCACGTCAGGAGGCCCGCCTTCGAGTAGAAGCGGGTGTTGTCGGGCGGGACCGCGAGGACCTTGCGGCGCGGCCCGATTTGCTCGAGGGCGCCGGTGAGGGCCTCCCGGAGGCCGGCGTCGGTGAATTCCGCGTCAGGGGAGCCGGTAGCGAGGTAGACCATGATCAGGGGCCTTGGGTTCCGGCGGGAAGGTAGCCGAAGGACGCCAGGAATTCATCCATGGTCTGCACGGTCTGCCTGTAGTACTTGCCGCCCTCCTTCGACTGGTTGAAGAACCCGTGGCCGGCGCCCTCGTAGAGATGCAGGTCGCAGCGGGCGCCCGCCGCCTCCATGCGTTCCTTGTAGCGCTCGGCGACCGCCACCGGGATGAGCTTGTCCTCGGTCCCGAGGAAGACGACGGTGGGGGGAGCGCCCTTGCGGAGGTTGTGGGCGGGCGAGATCTTCCGCCAGTAGTCCGCCACGGTCTTGTGGCCCCAGCCGTCCTCCGGACCGTTGTCGAAGACGGGGTTGAAGAGGACGAGGAGGTTCGGCTTGGAACTCACGGCCTGGTCTTCGTCCTCCTCGTCGTAGCCGGCGAGGTTGCCCGTCGCGGCGGCCACGTGCCCCCCGGCCGACCCGCCGCCGGCCGCGATCTTCCCCGGGTCGATGCCGAGCTCCGCGGCGTGTTTCCGGATGTAGCGCACCGCCGATTTGCCGTCCTTGACGCATTCGATGGGGGTCGTCCGGTGCTGCTTCTTGACGCGGTATTCGGCGGCCATGGCCACCATGCCCTTCCCGGCGAGATGCCGGCAGTGCGGGTAGAATTGCGACGGCGATCCGCCGACCCAGCCGCCCCCGAAAAAGAAGACCATGGCGGGACGCCGGTCGCCCGCCTTGTGGCCGTGGGGCTTGAAGACGTGGAGGCGCAGGGTGACGTCCCCGGCCTTCTTGTAGGCGACCGTTTCGTCGGGCGTGATGCCCTTGACCTCGAGGGCCGGGGCGGCGGCGGTGGCCACCAGGAGCGCCGCGGAGATGGCTTTCATGGCGCCAGAGTGACCACCCCGGCGCGTCATGGCCAGCATTCGATGCTCATTCCGCCACCGCCACGCCCTCCGTGACGTAGCCGTAGATCTTCGGGATCCCCTCGAGGTAGCCTTCCTCGATGCGATCGAAGGCGAATCCGCCCGATGCGATGGTGCGGCGGACCTCGAGGTCGAGCGTGCAGCCGGCCGCCAGCCGCCGCTGGAGGAAATTCAGGCGGCGTTGCCAGGCGGCGACCCCGGCGTCCGGGCTGAGCCCGTGCTCGACGAAGAGGAAGCGGCCCTCCGGGCGGAGGACGCGCCGCACTTCCGCGAGGGCGGCCCCGGGGTCGGGCAGGCTGCAGAGCACCAGCGTGCAGGCCACGGTGTCAAAGGAGTCGTCCGGGTAGGGGAGGGCCTCGGCGGGAGCGCACTCCGCTTCCACCGCGACGCGTCCCTTGCCCTGCCTGGCGGCGAGTTGCCGGAGCATCCCGGGGTTGGGATCCACCGCCCAGATGCGCTCGACCTCCGGCGGGTAGGCGTCGAGGCTGAGCCCGGTGCCGATGCCGATTTCGAGCGTCCGGCCCCGGACCTGGGCCAGCGAGGCCTCCCGTTTCACCTGCCACTCCGGGCTCGCGATCCAGGTGTCATAGAGGCGGGGAAAGATGACGTCGGAATAGAGGCCCACGCCCGGGTCCTACCATGCCCGCCCCCGCGGCACCACCGCCGCCCGGACCACGGCCTCCCCGCGGGCCGGGGCGTCCGGAATTCCACACTATCCCGGCGAAATCCCGTTCCCGGGAGGGAACCGGCCTGCCGGGATCTTCGTATACGTATACGGAGATCCCCGCAGGGGGAGGCTTGTGAAATATTTCACAAGCGGGGGCTTGAGTGTGGGAGGGGGTGGGGTAGGGTCCGGCAAGGTGAGCGAGAAGGAGACCGTGCGCGATGGAAATGCCGCGACCGTGAGTGGCGGGGAACCCGCTGCCGTGGGCGGCGGGGATGGCGCGACGAGTGTTTCGCATGCCGCCTACGATTCAAAGATCGAGGGGAACGTCATCTTCACGCAGGTCGACGCGGCGATCAACTGGATGCGGAAGAACTCGCTGTGGCCGATGCCGATGGGGCTGGCGTGCTGCGCGATCGAGTTGATGGCGACGGGGGCGGCGCGCTTCGACATCTCGCGATTCGGGATGGAGGTGATGCGCTTTTCGCCGCGGCAGGCGGACGTCATGATTGTCTCGGGGACGGTGACCTACAAGATGGCGCTGGCGGTGAAGCGGATCTGGGACCAGATGGCGGAGCCGAAGTGGTGCATCGCGATGGGAGCATGCGCGTCGAGCGGCGGGATGTACCGGAGCTACGCGGTGCTGCAGGGGATCGACAACCTGATCCCGGTGGACGTGTATATCTCGGGGTGCCCGCCCCGGCCGGAGGCGCTGCTGGAGGGCCTCATGAAACTGCAACGCAAGATCGAGGGCGAGAAGCCGGTGGAAGAGCACCTCTCCAGCCTGCTGGAAGCGCAAGGATGAGCGCCGCGGACGACATCAAGGGGATCCGGAAGGAATTCGGGGATGCCAAGCTCGTGGGCGAGGTCGAGTTTCGCGGGGAGCACACCGCGGTGGTGACGCCCGGGGCCCTGCGCGAGGTCCTGGCACATTGCCGGAAGGAACTCGGCTACGATTTCCTGCTGGATATCTCGAGCGTGGACAACATGGGCGAGGAGCCGCGCTTTGAAATGGTCTATGAACTGGCGACGGTGGACGACGCCAAGCACCTGCGGGTCAAGGCCGGCATCGCGGAGGACGCGGAGGTGGCCACCGTCACGGACCTGTGGGCCACCGCGGACTGGCACGAGCGCGAGGTCTACGACATGATGGGCATCCGGTTTGCGGGGCACCCGAACCTGAAGCGCATCCTGATGTGGGAAGGGTATCCCTACTATCCGCTCCGGAAGGAATTTCCGCTGGCGGGGAAGCCGAGCGAGATGCCGGACGTGGCCTTCACCGGCGTGGCGCCGCTGGAAGGCGGGCCGTTCGTGACGAGCCCGGGGACCGACCGGGTGACGGGCGAACCGCGCGCCAAGGGCGAAAGTTGAGGCCGGCGGCCCTGCCCCGGGAGCAGCGGAAGACGATGCGGAATTGTGCTCCCGCGGGCCGTCTGTAGAATCCCGAGCGATGGAGCTTCGAGCCCTGTTTCCGCGCACGTCCCTGCACCGGCCCGGCGTGGATGTGCTGACCGCCTTTACCCTCGGCCTCCTGGCGGTGCAGGTGACGGTCTGGCTGCAGGGCGGGGTCTACACGTGGGTGGACGGCCAGAAGCTGCCGCGGGAGGAGATCCTGAAGTGGGCGGTGAGCCGCGAGGCGCTGCTGGAGGGACGGGTGTGGACGGTGGCGACCCACGTCCTCCTGCACGGCGGCTGGCTTCATTTCCTCCTCAACGGGCTGATCATCTACATGGTGGGGGGCCGGGTGTATCACATCCTCGGGCCGCGCTCCTTCGCCGCGATTTGCGGGTGGGGGGTGCTGGGGGGCACGCTCCTGCATGTCGGGGCGCACCCGAACATGCCCCTGGTGGGGGCCTCCGCGGCGGGGATGGCGCTCTTGCTCGCCCTGACCGGTCTCTCACCCGAGTCGCGGATGTGGCCGCTGCCGGTGAGCGGCAGGAACCTCGGGCGCGGCCTGCTGCTGGCGAGCCTGCTGTTGGGCCTGATGGACCCCGCCCTCGGGATTCCCGGGTTCCGGGCGCTGGGGGCCTTCGCCGGGAAGTACGGGATGGGCTCGCTCTTCGAGATCGGCCACCTGTATCACTTCGGGGGCGGCCTCGCGGGCTGGTTCTACGTGAAGCGGCTGATGCGGAGGCCGGTGACGCTGGAGGAACTCCGGGCGAAGCGCGCCAGGCGCGAAGGGGCGGCGGTGTCGTGAGGCGCGGCTAACGGCCGCTGCGCCCGCGCTCCTTCAACTGGCGCTTGGCGGCCGCCATGCCCTGGCGTCCGCTTGCCGGGCGGGTTGCCGGGCGTGGTGCCGGGCGGGAAGTGGTGACCGTCATGTTGGGATTCGGCTGGCGCTGCGGAGTGGTTCGCGGCGGAGTCGGCCGGGGGGCGGACTTGCGCGGTCCGGGGTTGGGCAGCCCCGGGCGCGTCACGGGCGGGGAGGATGGCCGGGTGCCCCTCGTGCGGGAACGCGTGGGGTGGGAGTCCGGGGGGCAATCGGCCGAAGGGCGGTTCCCATGGTGCTTGTGGCTGGAGTGATCGCCCCGCTTGAAGTTGGGGTGGTGGAACGGATGCCGGGGATGGCTGGTGACCGGGTGGTACTTTTTCGCCGGATGGGACCCGTGGTGCTTGTGCTTCGAAATGGGATGATGGCGGTGGGTCGAATGCCGGGCGCACCGGCAGGGGTTGTAGCCGCAGCGGCTGCAGACGGAAGGACGATGGCGATAGTAGTTGGACCCGTAGAAGAGCGACGAGGTGTAGATGCCCGTGGTGTGGTAGGAGGGATAGCCGCCGTAGCCGGCGTCGCCGTAGGAGCCGGGCCCGTAGCCGTAATAGTCCGCGCAGGAGCCCAGGAGGAGGGGGACGAGAATCGCGCCCAGCAGGGCGGGCAGGGATGCAGACCGGGGGCTTTTCATGGACGCTTGGACGGGGTGAAATCCGCCTTTATTCAGGGAAATTCGAGGCCAGGGGGGTGATCGGACCCCGGAAATGTGGACAGGAGAAGGGTTGGAGAATACATTGTCGATACAAAACCTTGAATTGACGCCGGGGCGGAATACTCTTAGGGACCTTAGAGGCAACTATGCATCAAGCATTCATGACAACGGCGCGGGCGCCGAGACGCGGGGGCTTCACCTTGGTGGAGGTTCTCGCGGTGATCGCGATCATCGCCGTTCTCCTCTCGGTGGCGGCGATGGGCATCCAGCGCATCGACCGTGGCCAGGCCACGACCTCGGCTTTGGCGATCGCGGAGGCCGTCTTTGAAGAAGCCCGCGGGGTGGCCATCAGCCGGGGCACCGCGGCCCGGGTCGTCATCAACAACAACGCCGAAGACCGGGAACGATACCGGACCTTCATGTTCGTGAGCGCGCAGGATGAGACCGGCAAGTGGGAGGTGGTCTCGCGCGGAACGAAGATGCCGGGGGGAGTCTACTTCGATCCCGCGCTGAGCGAAGCCGGCAGCCAGCTGGTGGAGAATCTTGGATCATGGGGCAACGAACCGATGGTCATGCCCGGCAGATCGCGGCAGGCGGTCGACGCCTACTACTATGAGTTCAACTCGGAGGGGATCTGCCTCGACGCCGCGAAATCTGATCCCAAACCCGGGGCGGCCTTCGTGGTGATCGGGGGAATCCTGCCGAGCGGGCAAACGGAACCAATTCTCCAGGGGAACAACAAGGAGGGCTTCATCATCTGGCGCAATGGCCGGACGTCGCTCTTCCGGAGCCCTGGGCAGATCGGAGTCGCAACGGAATGAGACAATCGATGAAGCAGCGCGGGTTCACCCTGATGGAGAGCGTCATCGCGATCGCGGTGGTGGCCGTGATGCTGACGACATTTTTGGCGGTCTTCGGACCGGCGTCGCAGGGAATCAATGCCGCCCTGAGCGTGCAGGAAGCGGACCGCCTGGCGAGCACGCTGGAGCGGGAGCTGCAATCCACGCGGGACGGGGACGGCTTCGACACCTCGTTCGAGAAGGCCTACGCGTGGATCCGGGGGTCGGCATCCTCGGGGGACGCAGACACCGGCGGGGGCGTGGTCCTGCTTTACAACTACCGGGGCGATCCGTCCGACCGCCGGGGAGACGGGTCGATGCAGCCGTTCACCGAGGCGGGCGGGGTGGCCGGGGAGGATTTCATTCTGCAATCGGCGGTGCGCCGCAAGGACGACCTCGCGGTGCCCGAGGATCTCGATGCCGCGGAGGGGCGGATCTTCGCGGTGCAGATGACCCAGCTGGTGTTTGACGCGGACGGGAAGCTGGTCCTCGGGGAGCCCGGGAAGATCATCGATCCCAACAGCCCCGACGGGAGCGACATCACCGATCCGGACCAATACCCGGAAGCGGTGATCGCGGTGCGGGCCAGCTTTTACACGCTCCCGGCGAACGACTGGAAAAACTACGTCAAGGATTTCAAGCTGGAGCTGGAGGCGAACGGCAATGCCAAGAACATCGGGGCGCCGCTCTTCACGCGAAACCTCGGCGTGCGCCGGTAGGAAACCCGCAGTATGACTCATTCTCAAAGCAGCAGGCAGCGGGGGTTCACCCTGGCGGAACTCATCGTGGCGATGGGGATCACGGCGATTCTCCTGAGCCTTCTCGTCACGGTGACAAGCGTGGCGGTCGACGGCTGGCGGGTGAGCCGCAACAAGGTGCGGGCCTCGCGGCAGGCGCAGGCGGCGCTGCAGCAACTGACCCGCGACCTGGAATCGATGGTGGTGCGCGCCGGAAACAACTTCGAGTGGCTGCACGTGAGCGTGGAGGACAGCCCCCCGGGGCCGGAAAACAACGCGGACTTGAGGAGTCCGAACAGCTCGAAGATCATTTTCTTCACGGCCGCGACGGACCGTTACGACGGGGAAATCAACACCGCCAAGGACAAGGGCGGAGACGTTTCGTGCGTCGGCTACCGGCTCTTCTACAAGGATCCCATCACGAACTCGACCGACGAGGATCTCGCGGTGTTCGTTCTCTACCGGGATCTCGTGAACCCGGACGTCACCTTCCAGAACCTGCTGGCCACGGAAGACCTCCCGGGGGCCTTCGAGCTGGGAGAAGCGGCGGTGGGCATCAGCGAGAACTTCATTTGCGAGAACATCTACGAGATGAGCGTCGTCTTCCAGGTCCAGTATACCGAGAGGCGGAACCAGGGAGGCACCGAGAAGCTCGTCATCCAGCAGGTGCGGGTCCCGGTGTTGTCGACATCGGCGACCGAGGCGGTGAAGGAATTCAGCATCCGGGGGAACGGGATCGAGGTTGTGACCGAGGGCGCGGGATCCGAGCCTCCGGTCTACGCGAAGGGGCGGGTGACGGCGGTGGATGTCAGTATTTCGGTGCTTTCCGACGCGGGGCTGGGCACCTTGAGGCGGGCCAGCATGGATGCGGAGACGAGGGCCAAGTTCCTCGCGAAGAATACCTACCGCTACACGAAGTCGATCATGGTCCCCCAGCCCTGAGGAGGGGGCGGGGGAAATGGCAGGATTCGCTTGCCAAGCAGGCCGCTTCCCCCTAAGTCTCCTCACCCCTCGCGAGAGGGATCCGACGCTCGGGTGGCGGAATTGGTAGACGCGCTAGATTAAGGATCTAGTGGGGTAACACCCGTGGGGGTTCGAGTCCCCCCTCGAGCATATTTTTTCCCTCGGAATGCCGGGGAGCGGAGGGAGACGGAGGTGCGGTGGATTGAAGGGGGCACCGGGGGGACGAGAACCCTGCCGAGCGGAGCGAGGCCCCGGGTTTGACTGCTCCGGCGCTTTTCAGTGCCGAACCATGCGGGCGAACAACGTGAGCGACTCCGCAGAGCCGCCCTCGGGCGGCAATCCCCCCTCGAGCATATTTTTTCCCTCGGAGAATCCAGAGGCGGAGGGAGACGGGTCGGACGGGTCGGACGGGTCGGACG
>JABDMC010000208.1 GCA_013001695.1 Akkermansiaceae bacterium
GGACTCTCGTGGGCGGGGGCTGTTGAGGCGTCACCGGGCGGTTGGGGAGTCGACCGCAATGCGCAAGCACCCCACATCGAATATCCCACATCGAACATCAGCCTGTCCTCCTCGGTCTGCACCCCGCCACAATCATTCACCCGCCGGTCCGGTTCATCTCGTCGTCGGCATCGATGTAATCGAACATCGTCTGGATGTCGTCGCGGTCCGTGAGGTTGGACTCGGCCTTGCGCTGCACGAGGCGCTCGGCGAGGTGCACGCGGAACCCGATGGTGTGCATGTAGGCGAGCCACCAGTCGCGCTCGTGGTCGGGCCGGGAGACCCCGTGGGCGCGGGCCCAGGCGAGGGCCTCCTCGTCGCTCGCGCCGTCGCGGATCACCTTGGCGAGATCGTCGTAATCGACCCCGAGGAATTGGCACGTCCAGAGGTCCATCCCCCCGCCGAGATTGTCGCCGTAGTCGGGGTGCAGGGTCCCCGCGGCCTGCAGGCGGACCTTGTCGCAGAGGCGCGGGAAATAGGGGAGACCGTCGAGTTCCTCCTTCGGGCTGCGCGGGATGGCGGCGGCGTCGCTCATGGGGGGGATGATTGATGAATTGGTCCGATTGGCACTGTTTTTCTGAGGCCATCGGGCGGGCGGGGGCCGCGCCGCGGGCCCCGATCCGGATGCCCCGGCCGCCCTCCCGCGAAATTTCCCTTGATTCGGTCGGCAAACGGCGTAGAAAGCGCCCTCCCAATGGCGAAAAAGTGCTGGAAAGAGCGGAACGACCGCAAAAAGAGAACCGTCGCGAAGTATGCCGCCCTCCGGCGGCAACTCAAGGCTGAGAAGGACTATGTCGGCCTGAGCATGCTTCCCCGGGATGCCAGCCCCACCCGCCTGGTGAATCGTTGCGCCGTGACCGGCCGCCGCCGGGCCTACCTGCGGCGCTTCCAGCTCTCCCGGATCGCCTTCCGCGAGCTGGCTTCCGCCGGACTCATTCCCGGCGTGACAAAGTCGAGTTGGTAGCGTAGCTTCCCGATACTCGATTCGTGGCGGCAAGAACCTCCCTGCCCGCCGCACCATCCATGCCCATTTACGAGTACCACTCCGAGCACCCGGACGACCCGGAGCGAAGTTGTCGTATTTGCGCGAAGGGATTCGAGTTGCGGAGACCGGTGGATCGTCCCCCCCTGGAGGTCTGCCCGCTCTGCAAGCATCCGGTCAGGAAGGCGGTCAGCCAGGTGAACACGCCGCGCATCACGAAGCCGTTCTCCCCGGTGGACGCCAAGAAGGCCGGCTTCACCGTCCTGCAGAAGCGGGACGAGGGGGTCTTCGAGAAGCTCTGATTCGCGGTGGACGTTCCCGGCATATGGTGCGGTGGGGTGATCCTGGCGGCGGGCGGCGCCGACCAGGGCGCGCTCACGGTCGGCAAGACGCTCCTCTATGTCGCCGGCATCATCTTCTTCCTCCTGCTGAACGCCTTCTTCGTGGCGTCGGAGTTCGCCATCGTCAAGGTGCGGCCGAGCCAGATCGACGCCGGGGCGGGCCAGAAACCCCGGCGCTCGAAGGTGGCGCGGCATGTCGTCCGAAACCTCGACAGCTACCTCTCGGCCAACCAGCTCGGCATCACGATCGCCTCTCTGGCGCTCGGTTTCCTCGGGGAGCCGTTCGTGGAGGCCCTCATCCGCCCGGTCCTGCTCCAGATCGCGGCCGTGCCGGAGGGGGCCATCTCGCCGATCTCCTTCGCCATCGCGATCATCTCGTTCACCTTCCTCCACGTGGTGGTCGGCGAGCTGGTCCCGAAGGCCATCGCGATCCGCAAGTCCCTCCCGACCACCCTGCTTCTGGCGCGGCCCCTGCACTGGTTCTACTGGATCTGCAAGCCGGCCATCATCGTCCTCAACGGCGCCGCGAACTTCGTCCTGAGGCACGTCTTCCGGATCGACCCGGTGCAGGACGGCGAGCACGTGCACAGCTCGGAGGAGTTGGCGCTCCTGGTGGCGGAAAGCGGCAAGCAGCAGGAGGTCACCGAGACCGAGCGGGAGATCCTCGAGAACGCCCTCGAGCTGAATGACGTCTTCGTGAAGGACGTCATGACCCCGCGGAGCGAGGTCGTGGCGCTCGACCTCGACTCCGACTTCGAGACGAACCTCGAGCTCGCGACCCGCACCAAGCACACCCGCTTCCCGCTGGTGCGCAGCGGCCACTTCGACAACGCCATCGGGCTGATCCACATCAAGGACATCCTGACGCTGGTCAACAGCGAGGACCCCGACCTTTTGCGGATCAAGCGGGAGCTGAAGGTGGTTCCCGAGACGATGCCGCTCGACATCCTCCTGAAGTTCTTCCTGCGCGAGAAGGCCCACCTTGCGATGGTCGTCGACGAGTTCGGGGATTCATCCGGGCTGGTCTTCCTCGACAACGTCATCGAGGAGATCGTGGGCGACATCCAGGACGAGTTCGACAACGAGCGCAGCGCCTTCACCCGCGTCAGTGACGACGAGTTCATCGTGGAGGGGTCGATCACCCTGAACGAGCTCTCCGACCACGTCCCGCAGCTGGCCCTCGCGAGCAACGACGTCACCACCGTCGGCGGCTACATCACCGCCCAGCTCGGCCAGTTGCCGGAGCCCGGCGAGGCCCTCCGGATCGAGGGATACGAGGCCAAGGTGACCAGCACCGACGGCCGCCGCGTCGGCCAGGTCCACTTCCGCAAGCTCGACGGCGACGCCCCCGCCGAAGTCGAGGGCGAAGTGGAAGGCGCCGCTTAGGCCCATGACCGTCCCGGTCATGGGCTCTTCCTGACGCCGCGGGTGGGCATCCGCGCCCCGGGAGGGGCGTCACAAC
>JABDMC010000258.1 GCA_013001695.1 Akkermansiaceae bacterium
GCGCCCGATCTGGGTCTGCGAGCGGAGTGAGCGAATAATTAAAAACTCCAAACCTCCCAGCATGTTGCAGAACTTGCGGGACGCCACCCTAGCTGCGCTCGTGGCTCGCAAGGGCGTCCCGCAGGGCGCGCATCACGTCGTCGCCGAGCGATTTCAGGCGTTCCATCAGCGGCGGCAAGCGGGCTTCCGGGGAAGCTTCGCCGGCTTCGCGCTCGATGGACCGGAGCAGCGCCTGCATTTCCGCGGACCCGACGTAGGTGGTGGTCGAGATGGTTTGGTGGGAGGTGCGGGCCACTTCCGTCCAGTCGCGGGCCTCGCAGGCCGCCCGGATGGCGGTCAGCTGGCCGGGCAGGGTTTCGATGATGGAGCGCACGATGCTCGCGATGAACACGGGATCATTTCCCGAAACGTCCTCGAGTTTCGCCAGATCGATGATGGGGTCGGCTGCTTCGGCCATGGCAATGCGCGCACCATGAGCGGCGGCGGGAGGAGAGGCAAGCCGGATCGGGACGGGAGCGGCCCGGCGGTGAAGAGATGGCGGAGCGGGGTGGCTGCGGCCCTGCCGAGCGGGCCCCGCGTCAGCGCTTCTCGATGCGGATATTGCGGTACCAGACCGGGTGGCCGTGGTATTGCAGCCCGATGTGATTGTTGCGGGGAAGATCCTTGAGGGCCGCCTTGAACTTGTTCCTGGAGCCATCGGGATTCCTGCGGGGCTCGGACCAGTCGTCGATATTGACGTCGACCACCACCGTGCCGTTCAGGGTGACCTTGATCTTCGGGCCGATGCAGGCGATTTGCATGGAGTTCCATTCTCCGGCCGGCTTGGCGGCGTTGGATGACGGAGGCATGGCGTCGTAAAGCGCCCCGCAATCGTGCTTGCCCATCTTGTCCTTGGCGGCGGTGTCCATCACCTGGATTTCGAATCCCCCCTGGACCGGGTTGCCGGGGTCGGTCCGGAAGAAGACGCCGCTGTTGCATTGCGGCGACATCTTGAATTCGAGGTGCAGGACGAAATCCTCGAACTTGTCCTTGCTCCAGATGAAGCCGGATCCCTTTCCGGCGGGATGCAGTTCCCCGCCGGTGATGATCCAGCCGCCCGGCTTCTTGAGGGTCCATCGGGAGAGATCCTTCCCGTCGAAGAGGACGTCCGGGTCCGCGGCGAATACGGGGGCCATCGCCGCGACGAGGGAACAGGCGGCCGGGAGCAGAGTCTTGCGCATGATTGCCTAGACGAGCCGGCCCGGCGCCATCTATCACGCCCGAGGGCCGCCCGCACCCGGTTCCCGGTGGCGGACCGGGCCCGGTTCGACGGATCCACGGCGACTCCCATGAAGATGTCGCCGTTGTCGCGGCGACTGCATTTCGGCCGGTTTTAGGCATCGCCCCGGGGCATTCGCAACTCACCCCTTGCTGGCGATCAGTTCGTTGGCTAGTAATTTCCCATCCCGTGAAACGTCCTGCTCGTGCCGTTCCCATGGCGGCAGCCCTGGTTGCCGTCGGGGCCGTTTTGTTTCTCGTCCTGACGAGATTCGGGGAGCCTGGCTCCGCGGTTCCTGCGGACGAGGGCGCACCAGGCGCCGGGGCATCGCGCCATCCCGCCGCACCCGGGCGGTCCGCGGGCGCGCCGCCGGGCGCAGCGGGCCACGCCGGATTCGCCGCTTGGGCGGATGCGTTCGTCGAGGCGCCGGCCGCCGGCCGCGACGTGATCCTGCAGGAGGGGGTGGCCCTCGCGACGGCGCGGCGTGCCGCCATGAAGGAATTGATCCGGCGCGACCCGCAGCGTGCGCTGGCCCAGGCGGTTCCCTACGAGGTGCGCCGGAAGCTTCCGCGCGAGGTGCTCCAGTTGCTGGAAGAACCGGTCAACGTGACGGGAGACATCGAAGTCTGGATCACCTGCGGGCTGGACCGGAGCGACGTGAGCCGGACCGACCACTTCGCGCAGTTGCCGGACGGCCGGCAGATGCGGCTGTTTCCCTACGGCCGCCGGCTCGATGTGACCACGAAGCGCGGGATATCCCTCCACGGCATCGCGATCGACGACCTGATGGCCGTGGCCGACGATCCGCTCCGCGTTGTTCCGGACGGCGAGCGCGCGGCGCGGGGATTGAAACCCGGCGCGGTGGAGATCGGGGGCCGCCTCTACGAGATCGCGGACATGACCGACCTGGCGCGGTTGCGGAAGATGCTGCGGGACGACGAGATGACGCTGGGGCCGCTCCACCTCGCCAACTACCGGGCCCTGCGGGACGGGATGGTGGAGGGAGTGGTCGCCATGACCGCCGGCGACGGTGATGATCCGGCGGGCGGCGACGACCAGCTTCCCCCGCCCCCGCCTTCGGCCTGGACCGAGGGGGCGAAGACGATGCTCTACATCCGGGCCCGATTCGCCGACCAGGATCCGGCTTTCGATCCGATTCCTCTGTCCACCCTTCAGACGCGGCAGGGCAAGGTCGAGCAGTTCTGGAGCGACAATTCCTACGGGAAGGGAAGCCTCACGACGACCATCACGGACACCGTGACGCTCTCGTTTGATGCCCCGGCCACGACCGCCGGAAAGCCGAGCCTCAGCACCATCCTCGCCGACGCCCGCTCCGCCGCGGTGGCCGCGAACTCCGCGTGGAACTACCAGAATTTCGACTTCTACACGGTTCTCACGCAGGGGGGCGCGTGGGGGTACGGCGGCATCGCCTCGGTCGGCGGGAGAGGGTCACACCTCAATGGCGCGGGGGCCGCGAATGTCCGCACCGCCTCCCACGAGTTCGGGCACAACCTCGGCCTGCGACATGCCAACTACTGGCGGACCGATTCACCGTCCCCGATCGGGCGCGACAGCTTCCCGGGGTATCGGGGCGACGGGACCGATGACGAACGGGTGGAATACGGACACAAGTTCTCGGTGATGAGCGCCCAGGGCGGCGGCGGCGACCTCGACAATCTCCGCGGGCACTACACGCCGGGTGAGAAGGTGAGGCTCGACTGGCTCGAGCAGGCCGACAACGACTGGATCAGCGTGACGGGCAGCAGTTCGGTGCGCCTCTACCGGCATGACATTCCCGAAGCCGAACACGCGGCGAGGACCCTCAACGTCCCCCGGGCCATCAAGATCAACCTGGATTCGGACGACTACGTGTCGTCTCCGCGACGGTACTGGCTGACCTACCGGCGTCTGCCGACGAACGGCATCGCGGAGACGTGGCTGCGCCGCGGGCTGCAGGTCGATTGGCAGCGAAACAGCTACGGGTCCAACGGGGCGATCCAGCTCGATATGACGCCGTATTCGCGGGACAGCACCACGGTCGGGGGCAACTGGACGACCGACAACAACGACAAGGAGGACGCGGCGCTGATCATCGGGCGGACGTATACCGACGCCGCGAAGGACATCCACTTCACGCCGGTGGCGCAGGGCGGAAGCAGTCCGAACGAGTACATCGACGTGGAGATCCGCGTCGGGACGCAGGGATCGAACAGCGAGCCGGAGATCACCGCGTTGACGGCGTCCGGCACCGCGGTGGGCACCGGGGTGGCGGTCAATTTCTCCGTGACGGCGACCGATTCCGACGGCGACGACCTGGCTTACTCGTGGGACTTCGCGGACAATTCGCTGGTGGTGGCGGCCCTGAATTCGCCGACGGCGACGAAGAGCTGGGGCTCGGCGGGCCAATACGTGGTGCGGGCCACGGTCTCCGACATGAAGGGGGGCACCGATACAAGGGACGTCTTGATCACGGTGGGCAATCCCACGAATTTCAACTCCATCACGGGCCGGGTCCTGCACGGCGGACAGGCGGTCGAGGGGGCCCGCGTCCACATCGGCAGCAGTTACCAGACCTGGACGGAGGGCGATGGAACCTACACGCTGGCGGGCTTGCCGACCGGGAACCACACCGTGACGGCCGCGAAGCACGGCCTGACCTTCACGCCCCAGTTCACCAACCCGGTGGATCTCACGGATCTCAACGCCTTTGGAATGGACTTCCACGCCAACGAGGGGTTGAGCGGCGGGGGCGGGTCGACCATGGCGGTGGCGCCGTACGAAATCGAGGTGCCGTTGGGTGCCACGGTGCAATTCAGCGCGGACGGATGGGACGGGGCAGGCAACGGGGTGAGCGTCAATCCGGGTTGGAGTGTGAGCGGCGGGGGGAGCATTGACGCCGCGGGCCTCTTCACCGCCCAGGCGCCGGGCGGGCCGTTCACGGTGACCGCCACGGACGGCGCCTTGGTGGCGACGGCCACGGTGACGGTGATCGAGACCACCGGGGTGGGAATCACGGCGATCGACGCCTCCGCGTCGGAGGCGGGCCTCGACCCCGGGATGCTGCGGATCCAGCGGTTCGGCGACACCAGCGCGGGGTTGACGATCCGGTTGGCGATCAGCGGCAGCGCCACGGAGGGATCCGACTTCGCGGCGATCTCCACGAGCGTCCCGATCGGGGCGGGGGTCGATTTCGCCGACGTGCCGGTCAATCCACTCGACGATTTCGAGGCGGAGGGAGACGAGACGGTGGTGGTCTCGCTGCAGTCGGACCCGACCTACACGGTTTTGGGCGGCCAGTCATCGGGCACCGTGACGATTGGCGACGACGGCGACCAGGGTCCGGTGATCTCGCTGGTCACGCCGACCGCTTCGCCGGCGATGGTCCCACCGGGGACGGGGCTCTACCTCGAGGGTTCGGTCAGTGACGACGGCCTGCCGAATCCGCCGGGAGCCGTTACGGGGCGCTGGTCGATGGTTTCCGGACCGGGTGGCGGTCATGTGCGGTTTGCGCCGGCGGAGGGCTTCGGGACGGTGGCGCAATTCAACCTTCCGGGCATGTACCTGCTGCGGCTGTCGGCCAGCGATGGTCCGAACACCTCCACGCGGGACGTGCTGGTGGCGGCGGGCGTGACCGCCGGGACCAACCCGTCGGCGGTGAATGAAGACGTCTATTACGATTTCAACGAGGGGGCTGGCACCACCGCGGCCGACCGGCGGGGGGGCGATGAGCCCGGGACCCTGGCGAACGGCGCCGGCTGGTCGGGAGCCGGGATCACGGGCAGCGCGCTGCAGCTCGATGGCGTCGACGACCAGGTGGACATCCCGGATTCGGCGGCCATCAATCTCGGCTCCCATCCGCTGCGGACGGTGGCCCTGTGGTTCGCGGCGGACGACCCGGCGAAGGCCGGCAAGCAGGTGCTTTTCGAGGAGGGCGGGACGTCGCGGGGGCTCAACATCTATCTCGAGGCGGGGACGCTCTACGTCGGCGGGTGGAACAACGGCGAAAACGGATGGGCGAGCACCTACCTGAGCACCCCCGTGACGGACAGCGGCTGGCATCATGTCGCCCTCGTCCTGGACGCCCCGGGGTCGGGCCTGCAGGCGAACGCGCTGACGGGTTACCTCGACGGGACGGCCTTTGCGAGCGGTGACGGGGCCCCCCTCAACGAACACTCCGGCGACATCGCCATCGGCGCGCGGCGGGATGGCACGAAATTCCACGATGCGTCGCCGTCCGGATCGGGAGACCGCTTCGGCGGGGTGATCGATGAATTCCACCTCTGGAACCGGGCCCTGGGCGACCTTGAGATCGCCCAGCTCGCCGGATGGAACCTGCCGGTGGGACCCGCCCTGAGCGTCGGGAGCGTGAACGCCGGGCTGGGAGCCGTCGTCATTCCGTCCGGGGTGGGTCTTGTTCTCGACGGGTCGGCCGCCGGTGGTGGACCGGTTTCATGGGAGGAGATCACGGCGCCGGCGGGGGGCTCCGCGGTGTTCGGGGATGCCGGCGCGGCCAGCACCACCGCGCATTTCCAGGCCCCCGGCTACTACCGGTTGCGCCTGTTGTCCGGGACGGCGGGGGTGGCATCCGCCCTCGACGTGAATGTGCACGCCGGAATCGACGCGCCCGTGAACCCCGCCACCACGAACGGGGTGATCTACTACGCCTTCGACGAGGGCAGCGGCACCACCGCCACGGATGCGGTCGGGGGCAGCAACGCCGGAACCCTCTCAGGCGGAGTGGGTTGGACGACCGATGCCGTGGCGGGGTCGGCGGTGGATTTCAACGGGGTCGACGGCGTCATCGCGATCGCCAACGCCTCCGGGCTGAACGCCGCGAGCCCCTACAACCAGAAGACGATCGCGATGTGGTTCCGGGCCGACACGGCGGGCGCCGGGGGGAAGGAGGTCCTCTACGAACAGGGCGGCGCAACGAGGGGGCTGAACATCTATCTCGCCGGGGGCCTGCTGTACGTGGGCGGATGGAGCGCGGGGCAGAACGGGTGGACGACCACCTACCTGAGCGCGCCGGTGACCGCCGGGGAATGGCATCACGTTGCGCTGGTGCTGGACGTTCCCACCGATGCGACGCTGGTGCCGGATGGATTGCGGATGTTCCTTGACGGGGTCGAGGCCGGCAGCGGCGAGGCGGCGGAGATGTCGAGCCACACCGGGAACATCGGGCTGGGCGGCATGCGCAACGACAGCGAATTCCATGACGGCGAAGCCAGCGGAGACGGCCTTTATTTCGCCGGCGAGATTGACGAGTTTCACTACTTCAACGGCCGCGTCCTGACGCCCGAGGAGATCGGGGGGTTGTACGCCTTCGGGAACATCGGCGCCTCGGTCGAGGCCGGACCGGACCAGGCGGGGGTCTACGGGCTGGACGTCGACCTGGCGGGCAGCAGCCTCGACGACGGGCGCTGGACGGGATTCCTCGGGCACGCCTGGTCGGTGTCGAGCGGTCCCGGGACGGCGACGTTCAGCGACCCGGATCCGGCGGGAATCGACTCGCGGGCGGCGCTGACTGATCCGGGATCGTACGTGCTGCGCCTCGCCGCGGACGACGGGCAGGTGACGACCTTCGATGAAGTCACGATCGAACTGAACACGGGGTTCTACGCCGCGTGGGTGGCCGGCTTTCCCGGCTTCGGGGGGGCGGAGGCAGGATTCACCGGCAACCCGGACGGGGACGCGATGCTCAACGTCCTGGAGTACGCCTTTGGCGGCGATCCCACGGTCCTCGAGGCCACCACCGGATTGCTTCCCGCGGCGCGCCTGGTCCGGGACGGCGGGGCGGATTACGCGGAACTCACCTACCGGCGGCGGCGGGATGCCGCGGCGCGCGGGTTGACCTACACACCGGAGCGCACCGTCGATCCCGAGGCGGGCCCGTGGGTCACGAGCGGAATGACGGAACAGGGAGTCACCGTGATCGATGCCGACTTCGAAGAGGTGGCGGTCCGCATCAACGACCCGGTGTCCGCGGCGAACCCGCGGGGATTCATGCGGGTGGCGGTCGAGATCAACGAGTGAGGCCGGCCGCGGGCACGACCCGACGCCGGAGGAAACACACTTTGGGTGTTTCCTCGAGAGTCGGTTTTGCGAATCGGATGATTGAGCTTCAGCCACATTCGCAAAACGCATGTTTCACTTCGTGAAATATGCGGGCCTAGACGCGGGTGCTCGAGTCGACCGGGACGTCGAGCGTGACCCGAAAGGCCTCGAGGGCGGACTTGAGGCGCTCGATCTCGGCGAGGAGGTCGTTCACGAGGCGCACCGGCAGCTCGCCGTGCTCGGCGGCCCGGACGAGGGCGACCGAGGCGTTGAAGGCGGCCGGCGCGGAATAGTTGCCGACGAGGCCCTTCAGCGAATGCGCGGCGCGGTGCAGGGCGGCGGCGTCGCCGGATTTCAAGGCCTCCCGGGAGGATCCCACGAACGCGTCCGCCTCGGGGCCGAACAAATCGATCAACTCGCCCATCAGCGACTCGTCACCCATGGCCTCACGGAAACCTTCCGCGTCGAAGACGGGCGCCCCGGGCCCCGCGGTGGACCCGCCGACGGTGCTTTCCGGAGGCGGGGTGGCCGCCCGCGGGGAATAGGATTCGAGGGTCTCGTAGAGTTCCTCGAACCGGATGGGTTTCGCGACGTAGTTGTCCATCCCGGCCGCGAGGCACTTTTCGCGGTCTCCCTTCATGGCGTGGGCCGTCATGGCGATGATCGGGACATGCTGGCCGGTGTCCGCTTCCAGTTCGCGAATGGCGGCGGTCGCTTCGAAGCCGTTCACCTCGGGCATCTGGACATCCATCAGGATGGCGTCGAACTCGTGCCGCTTGAAGGCCTCGATCCCCTCGCGGCCGTTGTTGGCGACCGTCACGGTGTGGCCGCGATCCTCGAGGAGCTTGATGGCCACCATCTGGTTGACGCGGCCGTCCTCGACGAGGAGGACGTTCAGGCGGGCGTCGGGGGCCGCCTGCTCCCGGGTGCCGTCTCCCGGACCGGCCTCGCCCCGGCTGGCGGTGCCGAAGAGCCGCGCGATGACGTCGAGCAGGTCGGATGGTTTCACCGGCTTGGCCAGGGCGCGGCTGATGCCGCTTTCGCTCAGCGCGGCGCGGTCGGGCAATTGATTGGCGGAGGTGAGCAACAACATGCGCGGGGGGGCACTCCCGCATCGCTCCCGGATCTCCCGGGCGGTTTCGAGTCCGTCCATTCCGGGCATCATGAAATCGAGGAGGACGAGCTGGCACGGGGGCGGGCCGGGTGGGGATCCCTCGATGAAGGCGACGGCCTCCGGGCCGTCGCAGGTGAGGGTCGGGACCATGTCCCAGCTTTGCACCATTTCCTTCAGGATGCTGCGGTTGGTGGAATTGTCATCCACGATCAGGACCTGGAGACCGCTGAGTGAGTCGGGGATCAGCTGCGCCGCGGTGGGTTCTTCCTTCCCGATACCGAACAGCGCCGTGAAGTGGAAGGTGCTGCCGGTCCCGGCGGTGCTTTCCACCCAGATCCGTCCCTTCATGAGAGCGGCGAGTTGCCGGCAGATGGCGAGGCCCAGTCCGGACCCTCCGAAGCGGCGGGTGGTCGATGATTCCGCCTGGGTGAAGGAATCGAAGATGTGCTCCTGCCGGTCGGCGGGAATGCCGATCCCGGTGTCGCGGACCGAAAATTCCAGGGAGACCTGGTCCACGGTCCTCGAGTCGAGGCGCACATCGATGACGACCTCGCCTTCCGAGGTGAACTTGATGGCATTGCCGACGAGGTTCACGATGACCTGCCGGAGCCGGGCGAGGTCCCCGACGACGCAATCGGGCACATCGGGCGCGATCTGGTAGGCGAGTTCGAGGCCTTTCTCGGCGGCGCGTCCGGCGAGGGTCTGCAGGGTGTCGCCGAGCGAGTCGCGCAGGTAGAATTCGTGCGGGTCGAGGGTGAGCTTGCCGGCCTCGATCTTCGAGAAATCAAGAATGTCGTTGAGGACGTGGAGGAGGGACTGGGCCGACTGCTGGACGAGGTTCTGGTACTCGCGCTGGGCCTTGCTGAGATTCGTGCCGAGGATGATCTCGGTCATTCCGAGAATGCCGTTCATGGGCGTGCGGATCTCGTGGCTCATGTTGGCGAGGAAGTCGCTCTTGGCGCGGTTGGCCTCCTCGGCGGCCTGCTTGGCGGCCTGCAGCTCCTCGTTGCTTTTCTCGAGGTCGTGTTCGCGTTCCTCGAGCAGGGTGACCTTGCGCCGGAGCTCCAATTGCGCCACGACCTGTGACGAGAGGGCGCGGAGGGCGGCGAGTTGGTCGGGGGTGAGCTCCTTGGGCTCGTGATCGATGACGCAGAGGGTGCCGAGAGGGAGGCCCTCGGGATTGAGGAGGGGAGCGCCGGCGTAGAAGCGGACCTTGGGACCGCCGGTGGCGAGAGGATTGTCGTGGAAGCGTTCGTCCTTGTAGGAATCCTTCACGACGAGCAGCTCATTCGGTTCGAGAATGGCGTGGGCGCAGAAGGCGAGGTCCCGCGGGGTTTCCTCGGCGTCGAGTCCATGGCGCGATTTGAACCACTGGCGGTCGTGGTCGACGAGGCTGACAAGCGCGATGGGCGTGTCGCAGATCTGGGAGGCGATGAAGGTGATGTCGTCGAAGTCCTTCTCGGGAAGGGTGTCGAGGACGTGGTAGGATTTGAGCGCCTCCAGGCGGGCTTCCTCGTTCTCGGGTCGTGCGGGAGACTGCATCGATGATCAATGGTGACCCCGACCGGGCGCGGCGGGCGATCACGGCGAGAATCTCATGAGGGCATGGGCAGGTGGAGCAGAAACTGCCGCGCGCCGCGTGTGAATAAGGGGTGGCGGGGATGGTGGCAGGGCGCGGGGGCGGGGCGGGGTGGGAACCCGCGGAGGGCCGGAGGGTGTGCGCCAAGGGCGAAACCGTCGCGCGGCGGGAGCGGTGGGGGCATCGCCGCGGAGGCCCGGGACCCCCGGAGCGGCCCCGATTGCGAGCCCCCACCGGACCGTAATTGACGATTCATGATAATTATGGTAACCATAAATTCGGGATCGGCCCGGTGAAGTGATGAAAATGTTGGTGATTTTTGTGATCGTGGGGGCGCTCGTGGCGTGCGGGGGGGCATTTTTCGGGCTCCTCACCATTCCGGGTCTGGAGAATTTCCCGACCGTCGAGAGCCTGGGCAAGAAGCACGGCGAAAGCATCGAGAGCGAGGGGCGGCGGCTCTTTGAAGGAAAGCCGCAGTGAGGACGTCCCGCCCGCCGCTCGCGGGGCACCCGGGGGTCACAGGGCGACATCGTGGTATTCCAGGGCCCACTCGCGCATGAAGCGCACCCGCCCGGGCCGAATGCGGTAGATGATGAGTTCCGGGTTGTCGGGGGTCTGGAGGTAGCCGCGCAGGAGGGGGTTGGATTTCCAGATCTCATCGAGGAGGACGGGGTCGTCGAGAACCTCCGCGCGGCCCGTGATGCGGACCTGATCGTGATTCGGCGCGAGGTAGCATAGCTCCACGTTCGGGTTGGCCGCGATTTCGGCGGTCTTGTGGTAGCGGCGCAGGTTGGCCACGTAGATCGTGAACCCGTCGACGCGCACGGGCGAGACCGGCCGCAGGCGCGGTTGGTCCCCGTCCGCGGTGGCCAGCATGGGAAACCTGGCATCGCGGATCACGGCGGCGGCGAGTTCCGGGAGGTGCTGCGGATCGATCGGTTCGGGAGTGGGCTTGGCCATGGGGTGAGGGAATTCGGGCTTTGAGTCATGAAGGCAGGAAGACATCATCCTGGCAATGCGTCTTCTCGGCCTCTTTCTCATCCTGGCGCTCCTCGTGATCGTGCCGTTCCTGATTTGGGGCGACTTCTACGAGGGCCTCTTCTCGCCGGAAGGAGCCGTGGAGCGCCTCGAGCGGTTCGGGAAATCGTGGGCGTGGCTGGCCGGCGTGGCCCTGATTCTCGCGGATCTTCTCCTGCCGATTCCCGGGAGCGCGGTGATGGCGGCCCTCGGCTACGTCTACGGCTTCTGGCTCGGCGGGGCGATCGGGGCGGGCGCCTCGATTCTCTCCGGCCTCGTCGCCTACGGGCTCTGCCGGCGCCTCGGCCGCGGGGCGGCGGAGTGGATCGCCGGCCGAAGGGACCTGGAGAAGGGCGAACGCCTGTTCCGCGGAGCGGCCGGCGGGTGGATTGTGGCCCTTTCGCGCTGGCTCCCGGTGATGCCCGAGGTGATCGCCTGTCTCGCCGGGCTGGCCCGCATGCCGGTGCGGAGATTCACCTTCGCGGTCGCCTGCGGCAGCATCCCGCTGGGATTCGCGTTTGCGGCCATCGGCACCACCGGACACGCCAACCCCAAGCTGGCCCTCCTCCTGAGCGCCATCATCCCGCCGCTCCTGTGGGCCGCGATCCGGCCGGTGGTCATGAAGGAACGAACCCGCGGGGAACACGCCGGCGGGCCGTGAGGTGGCTGCCGACCCGGCGCCGCGCGTCGGCGAGCGGTGTCTTCGCGCCGTTCATCGGAGGTCGCGGCGGTGCTCGAGGGCGGGGAGCTGGCGACGGATGCGCCGGACGTCATCGAGGGACACCCCGGCAGAAACGACGGCCTCCCCGTCATCGTCGCCGGCGCTCGCGAGGATGCGCCCCCACGGGTCGATGATGGCGCTGTGCCCGTAGGTCTCCACCCCCGGGAATCCCCCGCGGCATTGGTTCGGCGCGATCACGATCGCCTGCGACTCGATGGCGCGGGCCCGCAGGAGGACTTCCCAGTGCGCCTCGCCCGTCACGGCGGTGAAGGCGGAGGGCACGAAGACAATGTCGGTCCCCCGGCGGCTGAGGGCGGTGTAGAGCGACGGGAACCGGAGGTCGTAACAGATCGAGAGGCCGAATCGTCCGAGGGGCGTGGCCACGGCGCGGACCTCGTCACCCGGCGAGAACCACCGCGACTCGGCGAGGTGCGGGCCGTCCTCGAGATCGACGTCAAAGAGGTGGATCTTGCGGTAGCGCGCCAGTTCTTCGCCGGACGGCCCGAAGAGCAGGCTGGTGTTGAAGATGCGGGGCGGCCCGTCCCCGCCGGCCATCTCCGCGATGCTTCCGGCGAGCAGGAAGATTCCGTGGCGCCGGGCGAGGGTCCCCATGCGCTCGCTCGTCTCGCCGGGGATGGTCTCCGCTTGCCGGGCCATTTCCTCGTGGGCTGCGAGGCAGTTGAACATTTCGGGGAGGGCCACCACGCGGGCGCCGAGACCCGCCGCTTCCGCCACGAGGCGTTCCGCCGCGGCGAGGTTGCGATGCTTGTCCGCCCCGGACCGCATCTGGACGGCGGCGGCGGTGAAGGTGGAGTCGGCGGGCATCGGGGGAGGGAGCGTCGATCCGCACGATAGCCCGCATGTTTCACGAAGTGAAACATGCGTTTTGCGAATGTGGCTTTCATGAAATTTCCGGGCGGGCGAACCCGGCGGGTTCCATGCAAGGGTCGGTGCCGCCGGGGCACCGTGGCCCCGTCACGATCCCGCCCCGGAATCCCCTTCGAGATCCGGCCGCATGAGATGCACATCATCCGCGGTGCCGACGTGCCGGTCCTTTCCCGCGGAGGAAAACTCCATGCGGGTGCCGGAGATGGGATGGAAGCGGTAGGGTGTCCCCCAGCGGTCGACCAGTTCTCCGGTGGGTCCGATCGCCGGGTGGGTGGGGTCGATGAAGACCAGCTTGTAGGGATTCCTGCCGGTGAGGGCCTCCACGACCTGGCGATTCCCCGGCGCGACCGGGTTCTCGCGGAAGATGGCCCGGTAGGAGCCGACGAGAAGGTCGAGGACGTGGAGATCCTCGATGGCCTCACGGTCCTCGCGGTGAAGATTCCGGGCCGCCGCGAGGACGTCGGTCTTGAAGATCCGCCCGTCCTCCTGGCGCTCAAACGGTGGGAGGCCCAAGTTCAGGGAGAGCGGCACCGGGTCGAGGGCGGACGGATTCCGCAGGTGCTCCGGGACCGGGACGTCCTGCTGCAATTTCACCGGCGGGGCGGTTTCCCCGGCGGCGGGTCCTGCGGTCGCCGGTGCGGCGGGCGGACCGCCGGTCGCAGCGCCTCCCTCGGGTGATCCGGCCGGATCCGGCCACAGGACAAAGACGACCGTCCCCGCGGCGACGAGCGCCGCCACGAAAAGGACCGGGGATCGTTTCATCAGTGGCTCCGGGGATGCCCTCCATCGGCGGCGAAGTCAAGTGACCCCGTTGATGTAGTCCATGTTGGCGTTGTCCAGCATGGTGCTGTAGTCGGTGGGGTCATAGCCGGCCGTGAAGGGGTCGGCAAAGCGCTCGAGGTTGGGGAAGATGGCTTCGACCTCGCCGGACGTGACCCCCATCCATTTCGCGAGCGGCGCCGCGAACTGCTCGATGGCGGTCGTGGGGATCCAGAGGCCGCGGCTGCTGATCGGGGCCGACCACGGGGCCGTCGGGTCGGGATCGAGATCCGGGTAGTACCCGTAGACGTTGCCCCCCTTCACGTCCCCGCCCATCGCGAAGCAGTGCGTGCCCCACGCGTGGTCGGATCCCGAGGGCCCGGCGATGGTTCCATTCGGCGTGAAGGTGCGGTTGAAATCGGAGTGGGACGCGAGGATGAAATCGTTGTAGGTGAACTCTTCCCCGGCGGGGAGGCCCATCCCGGATTCCCTCGTCTCCAGCTCGTGCATGCAGTCGTTGAAGGCCTTCAAGGCGTCGTTGAGCACCAGCATGAGGGCATCGATGTCGCCGGGAACGTAGACGTTGGGGTTTCCGTTGACGTCCGTGCCGAATCCGCCCTGGTCGGAGTGGGTGTCGTGGCCGCCGTAGCTGCAGAAGAAGATCTGGCGCGAGTTGCCGAGGCACCGGCGCCCGGTCATGAGCTTCGCGATCATCAACAGCTGGCGGGAGAGGCTCGGGAGGGCGTTCAGCACGTTGTTGTTCTGCTGGTTGAGGGTGGTCGGGTCGATGCCGTTCTGGAGGAGGAAGGTGCCCTCGATGAACGGCCAGGGGTCGTTGTTGCTGTCGACCGCGGTGGGGTGGAGCCAGGCGTCGGCTTCCTCGATGGCGCTGCCCACGAATCCCTCGTTCTCGCGGGCCCGGCGCACCACCCCGTTGTAGCCCTCCTCGAACAGGTGGTCGTGGGTGAAGTTCATGACGTCCTGGAAGGCCATGAGTCGCCGCCCGTTGTGGCTGTTCTTGTAGCTCGTCGGGTCGCTGGAATCGTTCAGGGCGTTCACGTAGTTGCTTCCGTAGCCGTTGAGGCTGACGGCGCCGGAGGTGGTGACGGCGTACTGCGGGGCGGCGGGAGTGAGCCCCACCTGGATGTCGTTGACGCCCGAGAGCGACACCGACATCGAGATCTCGCTGTCCGGGTTCTGGGAATTGAGGAAATCGGCGATCCGGCCGCACCATCCGCTCTGGAACGGCATGTCCGGAATCGAGCTCTGCCACTGGTTCTGCTGGTCGCTGTGCGAGTAGAGCTGCGGCGGGAGGGCCACGCTGTTGTAGGTCGCGTTGGTGGTCCGCGTCACGAGCGTCCCGACGTTGGAGGCGAAGCACAGGTCGCCGGAATTGAAGAGGTCCTGGACGTCCGGCATGCTCGGGTGCAGGGCGAAGAACTCCGCCCCGGCGGGCGCGGCGGGGTTCGCGGCGAGGTTGTTGGCGGTGATCGAATGCGTCGGGTTGGTTCCGCCGTTGGGAAGCGCGAGGACCCCCCGGTGCGCTTCGTAGTTGGCGCGGCTGGGATGGGCCGCGTCGGGCATCAGCATCTGGTTGGCATCCCCGCCGCCGAACTCGAACAGGACGATCACGGCCTTGTATCCGGTGATCCCGCTGATGTTGTTGGCGAGGGCTCCCTGCATGAGGCGGAGGTGCGCGAGGGTGTTGACGATGCCGGTGGTCCCCATCCCGGCGCAGGCGGTTCGGGCCATGAAGGCGCGGCGGGTGAGGGGGATCTTCCTGTTCGGGTTTCTCATGGTTCGGGTCCTTGGTTCTGGATGATTCGTTTCGTTTCGGGCGGCGCGGGGCGCTATTTCTGGATGAGGTATTCCGGGCTGCTGGTCAGCATGTAGAGGGCGGCCCGGACCTTGGTCCAGGTGTTGTATGTGCCGCTGCCGTAGGCGTCGCTGAGGTAGTAGAGGATGGATTCGCGCGGGTTGCGGTTCGGGTAGTTCAGCAGGGAGCCCTGCATGACCGGCGTGCCGTCGTCGGACGGGTCGACCGGGTAGAGGAGCTTGAAGCGGCCCCCGAGGAGCAGGTCGTCGAGGTCGTCGATGAGCTGCAGGTCGCGATCCTGCTCGTCGGTGAGCGCATTGGTGGGATCGACCGGATAGGTTCCGTAGCGATTGATCCATGCCCAGTAGTCGGGGATGATGTCCTCGTCGCTGTGGGTCATGCCCGTCGAGTATGTGTACTGCGTCGTGTATCCGGCGGCGTCGGAATTCTCGTTGGTGCCGCCGATGACCTGTCCGCCCCAGCCGAGGGCGCCCCAGAATGACGACCAGTAGACGTTCACGTTCTGGAAGACGGAGCCCTCCGTCGCGAGTTGGAACTCGGGCGCCACGAGGCCGTAGCTGGCGATCAGGCCGCCCGGCTGGTAGTCGGGGAGGAACCAGTTGAAGACGGTGGGCGCCTTGAGCGGGGACTGGCCGAGCGCCGCGGAGCCGCTGCCGTCCATGAAGCTGATGCGATACTGGGTGGCCGGGAGGCGCTGGAACGATCCGATCCCGGCGGGAATCAACTGGCCGGCGGCGTCGTAGCTGACCGGCCCCTGGAAACTGGCCAGGGAGGCCGCGGGATAGTCGAAGTTCCGCAGGTCGGCGTCGGCGGTGGGATTGAGCGGGTTGATGTGGTTCTGGCCCGGGAAGTCGACGGGATCACCGGGAATCACGGTGCCGTCGAGGGTGATGCGGGAGCGGCTTCCGATGGCGCGCAGGGCCTGGATCCAGGCCACGATGGGTTCCTTCTTCTTGCCGAACTCGGGATTCAACTCGGAGGTGCCGGGATTCCGCGCCTCGGGATCGAGGAGGATGGCGCGGATCACCTCGTCCAGCTGCCCGTTGGTGTCCCGCCAGACC
>JABDMC010000284.1 GCA_013001695.1 Akkermansiaceae bacterium
CTGAGGAGGAACGAAGAAGTTGGGAAACCAGGCCGCGCTTCGACCTTCCCCGCGAACGAAGTGAGCCACTTTTTGAAACTCTGAAAACCCCAGCATGTTGCAGGACTTGCGGGACGGCACACTAGGGGTTTTCTCCCCCAAGGCGGGTATTGAAGAACTCCACGAGGTACCCGCCGGTCAGGAGTTCGCGGGTGATGTGGGGTTCCGGGTCGCCGGGAACGTAGAGGACGTTCACGGGGACCGCGCCACGCCCGAGCTCGAGGATGGCGCGGTCGATCTCCGGGGAGGGGTTGGTCTTGTCGGCGACCAGGAGGAGGATGTCGTTCTCCTTGATGATGGACTGCACCGCCTCGGTGTAGGCGGTCTTCTTGTTCGCCTGGCAGGTGATGCACCAGGTGGCCGTGAAATCGACGTAGACCGGGCGGCCGGCCTCGAGGGCGTCCTCGACCTTCCGGGGCGACCATTCCTCCCACGGGAGGCCCTTCGCCGGCGGTTTGGTGGCCAGCAGGCCGAACCCGGCGAAGAGGAGCGCCGCGATGGCGCCGATGGCCCGGGTCCGCTTCGGTTTCGCGATCGAACACCAGCGGCCGTAGATCCAGGCCGCCACCGCGATGGAGGTCAGGCCGATCATGACATTCAGGACGTAGCTGAAATCGATCTGCCCGGAGTAGACCCACAGGAGGAAGCCCGCGGTGGCAAAGAGCAGGAAGGACATCGATTGCTTGAAGGACTCCATCCACGGGCCGGGGCGGGGGAGCTTCTGGACCAGCTGCGGGAAGAGGGAGAGCAGGAGGTAGGGGGTGGCGAGGCCGAGGCCCATGAACCCAAAGGCCAGCATGAAGGTCGCGGGGGGGAAGCCGAAGGCCGCGCCAATGGCGGCCCCGAGGAAGGGCGCCGAGCACGGGGTCGCCACGATGGTCGCCAGGATCCCGGAAAAGAAGGTCCCCACGGGCCCCTGCCTGCGGGTCAGCTTGCCGCCGACGCTCGTGGCCGAGGTCCCGATCTCGAAGAGGCCGAACATGTTGAGGGCCAGGATGAACATGACGAGCAGCAGGCCCCAGACGACCCACGGGTTCTGGAGCTGGTACCCCCAGCCGATTTCGCCGCTGCCCGCGCCCTTGATGGCGCCTTCCCGCACCGCCAGGAGGAGGCCGGCCAGGACGCCGAAGGAGAGCAGCACCCCGAGGACGAAAATGAGCCCGTGCAGGATGATCTTTTTCCGGTCTTCGTGGGCCTGCTGCACGAAGCCCATGATCTTGAGACCGATGACCGGGAAGACGCAGGGCATGAGGTTGAGGATCAGGCCCCCGAGAAACATGCCGCCGAAGATGGCGAGGAGCTGCCCGAACCCCACCGGCGGCGGCGGCGGGGCGTCGCCAAAGGCGGTCGTGATCCACACCGCCGGGCGCCCGGCGCCGGGCAGCGGCTCCTTCGCCGAGAGGATCCCCTTGAGGCGGTCGAGGACCGGGCCCGGGTCCTCCGCGATGAAGTTGCCCTTGTTGCGCGGCACGGTCAGGAGCCAGGTGCCATCCTCCAGCGCGGTCCAGACCTGGTCCGCCTGGGCGTCGATCTGCCCGTCGTAGCCGAAGAAGTAGAGGTCGGGCGGGAGCGGCGCCCCGGTCGTGAGGCGCAGTTGGATGGTCCCGCCGCCGTCCGTGGCGGCGGCTTCCCACGTGTCCGGCATTTCGGCCGGGAAGTGCGTTTGGCCGTACTCCTCGAGGGCGGCCCGGACGTCCGGGTTGGCCTCCGCGGTGGCGCGCACCGGCAGGGTGAGGGAAAACGAGCCGGATTCATCGACGCACTGCTCCTTGCAGGTCTGCCACGCGGCCTGCAGGGAAATCGTCACCTCCCCGCCGGTTGCGGCGTCGGCCGGCGGGGTGATGGTGACCGGGAGGTAGTTGGTGCCCTCGTATCCGTACGTGAAGAGGCCCACGAATTGGGTGCGATGCGGAACCGGCCACTCGATCTCGCCGGCGGTGAATCCTTCCGGCAGGTCCCACCGGAACTCCGGAATCTTCGAGATGCCGATGCCGTCGTAATGGAAGTAGGAATGCCAGCCTTCGGGGTGGGTCAGCTTCAGGGCCACCGTGAACGGCTCCCCGGGCGCGATGGCGGTCACCCCGGAGACCAGCTCCGCCTGCGACAGTTTCGCTCCGCCTCCTCCCGGCCCGCCAAGGGCGAAGGGGTCAACGTCCTGCGCCGGCCCCGGCGCCGCGGCGAGAAGCAGAAGGAGAATGGGAAGGGGACGCATCAGGAAGTCGCGCAACGGTGCCATTGGTGGGAGGAATGGGAAGCCGGATGATTTCCGGAAAACAAAAAAAAGCAGCGGGAGCCCCGCTGCTTTGTAAATGGTTGGTAAGCCGGGGCCCGCTAGCGGCCCTGCTGCTTGTCCTTGTTGGCGCCGACCGCCGCACCCGCACCCGCTCCGATGAGCCCGCCGAGGACCGCGCCTTCCGCGGTGTGGTCGGACTGGTGGCCGATGATGGCGCCGGCTCCGGCACCAAGCACGGCGCCCGTGCCGGCGTCGCGTTGCATGTTGTTCTGAGGGGCGCACTGGCTGAGACCGATGGCGACCACGACGGCGGCGAATGGAGCGAAGATACGATTCATTTTATTAAACTAAGGTTGATTTCGAGGTTATCCTAAGCAAACCCGTTCTTGAGGCAAGAAATTTTCGCAGTCCGCGGGGGATATTCTCGTGTGTTAGATACGCTCGGAGCGTGAATGTTCATTCACGGCGGCGAGAATCTCGTGGACGAGGGCGGGTCCGCGGTAGATGAAGCCGGTGTAGATTTGGAGGAGGGTGGCGCCGGCGGCGAGTTTCTCGCGGGCGTCGTCGGGGGACATGATTCCGCCCACCCCGATGATGGGGAGATCATTACCGAGTTCGGCGCGGAAGGCGGCGATGACCTCGGTGGCGTGGGCCGTGAGGGGCGCGCCCGAGAGGCCCCCGGCTTCCCCGGCGAGGGCGTGCCCGGCCACGGCGTCGCGGGCGATGGTGGTGTTGGTGGCGATGAGGGCCTCGAGTCCGCCGTCGCGGAACACGCCGCTGAGGGCCGTGATGTCCTCCGGGGCGAGGTCGGGGGCCACCTTGAAGGCGAGGGGGACGTGCCGCCCGGTCTGGCGGGAGAGGGTCTCCTGCTCCGCCCGGAGGCGGTCCAGCAACCGCGCCGCCGCCTCCGGTCCCTGCAGGTCGCGCAGGCCGGGGGTGTTCGGCGAGGAGAGATTCACCGCGATGTAGTCCGCCACCGGCCACGCCGCCCGGAGGCACGCCAGGTAGTCGTCGATGGCGTTCTCGTTGGGGGTGTCCTTGTTCTTTCCGATGTTGACGCCCAGCACCCCGCGGAACGACCGGGCCCGCCGGATGTTGCCGACCCCCGCCACCACCCCGGGATTGTTGAATCCCATGCGGTTGATGATGGCCTCGTGCTCGAGGAGGCGGAAGAGGCGCGGCTTCTCGTTGCCCGCCTGCGGGCGCGGGGTGAGCGTGCCGACCTCGATGAACCCGAAGCCGAGGCGCCCGAAGGCGTCGATGCAGCTGGCCTCCTTGTCGAGGCCGGCCGCGAGCCCCACCGGGTTGGGGAACTCGAGGCCCATGCACGTCACCGGGGCGCACTCCGGGGCCCGGCCGGCGAGGGGCCCCAGGAGGCGCAGGGATTCCGCGACCCGCAGGGCGCCCAGCGACAGGTGATGCGCGCGTTCGGCGTCGAGGGCGAAGAGCAGGCGGCGGCTGGCGGGATAGAGGGTGTTGAGCATGCGGCGGCGGCCCCGGAGGCATACACGAGGCCTTCCGCGATGACGAGGGCGACGTGCCGGATGCCCGCCGGATCCGCGGTCCCTCCCGCGGCGCCCCGGGTTCCTAGATTCACGACCGAAGAACAACGTGGAAATTGCGGAAACAGGCCGCGCCCGATCTGCGTCTGCGAGCGGAGTGAGCGAATAATTAAAAACTCCAAACCTCCCAGCATGTTGCAGAACTTGCGGGACG
>JABDMC010000319.1 GCA_013001695.1 Akkermansiaceae bacterium
GATCTACACCTATGCCCTCTACGAAAACAACCCGGCCCTGGTGTGCGGGTTCGGGCTCAAGATGCCGAGCTACCTCAGCCTGCGGCTGATGGAGGGAACCCCCCTCGCGGGCGGGCGCCTCTTCGGCGGCCGGGAAATCAAGGAGCCCCTGACCCTGAATGGCTCGGCCGGCATGGACCGGACGCTGGTTGCTCCCGGTCTCGATCGTCGCAGTCCCAACAGCCTCATGCTGACCGGGCTGGTGGACGGCGAACGGCGGACCGCGGTGTGGGGTGGGCTGGGCAACGAGGCCTTCGGCAAGTTCACGATCCTGCAGGACGGCTCGCCGACCTTCTACGCGGCCGACCCGGTCGGCAGGCTGGTCGACGAGGAGGAGACCTACGTTCCCGGGGACACCTTCTACCTCGACGTCCACACCCGGGAACCGTTCGAGGCGCTGGAGCGCTATGGCCGGGCGGTGCGGATCGCCAACAACGCCTCGCCCAATGTCTACGACTTTCCGGTGCTCTGCGGGTGGAGTGTCGGCAAGCTCAGCAAGTTGCCCAAGGTCAACGACTCCGCGAAGCTGGTCGGCGAGCTCGGGCACGCCAACACGTGCGGGCTGACCAAGTACACCCGGGTCGCGCTCCGTCTCGAGCCGGACAAGTATCACCGCGATACCGAGCAGGGATGGTGGGACGATGCCCACATGCGCGAGTTCAAGCACCTCGTCGAACCGTATGAGTCGGTCGCCAAGTGGAGCAGGGCCCTGGAGGCCGGAAACGGCATCCCCTACATCTACATGCAGCTCGGGATGCCGTCGGACGACTTCGTGAGGAAGTACCCGCAGTACATGCTCTTCAACGACGGCTCGGAGGTGGACCGGACGACGCCCGAGTGGGTGCCCGGCCGGAACAGCCGCCAGAAGCACCATCACCACCAGCCGTACGTGACCTATGACTACACCGACAAGGAGTTCTCGGCGCACTTCGTGAAGGTGTGGAGCAAGTTGCGAAGAGACGGCATCCGCGGGGTGAAGGTCGATTATCCGGCCACGGCCTGGCGTCCGGAAGGGGGCTTCGACGACCGCCACGCGACCACCAACAGCGCCTACCGCCGCGCCTTCGCCCTGCTGCGCGAGGCCTTCGGAGAGGACGGGTTCATCGACGAACGCAACCTCGGGGAGTCGTCAAGGCCCTGCCTGGACGTCACCGCGGGGCTGGTCGACACGCAACGGACCTGGGGGGATTCCAACAAGTATTCCCCGGGCATGGTCTCCATCAGCGGGCTGCGCTGGTACAAGAACCGCACCGTCTTCAATTACTACCCGGACACCAAGGCCGTGCACGGCATCCCGCCGGAGATCCGCCGCTCCCTGCTGACGATGATGTTCCTGAGCAGCGGGCGGATCGACCTGGCGACCTCGTTCTCGCTCTTCACCCCGGAGATCACCCATGATTTCTCGCGGATCTACCCGCACTACGCGGAGCCCCGGACGGCGCGGCCGCTCGACGCCTTCACCGGTGTGACCGACCCGCAGGTGTATGACCTCGAATTGACCCCGGACTGGCACCAGGTCGCGCTCTACAACACCTCGGACGAGAAGGCGGATGTCTCCACGGCGATCAGCGGCGAGCGCGTCGACAACGCCATCGGCCTCGATCCGAACGGGCACTACCACGCCTACGAGTTCTGGTCCGACAGCTACCTCGGCAGGCTCCCGGGCACGGCCCGCCTCGGGCGTGAACTGGAACCCGGCCATTGCGCCATGATCTCGGTGCGCAAGGCGGAGGCGCATCCCCAGGTGCTCAGCACCAACCGGCACGTCCTCCAGGGCTGGGTGGAACTCGAGGATGTCCGCTGGGATCCCGCATCACGCACCCTGGGCGGAACAGCCAGCGTCATCGGCGGCGAGCCCTTCCAGATCGTGGTCGCCGGCAACGGGGCCCAGGCCCTCAAGTTGGAGGCGAACGGAGCAAAGGCCGAACTCACGGAGCATCCGGCCCCCGGCCTCAGCCGCCTGACGCTTTCCGCCCCGGCCAACACCGAGGTGGAGTGGAGCCTGGGCTACCGATAGCACCATCCCCGGTCCCGCCCGACCGGGAGACGGGGGGGCAGGACCGCCGGGCCGCGTCCGGGTGGCCGCAAATGCACGAGATTAATCCGCGATCCGGCGGGAGATCCGGGTTGGCATTCCCGTAACGAGGCGGGAGTCTGGGGCGCGCGCAGCGACCCACTCAAACACCTGAATCAATCAATCAATGAAAAACGACAAAGCAATCAAAGCAGCCGGCCTCCTGGCGACGATGTGCCTCGGCCTGACCGGGGCGGCCGGCGCCGAGAGCCAGCTGCCCGATCCGGACGGCAAGCCGGCCGACATGAGCAAGCCCGTGCAGGTCTTCATCCTGATGGGCCAGTCCAACATGCTGGAGATGGGCAAGGTCAAGGGCGGCGACGGCTCGCTCGAGCACGCCGTGAAGGAGAAGGGGCTCTACCCCTACCTGGTCGACGAAGGGGGCAACTGGACCGAGCGGAAGGATGTGCGCTACGTGCGCGTCATGGGAAGTGGCGGCCCCGGCAAGACGCGGCAGTTCAACAACGAGTGGATGACCGTCAGCGGCGGCAAGATCGGCGTCGAGATCGGGATCGGCCATCAAGTGGGGCATGCCATCGAGGCGCCCGTGATGGTCCTCAAGAGCGCGATCGGAAATCGAGGCCTCGGCTGGGACCTGCTCCCTCCGGGCAGCGAGAGTTTTGAGTTCACCGATTCCAAGGGCGTCACCTGGGTGCATCCCGGCTACAAGGGCTCGCCGGAGCGCTGGAAGAAGGGCGAGGAGCCCAAGCCGATCGGCTGGTATGCCGGCCTGCAGTACGACGGCGACGTGGACCGCGCCAAGAAGGTCCTGGCGGAGCTCGACAAGTATTACCCGGGCGCCAAGGGCTACGAGGTGGCGGGCTTCTTCTGGTGGCAGGGCGACCGGGACAGCCGCAGCGAGGCGCTTTCCAGCCGCTACGAGAAGAACCTCGTCCAGCTGATCAAGCAGCTGCGCAAGGATTTCGATGCGCCCAACGCGAAGTTCGTGACGGCCTCCCTTGGCCAGACGAAGAAGGGCGCCACCGACGGCGGCGGGAAGATCCTCGACGCCATGCTCGCGGTCGACGGCGAATCCGGCAAGTACCCGGAATTCAAGGGGAACGTCGCGGCGGTCTACACCCATCCGTTGTCCAAGGGCGGCAGCTCCGGCGGCCACTACAGCGGCAACGCCGAGACCTACATGAACGTCGGCGAGGCCATGGGCGCCGCGATGGTGAAACTGCTCGACGGCAAGTGAATCCACCGCTCAGGCGGATCCGCGGCGGCGCGGATCCGCGATGAGCAGGCCGTGACCATGGAGGGGCCGCCTCGCCGAGGCCTCCATCGTGTCCGCCTCGCAACGGCGGTTCCTCCGCCCCCCGGTGCATAGCGCCTTCATCCGGAGCGGCGAGGCCGGGGAGGCCCGATTTTGATCCGTTAGCCGGCAATGGAGCACACCGTCACCTTTCGTCTCAAGCACGCCGGCGGCTCCCGGGCCGAGGCGGACTTTCTTTCGGCCGCGGCGGAACTGGCCTCGATTCCCGGGGTGGGGGAGTTCCGCATTCGCCGCCAGGTGAGCCCGAAGAACCCGCACCGCTTCGGCATCTCGATGAGGTTCGACGGCCCCGGCGCGTTCGCGGCCTACTGCGGCCACCCGCTGCACCGGGAGTTCGTGGAGCAGCGGTGGATCCCGGAGGTCGAGGATTTCCAGGAAGCCGATTTTGAGGCTCTCCCCTGAGGGAGATTATGCCATCGTGCGGTGTGAGGAGATTTTCATGACGGGATCGGTTCGCAGCCTGTTGGCGGCCGGCATCGTGCTGCCGGCCATCCTCCTCGGTTCGCCGGGTTTCGGTGCCGGGACGGTCAACTTGTCGCCGCACACCTTCACGATTCCCGACGGCTACGTCCTGAAGCGGGTCGCCGCCCCGCCGCTGGTGCAGCGGCCGATCCACATGGGCTTCGATGAGGAGGGCGTGCTCTATGTCACCGACAGCTCCGGGAACACCGACAAGGCCCCGGTCCAACTCAAGGACCCGCAGCACCGTGTCCTGAGGCTGGTGGACCGCGACGGCGACGGGGTCTTCGATGATTCGACCGTCTTCGCGGAGCGCCTGCCGTTCCCGGAGGGCATCCTGGTCCACGGGGGGGCCGTCTACGTGGGCGCCCCGCCCCACATCTGGAAGCTCCGCGATACCGATGGCGATCACGTGGCGGACGAGCGGACGGTCTGGTTCGACGGCGGAAGCATCGAGGGCTGCGGCAACGACATGCACGGTCCCTACCTCGGCCCGGACGGGTTCTTCTACTGGTGCAAGGGGGCCTTTGCCCCGCAGACGCACCGCCTGGGCAACGGGAAGACTTTCCACTCGATTGCGGCGCACATCTATCGCGCCCGGCCCGACGGCAGCCAACTGGAGGTGGTCATCACCGGGGGGATGAACAACCCGGTGGGGCTGGCGTTCAGCGAGACGGGCGAGCGCTTCCTGAGCGGAACCTTCCTGGATCTTTCCGGGCCCGGAAAGCGCGATGGGATCCTGCATGCGGTCTACGGCGGGATGTACGGCAAGAAGAACGACCGGGTCCTCGCGCCGCACCCCGATTCAGGCGGCTTGCTCCCGATCCTGGCGCAGATGGGGCCCGCCGCGCCCTCCGGCATCGTGATGCCCCGGAGCGAGGTGCTCGGCATGAAGGGCGAGTTGCTCTGCGCCGACTTCAACCTGCGGCGCATCTCGCGGCACCGCCTGACCCGGGACGGATCGACCTACCGCGCGGAGACGAGCCCCTTCCTCGAGAGCGATCAAGGCGATTTTCATCCCACCGATGTCATCGAGGATGCCGACGGCAGCCTGCTGGTGGCGGACACGGGCAGCTGGTACATGATCTGTTGTCCCACCTCGAAGGTCGCCAGGCCCCATATCCTCGGCGCCATCTACCGGATCGAGAAGGAGGGGGCGGCTTCTCCCGGGGACCCCCGCGGCCTCGGGCTGGACTGGATCAACCCCGCCGTCAGCCGGCTGTCCGACGCGCGCCCCGCGGTGGTCCGGCGGGCCATCGATGTCCTGGCGAGGGAGGACAAGATCGATGATCTCCGCACGGCGACGAAGCGGGCCCGCCTTCCCGCCCTCTGGGCGCTGCATCGCATTCCGGGGGAGAAGGCCCGCGCCGCGGTGCGGGAATTTCTCGACGACGAGAGTTCCGAGCTGCGCGCCGCGGCGATCCACAGCGTGGGCCTGTGGCGCGACCGGCCCGCGGTGGAACTTCTGAGCGACCTGCTCGCCGCCGGTGACGCCCGGCAGCGGCGGCTGGCAGCGATGGCGCTGGGCAGGATCGGCGACCGGCGGGCGGTGGGACCCCTGGTGGCGGCGGGTTCGGCGGCGCCGGATGCGTTCCTGAGGCACGCCATTGTCTATGCGCTCTACGAGATCGGGGACACCGGGGGGCTTCCCGCGGATCATCCCATCGCAAACCAGGTGCGCCGCATGCACGGGGTCGACGCGCGCAACCCGTCGCCTCATGCCATGCCCGAGATCCAGCTCGCCGAGGCGGCGGATCCCGATCCGGAGCAGCTGGCGCGTCAAGAGGCCCGCCTCGATGAGCTCGCCGCCCTGCTGCCGGAAGGCGACCCGCAGCGCGGGGAGAAAGTCTTCCACCACGCCGCAAAATCCCTGTGTCTCACCTGTCATGTCATGGGCGGGCAGGGCGTGAAGTTCGGGCCGGACCTGACCGGCATCGGATCGATCCGCAGCGAACGGGACCTGCTGGAGGCCATCGTGTATCCCAGCGCCTCCATCGCCCGTTATTACGAGATGGTGACGGTGCGGAAGAAGGACGGGGACGCCGCCGGGCTGATCCTGCGGGATACGGTCGACGAGCTGGTTCTCTCGCCGGGTCCGGGCGTGGAGATGCCGGTTCCCATCCGGGACATCAAGGAGGCCCGCTACACGAACCTCTCCCTGATGACGGCGGGTTTCGACGGCCTCCTGAAGCCACGGGAAATCGCCGATCTCGTGTCCTTTCTCAGTGCGGCGAAGTTGCCGGCCACCTTTTCTCCCGCCGGGGAGGAGATTCCCCCGCATCACGCCGTCGATGTGCCCGGTCTGCACGCCTACGCGCAGAAGAGCATCGCGGCGGGTGAGGAGATCGAGTTCCGCGTCAGCAGCAGCGTCCCCTACGAGCTGAGCGTCGTGCAGCTGGGGCCGGATCCCGAGAACCGCGACAAGGACCCGGTGCTCGAGACGGTGCGCGTCGCGGAACCGCAGGCCCAGCCGATCCATCCCGGATCCTACGTGCACGTGGCCAAGGGGCTGCCGGATGCGAGGCGGCTGACCGGGCTGACGCTGGAAGGCTGGATCCGCCCCTTCAGCCTGCGCGGTTGGCAGGGCGTGATCACCCAGCACGACTACCCGGACCGCTGCGGGATCGGGTTGTTCCTCCATGAGGGCCGCATCGCGTTCATGACGGGCGCGGGCGGCGCGCACGATGCGGCTTCGCTCCACCAGACCGGGCCGGGGCTGGTCAAGGTCCAGAGGTGGCATCACGTTGCGGCGACCTGGGACGGGAAGGTGAAACGCATCTACGTCGACGGGAAGCCGGCGGCCGAGTTCCCCTTTGCCGGGGTGGTGCGGCCCGGGCGGACCGCGCTCCGGATCGGGGCGTATGGGAGCGAGGGCGCGGCGACGAACTTCTACAACGGCGACCTCGCGATGTGTGCCGTGCATGAGCGGGCCCTCGGCGAGAATGAGATCCGGAACCGTCTCACGGATCGCGGACTGAGCGTCCCGAAGGGCGAATCCGTGCTGGCCTGCTGGCCGTTCACCGAGGAACGCGGGACGAGGGTCGCCGATGCGGGTCCGGATGGACGGGACGGGCGGATCATCAACCGGGGGACCTGGATGATCGGCGGGCCGAGCTTCGATGCCTCCGCGATCGGCCGGCACGATGCGGGGTATGATCCGGTCCGGGATCCGAAGCGCGGGCACGGCCTGCGGCTGGCGGCGGATGAGCTCTACAACGCCCGATGGAAGGTGAACCACCGCTTCCGTGTCCCCGCCGACGCCAAGTCCGGGGTCTACGCGGGGCGTTTCGATTTCGAGGTGAACGGCAAGCCCATGCGTTACTTCACGACCTTCATCGTGCGCCGTCCCGAGTCACGGCCCAAGGCGCCCCTGCTGGTGCTGGTGTCCTCCAACACCTGGCTGGCCTACAACTCGGCGGCCTTCCCGGTGAACCACGGGCCGGAACGGATCATGATGGGCACCGGGGGGCTCGCCAACAGTCACCCGGCCGCGCCCGCCTACAGTTGCTACCGGGACCACCGCCACGGGCAGCCGACCTACAAGCTGGGGATGAAGGTGCCGTGGCCGGCGGCGGGACCCAACAAGACCTACATCAACAAGTCCTACAGCCACCTGCTGCGCGGCGAGCGCTTCCTGCACCTCTGGCTGGACCGCCACGGCTACGAGTACGACGTCATCACCGACCACGACCTGCACAAGAACCCGGAGGTCCTGGACGGCTACAAGGCGGTCTGGATCAACGGGCACAGCGAATACTGGTCGGCGCCGGCCTACGAGGGACTCGACAAGTTCCTGGAGGCCGGGGGAGCGGCGGTGGTGACCTCGGGCAACACCATGTTCTGGCGGGTGAGCTACGACGAGAGCGGCGAATTCATGGAGTGCCGCAAGTTCGGGAAGGGGATCGGGGGGCGCGCCCATGCGCAGGTGGGCGAACTCTATCACAGCCACGACTTCCGG
>JABDMC010000326.1 GCA_013001695.1 Akkermansiaceae bacterium
GCCCCACCGGCTCAACCGGCCCAACCGGCTCAACCGGGGCCGGCGATTCCGGTGCCCCCGCAGACGGTGGCGCTGGCGGGAAATCCCGATGCGCCCGACGCACCGGACCCGGCGCCCCCGGCCCCCACGATCCAGATCCAGCCCCCGGTCAAGACGCAGCTTCTCTCGGACGGCAAGCTCCGCATCCCGAAGCGCCAGGCCTGACGGCGCCCAAGATCACCCGGCGCGCCGCTGATCGGGGCGCCTTCCGCGGGTCGTCGCTGCGTCCCGGGTGCGCAGCCCGGCGAGCCCCGCGGCTACTTGTCCTTCGCGGGCGCCCGCCCGCCCCGGGATCGTTCTTCGGCCTTGCGGCGGATCTCGGCCTTGGCCTTCAGGAGCCGCTCCGGCCAGCGGAACGTCGGGGCCTGCGCGGGGTCATACCCCTCGAGGTGACCGTGGAGGCGCGTCGCCGGCTTGGTGTAGGTCAGGGCGGTGTCGCCGAAGACTTCCCGGCAGAGGTTCGCCAGCCCGGGATCGTAGGCAATGAGTTCCTTCCGGGTGTCGACGTGGTTATGGTCGTGATCCGGCGGGCGGTTGTTGTCGAACCACGACTGCACCCCCTCCGCGAAATACTCGTGGTGGTTCACGGAGGCGTACTTCCCCTTCCACAATCCCTTCGCCATCGCCGAGACGTAGGCTTTCTTGACGCGGTCATCGAAGGTCTTGTCGATGTTGACCACCCCGCGCAGGTGGATGTTGTGGGCGAGCTCGTGAATGACGATGCTCTCGGTCTCGTAGGGGTCGCCGGGGTAACCGAGGAGGTTCTCTTCCGCGCAGGAGCACAGCGGATCGGTCAGCGACCCGCCCATGCCGCGGGCCCGGGCATCCCAGTAGTCCTTCGGCTCCATGTGCTGCCACCCCGGGAGGTCGGTGGTGAATTCGTCATGGCCGATGACGCAGAGGCGCGACCCGCTCTTGATCATGGCCTCGAGGATGTCCGGCCGGAGGGCGAGCATCTCGGTGACGAGGAAGGCGGCTTCCTTGAGCGCGTAGTCGTTGACCTTCGCGGACGCCAGGACGGGCAGGCCCCGCGCGCTGACATACTTCTCGTAGAACGGATCGGCCTTCAATTCCGCCGGCGGACGGGTGACTTCGAAGGTGGATTTCCCCGGCTCGGCCGCCGCGGTCGCGGGGAGGAGAAGGAGAACGCCAAGGGCGATGGGAGCGGGGTGCATCGATCGGAGAGCCATCGGGATGGGGATGCCGTCAGACTCGCAGCGGACGCCGGGGCCGCAAGGCGATTGTGCGCGCCGTCCGCGGGAACGACGGTGGCCGCGGACCCGGCGGAGGCGGGAGGGGGACCGCGGGCGCTGCGGTGACGGGCGGGCCAGACCTGCGCCTCCACCGGGACAAGCCCGGTGGGGAGCGAGCGGGATGGGGACCGCGGTGACGGAGGGCCGGTGACGGGATGGGCAACCGTGGTCGCTGCGTTGACGGGCGGGCCAGACCTGCGCTTCCACCGGGACAAGCCCGGTGGGGAGCGGGGAGCGGGGAGCGGTCGAAGCCCGGTGGGACGCGGGGCGCACTGTTCACCCGTGCCACGCGTTCACCCGTGCCGTGCGTTTGCCGGTTGCGGTGGCCGGGCCGGCGCAACCGGGATTGCATTCCGCACCGTGACGCGCGCGGCATGCCGGTTTCCCGCCGTGAAAACGCGGCGCGACCCGGGACGTGGCACCTCGCCCGGTGGTCAGCGCGGCGCTAATGCGATCTCTCGTTTAAATTCCCCAAGCGCGAAGGATTTCAAATGGTCTTGCGGACTCTGCCGGTTCCAAGAATAAGATACAGCTTCCCCCCCAACTGGGATTCCTTGCACCCATGAAACTCCGCACCAACGCACTCCTGACATTCTTCCTCGGCCTCACGGCCATCACGGCGCCGGCCGCCGTCACGATCTTCCCGGACGTTCCGAATCCGCTCGATCAATTCGGTAATCCGCTTGCGCCCGGCACGTCCGCGGCCCTGGTGGTCGACATCAACGGTGACGGCCTGCAACCCGATACCGGCGGTCCGCTCGTCATCATCGACAACTCCGGAACCACCACCCTCGGGGGCGACCTGGTCGTGGCCTTGACCTCCGCGAATGTCGATCCCTTCTTCGGGGACGTCTTTATCAATTTCAACTCCGGAAACGGGGTGACCCTCGACCTCACCGGCCCGCTCGCCACCGGGCAGCAATATTACGTGGTCTGGTTTCCCGGCGTGGTCACCACTACTCCGGGTGCGGACCCGGGAACGGTGATCATCCCCACGGACACCGTCCCCTGCCGCTGGGCCACCAATCTCTCGGATTGGATGCTCCCCGTCGACGGCAGCCCGTCGCCGCCTCCCGGCGCCGGCGGCGGCCTCACGGTGGGCACCATCGGGCACGTCCCCGAGCCGTCCCACACCGTGCTGCTCCTCGCCGGTGGATTGGCGCTCCTCGGCATCCGCCGCCGGAGCTGAGGCCGGTTGGCGTGATCCCCTGAACCGCCGGCGCCACCGGTGGATCCGCCCGCTCGCGACCGGGAATTTTTGCGCGCCCGCCTGCCGTCCTCGAGGGCGGCGTGCGCGTGACCGGCGGGCCGGGGAGCCTGCCCCCGAACACGCCGGCGATCGGCCCGGACTCAGGCTCGACGGCGGCGGGATATTTGTTTAATATTTCTTAAACAAATGGCCCGTTCCCCCTCCCTCCCCGTCGCCCTCGCCCTGCTCTCCGCCCTTCCGGCGCCCGCCGAATTCCTGACGAACCCCTACCTCGGAACCGACGTCGAGTATTCCCGGGACGTCCTCTCGTGGCAGCGGGTGGTCACCAACAAGACCGAACGCATCTTCGCCGCCTACGCCGGCGAGGAGCTCGACGTCGGCAAACTCTACCTGTCGGGTCATCTCTCCGGCACCTATTACGCCGAGGAGACCGACACCGACGGCAAGTTCCCGCTGCTCGGCCGCTTTCCGGGCCAACACACCAAGGGCGACCGCGGCTCGGAGGCCGTCATCGACAACGCCGACCTCGCCGTGACCTACGCCCCGGTGTCCCTCGTGCAGTTCTTCGTGCACGGCGTCTACACCGAACTCGAGTTCCCCGGCCAGGACCAGTACCAGATGCGGGAGGCTTTCGCCACCATCGGCAACCCCGAAGTCTTTCCCCTCTACGCCTCCTTCGGACGCAAGACGGTGAACTTCGGGAACTACCAGAGCTACAACCCGACGGTGCACACCGTGAACAACCACTTCTTCCGCACCGATTCCGACGACCCCGTCCTCGAGCTCGGTTACGTCGACCACGGCCTCGTCGCCGCCATCACCATCATCCCCGGCGGCCGGCACCTGCGCGTCGCGGACGCCCGCGACAGCAACTTCTTCTCGAACTTCGCCGCGAGCCTGACGTGGTCGCCGGATTGGACCCCGGCGGGCGGGTCGGTGAAGCTCGGCGCCGGCTACCTCTACTCGACGATCTACGATTCCGATGCCGCCAACCACCCCGGCATGAACCCCGACCCGCTCACCGAGTGGCACCGCAACGGCGCCGTCAACACCTGGGCCGAGTTCCGCAAGGGCGGCTTCTCCGCGATGGCGGAATACACCCGCACCGAGCGCCAGTGGCCCGCCACCGGCGCCCACGTCCACGCCATCGGCCTGCAGGCCGCCCAGGACTTCGTCCTCTGGGGGAACCCGACGCGCGGCGCCGTCTCCTACGGCCGCGGCATCCAGGGCGACGACGGGACCGAGTTCTCCACCCTCGATCAGCTCGCCGCCGGCGTGGAGATGTGGCTCTGTCCGTGGTTCGCGGTGAACGTCGAATACGTCTACAACCAGAGCTTCGTCCCGCTCATCATGATCTCGCGCGCCTCCATCGACGACGTCAACACGCACTCCCTCCTGGTCGGCGGGAAGGCGTTCTTCTGAGGGCCGGCCGGAAGCGCGGCGCTTCCGCGCCCCGCTCGGCGAGAGCGGAGAGGAACGGGCGGATCATGGGATCGGCGAATGGGTTCCGGCGGCCCCCGACGCTCTCCACCCGCCCGCCGCTGGCCCGGCCCATTTCCGCGCCCGGAGGCGGGCCTGCGGGCCGGGCGGCGCCGGATCGCCCCGCGGGGCGGGAAAGTTTCTTCTTGCCAGCGCCCGCCTGATAGTGTTCTTTTGAACAGTTTCACAAACCAGGCAAGTCATGAATCGAATCCAACACCGCATTCCGGCCCTCCGCCCCTCCTCCAGCCGCCTCCACGAAGACCCGCCGCGCTACGGCCGCACCCCCGGCCTCAGCGACGAGGCCCTGGAGGAATTCCTCCGCTACGTCCGCACGATTGAATCCGCACCGACCACCACCCTCGCCCGGCAGTTGATCCGCGACGGCATCGAGCTCCCCGCCCCCGAGACCTTCACGGAACGCAACGTGCACCGGAAACTCTGGGAAGTGATCCGGGCCCTCGCCCGTCATCGCCACTTCCTCACCAGCACCGACCACCTCACCGACCTCGAGTTGTACCGCTACCTCTGGGAGATCATCCTCAACGAACCCACTCACGTGCTCGGGGAATCCATGGGCGCCTGCGCCTGCCACATCGATCTCGTCAGCGATGGGTCCGACGAGTCCCTCTGGCTCTGGCACCGCTACTACGCGTCCGAAGCCGACCGCCAGAGCTGGCTCGCCGAGTTCCCCGGCGACCCCATGCCCCCGCGCATCGACCCGCCCAGTGACCGCGACCGCCACCTGCCGAAGCCCTGACTCGCCATGAAACAACCATCCCGATCGAACAGTGATCCGCCGCGCATGGGCGGGCGCCGCAGGCGTGACCTTCAGCGGCAGGAAACCCGCATCAAACAGCTCTACCGAAGGCTGCAACTCCCGCGTCCGCCACCGGCCCCCGGCGAAACGTGGGATCCCGATGCCGAGGAACGTCTTCTCCGGCACTTCGTGGAGGTCGAGGAGTACCTCGCTTCCCCGCTGCCCGGCGAGAAGGGTGCCCGCGACGGCGGGACCTGACGCTGCCCCGCGGCCCGCCCCGCGGCTCGGCAGCCACGCGGGGGCCTCACCTGAACATCTCGCCGGAGCCATGCTGGCCAAGGTCGACAGGATGTGGCTAATACCTCCCATGCACAGCCGCACCGGCATCCTCTTCCTCGTGTCCGGCCCCTCCGGCTCCGGAAAGACGACCCTCTGCCGCCAACTCGCCCGCGACGGCGAAGCCCACTACTCGGTCTCCTGCACGACCCGCCCGCCCCGCGACGGCGAGGTCGACGGCCGCGACTACTACTTCCTCAGTCCCGATGAGTTCCTGGCGAGCGCCGCGGTCGGGGAGTTCCTGGAACACGCCGAGGTCCACGGAAACCACTACGGCACCCTGAAGTCCGAAGTCACCCAGTTCCTCGAGCGCGGGCAGGATGTCGTGATGGACATCGACGTGCAGGGGGCCGCGCAGGTCCGGAGCTGCGGCGACGATGACATCAAGGAGGCCCTCGTCGACCTGTTCATCATGCCGCGCGATGAAACCGAACTCCGGAAGCGTCTCGCCGGCCGGGCCACCGACAGCGAATCCGTCATCGCCCTGCGCCTCGAAAATGCCCTCGCCGAAATGAAGCACTGGGAATCGTACCAATACTGCCTCCTCTCCGGCGAGCGCGAGGACGACTACCGCCGGTTCAAGGCCCTTCTCATGGCCGAACGCATGAGGGTGGCCCGCCTCCGGTGATCCCGCCACCCCCGCCCCCGGGGGCCCCGGATGCCGAAAATGGCCGCCCGGCCGGCCGGGGGCCGAAAAAATTGCTTCGCGTTCCCTGGATTCTCCCCGATTAGTTTCTAGTGAACATCGTCCTCGGCATCACCGGCTCCATCGCGGCATACAAGGCCGCCGACCTCGCCAGCCAGCTCGTCAAGGCGGACCATGACGTCCATTGCGTCCTGACGCGGACCGCCACCGAGTTCATCACGCCCCTCACCCTGCAGGTCCTTTCCCGCAATCCGGTCCTCGTCACGCTCGAAGACGAGAAGCAATCGTGGAAACCCGGCCACATCGCCCTCGCGGACCAGGCCGACCTCCTGGTGGTGGCCCCCCTCAGCGCCGACACCCTCGGGCACTTTGCCCACGGGCTCGCGCCGGATCCGCTTTCCAGCATCTACCTCGCCACCAAGGCCCGCGTCCTTCTCGCCCCCGCCATGAACGGCAAGATGTGGGAACACCCCGCCACGCAACGCAACGTCGCCACCCTCCGCGCCGACGGCTGCGAGTTTGTCGGTCCCGAGGAGGACGGAATGCTCGCCTGCGGCTACGAGGGCGCCGGGCGCCTCGTCCCGGTCGAGACGATCCTCGAAGAAGTCGCGAGGCGCTCGGCCGCCAAGGGCTGAACGGCCCGCGGGGTCCCCTCACGAAGTGAACCTCCTCATCACAGCGGGTCCGACCCGGGAAGCCATCGATCCGGTGCGCTACCTGACGAACCGCTCGTCCGGGAAGATGGGTTACGCCCTCGCGGAAGTGGCGGCGAGGCACGGCCACAAGGTTCTTCTCGTCTCGGGGCCGACCAGTCTCGACCTGCCGCCCGGGGTCGACTTCCTGCCGGTGGAATCGGCCGCCGACATGTTCGACGCCGTCCGGAACCAGATCGGCAAGGCCGACGCCGCCGTCTTCGCGGCCGCCGTCGCGGATTACCGCCCCGCCGCGCCCTCCGCGGAGAAGATCAAGAAGACCAGCGAGACCATGACCCTCGAGCTGGTCCGCAATCCCGACATCCTCGGCTCGGCCCGCGCGACCTTCCATTTCCCCGGCGTCCTCGTGGGCTTCGCCGCCGAAACGGATGACCTCGAAGCCAACGCCCGCGCCAAGCTCGAAAAGAAGGGCTGCGACCTGGTGGTCGCCAACGACGTTTCCCGGCCCGGGATCGGCTTCGACTCCGACCACAACGAGGTCCTCCTCGTCTACCCGGACCGCCTCGAGCCCCTCGCCCGGGACACCAAGGACCGGCTGGCGCACATCATCCTCGACGCCATCGTGGAGTTGCACGCCTCCAGGGCCTAGCCGCCGCCGGGGAAAAATTATCGGTGTTCATCGGCGGCCATCTGCGGTTTGATCCCTGCCGTGACCCCGCTCCATGCCGCCGAATCCGCCGCCCGCGAAGCAGGCGCCCTCCTCCGCCAGCACTTCGGCCGGGACCTCGACGTCGATGAGGCCAAGGCCCACGACATCAAGCTGGCCCTCGACCGCGAATCGCAGGAGCTCATCACCCGCGTCCTGCTGGACGCCTTTCCCGGCCACGCCATCTACGGCGAAGAGGGCCTCGCCGGCGACCAGGCATCGTCCCACCAGTGGATCGTCGATCCCATCGACGGGACCGTGAACTACTTCTACGGGATCCCGCATTTCTGCATCTCGATCGCCTTGCGGGAAAACGACACCGTCACCCACGGGCTCATCTACGACCCCATGCTCGATGAACTGTGGACCGTCGAGCGGGGCGGGCCGCCGCAGCTCAACGGCCGCCCGGTGAAGGCGTCGGCGCGCGCCACCCTCGGGGAGTCGGTCCTCTTTGTCGGCTGCGGGAAGGACCAGGAGGCCCTCGAGATCGGGCTGAAGCGGTTCGAGCGGGCCTCGCTCAAGGCCCGCAAGATGCGCATGATGGGTTCCGCGGCGCTCGGCATGGCCTACATCGCCTGCGGGCGTCTCGACGCCTACATCGAATCGCGCATCTCCCTGTGGGACATCGCCGCCGGCCAGCTCCTCGTCGAATCCGCGGGCGGGATGGTCGAGTTGACGCCCGATCCGGTGGACGACAACGTCTGGGCCATCGTGGCCACCAACGGCAAGATCCCCGTCGAAGAGATCCTTTAGAATCTGTATCAGCGGACCGAGGTCCCGCCCCCTGCACCCCCCGACCCATGGCCACCATGCACCGCACCGGAATCGGCTACGACGTCCACCAGTTCGCCAAGGACCGCAAGCTCATCCTCGGCGGCGCCGAGATTCCTCACGAGTTTGGTCTCGTCGGCCATTCCGATGCGGATGTTCTCTCCCACGCCATCGCGGATGCCGTCCTGGGGGCCCTTGGCTTGCCGGACATCGGCCATTACTTCCCTCCCGGCGACCCGTCCATCGAGGGGATCTCCAGCCTCGAGATCCTCATCCACTGCAGGAAACTCGTGCACGAGGCGGGGGCATCCATCAACAACGTCGACTCCACCCTCATCGCCGAGGAGCCGAAGATCGGCCCCTACCTGGACATCATGAAGGCCAACATCGCGCGCTCCCTCGGCATCGACCCCGGGGACGTCGGGATCAAGGCCACCACCAACGAAACCCTCGGCGCCATCGGCCGCAGGGAGGGCATCGCCGCCATGGCCGTGGCTTCCATTTCAACCTAGCCTCGCGCTCCGCCACCGCGCCGTCGGCGGCCGTCTCGTGCCGGGAACCCGGCGGTGACGCGAGCCTCGCGATCGGGCTGAAGGCCGCGACGATGGCTGTCCTGGCGTCCGGCGCGATTCCCCGGGGGCTATGCCCACCCGGCGGCCTGCGCGAGGGTCGTCCCGATCTCGGCGGGGGTTTCGGCCACCGCGATCCCGGCCGCCTTCAGGGCCTCCTTCTTCGCCTGGGCCGTGCCCTTGCCACCCGAAACGATGGCTCCGGCGTGTCCCATGCGCCGTCCGGGAGGGGCCGTCGCCCCCGCAATGAACGCCGCGATCGGCTTCCGGCCGTGCTCCTTCGCCCACGCCGCGGCTTCCTCCTCGGCGGTGCCGCCGATCTCGCCGATCATCACGATGGCCTCGGTCTCGTCGTCCTCGTTGAAGAGTTGCAGGGCGTCGAGGTGCGAGGTCCCGTTGATGGGGTCCCCGCCGATGCCCACGCAGGTGCTCTGGCCGAAGCCGAGCTGGGTCGTCTGCCACACCGCCTCGTAGGTCAGGGTGCCGGATCGCGAAACGATCCCGACCCGCCCGCGCTTGTGAATGTAGCCCGGCGCGATGCCGATCCGGCACCCGCCGTGGGAGTCCTCCCCGCGCCCGGGCGTCACGATCCCCGGGCAGTTCGGGCCGACGAGGCGCGTCGGGCTGCCCGCCATGGCGGCTTTCACCTTCATCATGTCGCGCACCGGGATGCCTTCCGTGATGGCCACCACGAGGCTCACGCCCGCATCGACCGCTTCCAGGATCGCGTCCGACGCAAAGGCCGGCGGCACGAAGATCGCCGAAGCGGTTGCCCCGGTCTGCTTCACGGCTTCCTCGACGGTGTCAAAGACCGGCACCACCACCTCGCCGTGCTCGAAAACCCGGCCTCCCTTGCCCGGCGTCACCCCGGCCACGATCTGCGTGCCGTAGTCGATGCTCAGTTCGGCGTGCTTGCCGCCGTATCCCCCCGTGATCCCCTGCACCAGGACCTTCGTTTTCTCATCGACCAGGATTGCCATGTTCTTGCTTCCTCGTTCCGGGTTTCCAGTTCCTAGCTCGCGATCGCGGCGACCGCCTTCTCGGCGGCGTCGGCGAGGTCGTCGGCCGCGATCAGGTTCAGGCCGCTGGCCGCAAGCGTCTTCCTCCCGGCCGCCACGTTGTTTCCCTCGAGCCGCACCACCAGCGGGAGCGACAGGCCGACTTCCTTGCACGCCGCCACCACCCCGTGGGCGATCACGTCGCAATCCATGATGCCGCCGAAGATGTTCACCAGGATTCCCTTCACATTCGGGTCGGTGAGGATGATCTTGAAGGCCGCCGCGACCTGCTCCTGCGTGGCTCCGCCGCCGACATCGAGGAAGTTCGCGGGCTCCCCGCCATAGTGCTTGATGATGTCCATGGTGGCCATGGCGAGCCCGGCGCCGTTCACGAGGCAGGCGATGTTGCCGTCGAGGCCGATGTAGTTCAGGGAGTGCTCGGAGGCCGCCACCTCGCGGGGATCCTCCTCGTCGGTGTCGCGCATCGCGAGGATCTCCGGCTGCCGGTAGAGGGCGTTGTCGTCAAAGCCGAATTTCGCATCCAGCGCCAGGACCTGCCCGTCCGGCGTCGCCACCAGCGGATTGATCTCGACCATGGAACAGTCGCGCTCGAGAAACAGCCGGAAGAGGTTCCGCAACAACTTCCCGAAGGCCTTGGCCTGCTCGCCCTTGAACCCCAGCCCCGCGGTGAGCTTGCGCACCTCGTACGGCTGGAGCCCCATCAGTGGATGCACCCGCTCCCGGAGGATCTTCTCCGGCGTCCTCGCCGCGACCTCCTCGATGTCCATCCCGCCTTCCGTGGACGCCACGATGACCGGACAACTCGCGGCGCGATCCATCAGGATCGCCAAGTAGTATTCGTGCGCGATGTCGACCGCCTCGCCGATCATCACCTTGCGGACGCGCTTGCCGGCCTCGCCGGTCTGCTTCGTGACGAGCGTCTCGCCGAGCATCTTGCCGGCAATCTCGCCGGCTTCCGCGGCCGATTTCACGAGGTGCACCCCCCCTTGGAAACCGTTCTTGAAGGTTCCCTTCCCGCGGCCCCCGGCATGCACCTGGGCCTTCACCACGAGGGTTCCGGCGCCGAGGCGGCCGGCCGCCTGTTCCGCTTCCTCCGCCGTGGTGGCCACCGCCCCTTGCGGATTCGCCACGGCGAACTGGTCAAACAACTCCTTGGCCTGGTACTCGTGAATGTTCATCGCGCAGAGCGGCGCGCACCGTAGGAAGCCCCTCCGGGGCGGTCAAGGGTCAAGGCGCGTGGTGCGGGCGCCCCGGCCCGTCGCCGGACGGATTGGGGACAATTGGCCCCCCGCCGCGGATTTCACCGTGCCTGGCGGAACGCCCGCACCGTCTTCATGACGATCGGTTCGTCGCGCTTCAGGTCGTCGCGCACCCGGAAGAGTTCCCGGGCGACGTCTTCGTACGATGGCTGGAGGCCGTCCTGGCGATCGAGAATCAGCAGGACGTAACGGATGGCCCGGTCGATGAGTTTCCGGTTGGTGGCATTCACGTAGGTCATGACGTTCCCCTCGAAACGCCCCCAGCGGCCCATCACGAGGGTCGAGTGGATGTTGAGGACGAGCTTCAGCAGGAGGTGGCGGGAGAAGGAATCGCGCCCCGCGGCGGGAATCCGGTGGGAGAGATTCCCGAAATGAAGCGCGATCGCATCGGGCTCGTTCGCGACCCGGAAGCGCACGTGCGTCCCGGCGGCCTCCCGTCGCGCCACGACCTGGTCGGAAAAATCGAACCCGAGAAGGTTTCCCTCCCCCGTGAGATGTTCCAACCCGCCCCACGAAAGCGTCCGCGGGGCGCGGTCCAGAAGCGACTCCCACGCCTGCGCGGAGGATTCCGCCTCGACGTGGAGGTAACACCCCGAGAGGACATCCTCGGGCCGCAGGACGTTCTCGAACGGGGGCAGGCTGAAGGTCGGGGAGCGCTCGGTGGTATCGGTGAGCACCGTGATCCCGAACTCGCCGGGTTCATACAGGACATGGCTCCCCCGTTCGTAGAGGGCCTCCTCCTTCTCGATGAAGGGAACCAGGAAGGAGAAGTCGGTCGCCTCGACCCAGCCGCGGAAGGCCTCCATCCCGCCCGCAAGCCGGTCCGGCGCGGTCCGGCGCGCCAGGGCCCATCCCGCCGCCGCCATCTGCACGGTGCTGGCCTGCATGCGCGTGCTGCCGGTGATGGCCATCGGGCCGACCGACAGGTTGATCTTCCGCACCGCGTCGTTTTCCAGGATGCGCTTCGAGCGCGTCGCCACCCTCGCGAGGACCTCGTCCGGGTTGCAGTAGAGAAAGAACGGTTGGCGCGAGGAGGTTCGCGCCGCCTCTTCCGTCGCCCCGATGACGAAGGAGGTCTCCCCGCCCTCCGTGATGCCCACCAGGAGGTCGCCGGGGCCGAATTCCAGCTCGTGCAACTGCCGCACGGCGTGCTCGGGATAGTCCTCGAAGCGCTCGATGGAGCGCACCAGGGCGGCGTCCCCGCCCGCCATGAAGCCCACCAGCTGGTCGCCGGTCGCCTCGCCGAGGAACCCCCGCCGCGCGAAGACCTCCAGGGAGATCGAGAGGCGCCCGGTCGCCCCGCAACCACAGAGGAAGACCCGCTGCCCGGCGGCCAGGGTGTCCGCCATGGCCACCGCCAGCGGCTCGATCACGGGAGCATAACCCTGCAGGAGCGCGAGGGCGCCCAGGTCCACCTCCTTCAGGGTCGCGATCGCCGCGGCAAGGTCGTCGCGCGCCAGCTTCGAGAGATCGGTCGTCAGCGGGTGCGGCTGCTCGGTGACGAGGTCGCCGAGCCGGAACTCGGACGCCACCTCGAGGAATTCCTCGAGCGATTCCGATGGCACGTGGGGATTCGTGTTCCGGCCGCTCACTCCTTGATGACCTCGCTGGCAATCGTTCCGCCCTTCACCCGCGTGGCGAGCCTCTCCCCGGGCTGCACCTCCCCCGGGTCGGTCACGAGGCGGCCCTGCGCGGTCAAGGTGATCGAGAACCCGCGCTCGAATGCCGACTCCGGCCCGAGGGCCTTGAGGAGCTTCCGCGAGCGCTCGACCCGGCTCTCCAGTTGTTGCAGGCGGTGTTCCGCGGTCTCGGCAAAGCGGGCCCGGTATTGCTGCAAGCCCGCGTGGCGCTGCGCGACGATCACGGCCGGGTGATGGGCCCGCCACGCGGCGCGACCTTCCTTCACGGAGGTGACCGCGGCGCGATAGCGCTCCCGGACCACCTGCCGGAGCCCGGCGCGCAGCTCGTCGACCCGCCTCATGGGGTCCCGCAGGACCCGCTCGGCATCGCGCGCCAGCATCCCCCGCCGCGCGTAGCGCAGGACCTGCAGGCCGTGCCGGAAGGACTCGCGCACCGGCCGCTTGAGGGCCTCCGCGATTCCGGCCAGGCGCTGTTGCAGTTCGGCGCGATCGGGCACGATCAGTTCCGCCGCGGCGCTGGGGGTCGGGGCCCGCACGTCGGCGACAAAGTCCGAGATGGCGAAGTCGATCTCGTGCCCGACGGCCGAGACGACCGGGATCGGGCAGGCGGCCACGGCACGGGCCACGACCTCCTCGTTGAAGTTCCACAGGTCCTCCAGCGAGCCGCCGCCGCGACCGATGACGAGCACGTCACAGCGGGGGAGCCCGTGCTTCTCCGGCTCCCCGAGTTGCCGGATGGCGCGGGCGATCCCGGCCTCGGCCCCCTTCCCCTGGACCTGCACGGGATACAGGGCCGCCGTGATCCACGGGGCCCGCCGCGACAGGACGTTCACCATGTCCTGCAGCGCCGCCCCGGTCGGCGAGGTCACGATCCCGATGGTCATCGGAAACCACGGCAGCGGTTGTTTCAGGGACTCGTCGAAGAGACCCTCCGCCTGCAGCTTGCGCTTCAGCGCCTCGAACCTCGCCTGCAACTCGCCGAGCCCGGCGGCCTCGACCCGCTTCACCACCAACTGCGCATTCCCCCGCGCTTCGTAAATGGTGACCTCCCCGAAGATGCGCACCTTCGCCCCGTCCGCGAGGTCTTCGTAGCCGGGCCGGCGCCGCGCCCCGAACATCGCGCACTGCAACTGCGCCCGCTCGTCCTTGAGGGTGAAGTAGTAGTGGCCGCTCGCCTGCTTCTTCAGGTTCGACACCTCCCCCTCGACCCAAACGTCGCCGACCTCGATCTCGAGGACATTCTTCATGCGGCGCACCAGCTGGCCCACCGTCATGGCGCGGTCCTCGCCCCCGGCATCGTAATTCCTGCCCCGCTCCCGAACCGGCATGCCCGGAGGGTAGGAAATCGGTCCTCGATGCAAAGGCAAACCCGCGGACCACCCGGCCGGCTGTGAAAGGGCCGCCCGCCGGCATCCCGCCCCCGTCGGCGGGACGCCCGGCCGGGCCGCGCCCGGCCCCGATTCCGGCTCCTCGCTTGCCAAAGCGAACCGCAGGCGCTTCCATCAGCGCCGTCCCGACAATTCTCATGGCTGACAAGCAACACACTGATCCGGAACGGATGGAAAAGATCGTCTCGCTCTGCAAACGGCGGGGATTCATTTACCAGTCCGCGGAACTCTACGGCGGCCTCAACGGGTGTTGGGACTACGGCCCGCTCGGCGTCGAGTTGAAGCGCAACCTCAAGGACTACTGGTGGCGCAGGAACGTCCAGGAACGCGACGACATCGTGGGACTCGACGGGTCGATCCTCACCCACCAGGCGGTCCTCACGGCCTCCGGCCACGTCGGCGGGTTCTCGGACCCCATGGTGGACTGCAAGACGTGCAAGGCGAGGTTCCGGGCGGACAACCTCGACGGGATGCAGTGCCCGCGGAAGCCGTCCTGCGCCCCCGGGGCGGGACCGGACTGCGCCCTGACCGAGCCCCGCGAATTCCACCTCATGTTCGAGACGAAGGTCGGGGCCGCGGCGGACGAGGATGACCCGAATGCCACCGCCTACCTGCGCCCCGAGACGGCGCAGTCGATCTTCTCGCAGTTCAAGAACGTCCTCGACACCTCCCGCCAGAAGCTCCCCTTCGGGATCGCGCAGATCGGGAAGGCCTTCCGCAACGAGATCAATCCCCGGAACTTCACCTTCCGCAGCCGCGAGTTCGAGCAGATGGAGATCGAGTACTTCTGCCGCGCCGACGACGGGCTGCGCCTCACCGAGGAATGGCTGGAGGCCCGGCTCCGGTTCTACGAGGAGATCGGGCTGCCCCGCGAGAAGCTGCATGTCCTCGACGTCCCCGACGCCGACCGCGCCCACTATTCGTCCAAGACCTACGACATCGAGTTCGATTTTCCCTTCGGCTGCCAGGAGCTGGAGGGGGTCGCCTACCGGAGCGACTACGACCTGACGAAGCACCAGGAGCACTCCGGAAAGCCGATCGAGTACTTCGAGGAGGAATCGAAGGAGAAGTTCATTCCGCACGTCGTGGAACCCTCCGCGGGCTGCGACCGGACCGCCCTGGCCCTGATTTGCGAGGCCTTTGCGGAGGAGGAGGTCACCGACGCCAAGGGGAAGACCGAGACCCGGACCGTGATGCGGTTTCACCCGCGGATGGCCCCGGTGAAGGCCGCCATCTTCCCGCTCCTCAAGAAGAACGCCGAGCAGGTCCGCCTCGCGAAGGAGATCCGGGACAACCTCGCCCCGTTCATGAACGTCTTCTACGACGAGTCCGGGGCCGTCGGTCGCCGCTACCGCCGGCAGGACGAGATCGGCACCCCCTTCTGCATCACGGTCGACTTCGACACCCTCGGCGAGAATGACGCCGCCGACAAGGACACCGTCACCGTCCGCGAGCGGGACTCCATGCAGCAGGAGCGCATCAAGATCGCGGAGGTGCTCCCGTGGATCGCGGAGCGAATCCGGTAGGCCGATGAAGCGCCGGACCCGGTTCCGCAAGCTGGGGGCGCTGACCGGCGGGTGCTGCCCGCACTGCGGGTCGACCCGCATCGTGCGGGCCTGGACGTCGTGGGCCAAGGGGTTCGCGGTGGTGTTCCTGTTTCCGGTCGGCATCCTTGCGCTCTTCCTGCCGTCGGTGCGCAAGTGCCGCGACTGCAAGCTGCGCTTCCGGATCCTGTAGGGCGCGGTCCGCGCGGGCCCGGCGGTTATTGACGGCCTGTTCCCACCGCGGCCCGGGCCGGCCGGGAATCGGGTCGATGCCCCCGCCCGGTTCCTTATCCTGCGGGGGTGAAGCGGCGCGTTTACGCCATCGGCAAACCGAAGCTGGAATATGCCGCGAAGGGCATCGCGGAGTATGCCGCGCGCCTCGCGAAGCGCACCGACTTCGCACTCGAGTTCCTCAAGGCCGGCCGCGGGGAATCCTCGCGGCTCCTCGCCGGCAGCAGCGACAGCTACCGCATCGTCCTCGACGAGCGCGGCCGGCTCCTCACCACCGCCGAGCTGGTGGCCGCCCTCAAGGCCCTCGAGGACCGGGGCGACGTCAAGACGGCCAGCTTCCTGGTCGGGGGCGCCGACGGCCACACCGGCGATCTCCGCGAATCAGCGGACATGGTGTGGGCCCTCTCGCCCCTCACCCTGCAGCACGAGCTGGCCCTCGTCGTCCTGCTCGAGCAGCTCTACCGGGCCGACACGGTCGCGCGCGGCGAGCCGTACCACCGGTAATCAGCGGTCGAAGACGCCGCCGAAGGCGCCGCCGCCTTCCCCGGGACGCGGCGTGTTCCAGGGCATGTCGCTATGCTCGCTCGTGGGCAGCTGCGGCTTCGCTTCGTCAGTCGCGCAACCGACGAGGAGCGCGGCACCACCCGTGACCAGCACGAAACCGGCGAGGATCTTCAGGACCATGCCGCAGACTACCAACGTCGCCCTGTTTTGCAAGCCGCCACCGCCGGGAACAAAAACGGCGGAGCGTTGCGCCCCGCCGTTGGAAAATCAGGCTCGCCTCGCCGCGCCCTAGTTGGCCGCCGCTTCCGCGATGGTCACCCGGTCACCCGGCTGGATGCGGACGCCCGGCTTGAGGCTCTTGAGATCGAGGTCGCAGATCGTCTGGTTCGGCTCGAGCGAGGCCACCGCGAGGCGTCCGAGGAACCTGCCCCCGCGGCTCACGAGGAGGTCGGATTGCTCGGTGACGTTCGAGTTGTTGTCCCCGAGGTTCACGATGACGAACCCCCAGTTCGGGTCGACCGCGATGACCCGCCCCTGGGCGGCATTGCGCGCGATCGTCGTCCGGATCGAGTTGAGCCGGCCGGACAGGCGGGAGTTCTCCTCGCGGTTGTCGGCGACTTCCCGCATGAGCTTGTTCTCCAGCTTCTCGAGTTGCTCGAGGTCGTCCTGCAGCCGCTTCCGCTCGTCCTCGAGCTTCTGGATCTCGCTGGGAATCTGGTCGAAGGGGACCTGCAGGCCGCCCATCATCTGCTCGACCTTCTTTTTGACCTCCTCGAACTCGGCGATCTGGGCGTCGACCTCCTCGATGGCGGTCTCATACTCCTGAAGGCTCTGGCGAAGGCTGCGCTCGCGGGCCACCTCGTTCTCCTTGGTGGAAATCAGCTCGGCGTTCTTCGTCTTGGCGTCGGAGAGCTCGCCCTCGAGGGGCTCGATCTCCTTCTCGCGGCTCGTCTTGGAGGCCGAGACATTGGTGTTGGTGGCATGCACCTGATCGTACTTGCCGATCTCCTCCTTCATCTTGGCATGATTGTCGAAGGCAAGATAGGCCGCCGCCAGGATGACCAGGATCGAAATGATGTAGAATACGCTTTTGATCATTGAAGTAGTCCGGTGAAGGTTCAGGGGGCCATGGGGGCTTCCGGTTCGGCGGCCGGCACTTCGGCCGGCGCGGGCGCCGGGGCCGCGGCGGGCGGGGGCGTCGGGGCCGCGGGGGCGGGATCATCCCCGGCGGCGACCACGGTGTCGCCCACCAGGACCGCCTCCCCTTCGGCAAATGAATCCGGGACGATGTCGGCCGCGGAGGTGCCGGCTTCCACCGCCGTGACGAGAAGCTTGCCGATGGTCTCGCCACCGCGCACCACCTCCAGGGTGGAATCCTTGATGATGCCGAGGTTGTCGCCCCCGGCGAGGGTCACGAAACCGAGGTCCCGGTAAACGCTCCGCACCCGCGTGCGCAGGTTCGGGCTCGACTTCTTCTGCGAGTAGAGCCCGATCCGGTCGCGGAGCGTATCGATGCTCGCCTGCGTTTGGTTCGCCTGCTGCTGGAGGGTGGCGCGCTTCGCTTCCTTCCCGGTGATCTCGATCTTCAATTCGGTGAGCGCCCGCTGCGTGCTCTGCAGTTTCAGGATGACGTCCTCGACGTCCCCGACATCCACGAAGTCGGCCTTCATCTTCTCGAGGCTTTCCTTCTTCGTCTCCGCGGCGGCCTTCTTGTCGTCGACGTCCGACTGGAGCGTCTTGTTCTTGTCGAGCTGCGCGTCGACCTCGGTCTGCAGGCCGGTGTTGGCGGTGACGAACTTGTCGCGCTCGACGATCAGGTTGTCCCGCTGGGCGGTCAGCTCGGCGAGTTTCTTCTCGTTGCGCGCGAGGGACTGCTCCTCGGTCTGGCGCTTGGAGATCCAGCCCCGGTAACCACGTCCCTCCTCGCTGCTGTCCCCCATGTTCACGTAGGCAAGGAATGCCGAGACCGCGAGGACGATCGCGGTCAGGATTGCAAAAATATTGGCCATAATCGGTAATGCGTTGGGATTGTGCGGATACGAAAGTGTGCAATACACTAGAAAGCGGGATCTGGTCCCGACAACCCTAAAAATCAGGGATTGGCCTTCCCTGTCTTTACAATCCGAATGCCCGGGTCCTTAGTCCCGCTCCCCCATGAAGACCGTCCTCCGTGTCGTGGCGTATCTCTGGCGCTATCCCCTCCTCGGGAGCGGCCAGCTGTTTTGCGCTACCCTGATGGCGCTAAGTGTCATCGTGTTCCCGTCCGTGACGGGATACGTCGTGGACGAGATCATCCCCCATCCGGGCCGCCACGGGGAGTTCCCCATCTGGATTACTTTGGGTTTGTTAGGCTTTTTCTTCCGCGACGGATTGAACTGCGCGCGCATCTTTCTGAACAACCACTTCGAGCAGAAGGTCATCTTCGACATCCGGTCCGACCTCTACCAGAAGCTGCAGCGCCTGCCGCTGCGCTGGTTCGACGGCCGGCGGACCGGCGACATCATGACGCGGGTCGTGGAGGACGTCACGGCCATGGAGCGGGTCCTGATCGACGGGATCGAGCTGGGCCTCGTGGCGGTCATCCAGCTCCTCGCGGTGGGTGCGGTGATGTATTGGACGGATGCCGGGGTGGCGCTGTGGGCCACCCTGCCGGTTCCGTTCCTGGCGCTGGGGGCGTGGCTCTACACGCACAACGCCCGGGACCGCTACCGGCAGCAGCGGGACGCCGCCAGCGACATGAACGCCCTCCTGCACGACAACGTCTCCGGGATCCGCCAGATCAAGTCCTTCACCGCCGAAGCCGAGGAGCACGAGCGCTTCAATGCCTTCTCCGACCGCCTCCGCCTGGCCACCCTGCGCATCATGAAGTGGTGGGCGTTCTACTCGCCCGGCATGTCGTTCCTCGGCATGATCGGCTACGTCCTGGTGCTGGGATTCGGGGGCGCCGCGGTGATGCAGGGGACCATGGAGCTGGGGGAGCTCCTGATGTTCTTCCTGCTCCTCTCGCTGTTCTACGAGCCGGTCGGCAAGCTGCACCAGCTGAACCAGATGGCCCTCTCCTCGCGGGCCGCGGCCGACCGGGTCTTCGAGATCCTCGACGCCGACGACGAACCGCATGCCAATGACGGCCACCCCCTCCCGGAACCGGTCGGCGGCCACGTCCGCTTCGAGCGGGTCTCCTTCGCCTACGGCGAGCAGCCCACCCTCCACGAGGTCACCATCGAGGCCCGCCCCGGCGAGATGATCGCCCTGGTGGGTCCCACCGGGGCCGGAAAGTCGACCATCGTGAACCTCCTCTGCCGGTTCTACGAGTACGACCAGGGGTCGATCACCATCGACGGGCACGAGCTGTCCGGGGTGAACAAGGCCAGCCTGCGCTCGGCGCTCGGATACGTGACCCAGGAGGCCTTCCTCTTCAACGGCTCGGTCCGGGAGAACCTCCTGCTCGCCAAGCGCGATGCCGGCGAGGAGGACCTCTGGTCCGCCCTCGAGGCAGCCCGGGCCGATGCCTTCGTGCGCAACCTGCCCGAGGGCCTCGACACGAATGTCGGGGAACGGGGCGTCAAGCTGTCCGGCGGGGAGAAGCAACGGCTCTCGATCGCCCGGGCCCTCCTGAAGGACCCCCCGATCCTGCTGCTGGACGAAGCCACGGCCTCGGTCGACTCCGAGACGGAACGCCTCATCCAGGAAGCCCTGGACGCGCTCATGCGCAACCGCAGCGCCTTCGTCATCGCGCACCGCCTGTCGACCATCCGGAACGCCCACCGCATCTACGTGCTCGACGGCGGACGGGTCGTGGAAGTCGGCACCCACGACGAGTTGCTCGCCAAGGACGGCCTCTACGCGGAACTGTCCCGGCAGGCATTCCTCGCCGAACAGGCCGCCGAGGAAGCCTGCACGCCGGCGACGTAACGCGCGCCGCACCGCCGACAACAACCCGGGTCCGGGGCGTCACCGCACCGCGTCGCGCGGACCGATTCCGGGCCGCGGGCGACACCAAAGGCCATCAAGATATTACGGATATCTTTAGCATTTCGAGGGTGGTGCTTATAAAAATCTCGGCCCGATATCCCCTGTCGCAGAGGGGCTGGAGGGGGGCCGCCGAACCCCCGTTCGACACCCCCGGCAGCTGTGGTTAAATCGTCCCTGTCAGCCGGCGGCTTTCGCGGGCCCCGGCTGGCTCTTCTTTGCAAATGGCTTCGGCCAAAAGCGCGGCGTCCCCTCCGCCGCGCTTTCTTTTTGTACATTTGCCGGCCTCCGGCCATTTTGCCCGGGCGCGATGGTCGACGGCTCGCGATGGCATCCACGGCGGGCCGCCCACTTCCCCAACTTTTCGCGTGAACTTGTTCGCATTCGGGGTATTGCTCGCCGCGACTGCCGCCATGCTCGACATCCGCGCCATCCGGGACGATCCCGCTGCCTTCCAAGCCCGTCTCGCCGCCCGTCACGACGGATCGGGAGACCTGATCCACGAGGTTCTCGCCTGCGACGAGACGCGGCGCAAGGCCGAGACCGAGAAGCAGGCCCTGCAATCGCAGCGCAAGCAGACATCCAAGGAGATCGGCGCCCTGCGCGGAAAGGGGGAGGACACCGCCCACATCGAGGCGGAGGTGAAGAAGATCGGCGAGGAGATCAGGATCCTCGACGAGCGCGCCGACGAGGCCGAGCGCCGCCAGACGCAGCTGCTCCTCACCATCCCGAACCTCCCCCACGAGAATTGCCCGGTCGGCGAGGACGAGAACGCCAATCCCGAGATCCGGACCTGGGGGACCCCGCCGCCACTGGCCGCCCCGAGGGACCACGTCGCCCTGAATGAGTCCCTCGGGCTCATCGACTTCGAGGGGGCCACCCGCCTCTCGGGCAGCGGCTTCAGCGTCTTGCGCGGCCGGGGGGCCAGGCTCCAGCGGGCCCTCATCCAGTTCCTCCTCGACGTCCAGACGCGGGACCATGGCTACGAGGAGGTGGCCGTGCCGCACATCGTGAGCCGGGACTGCCTCGTGGGGACCGGCCAGCTGCCCAAGTTCGAGGACGACCTCTACAGCACCGAGAACGGCGAATTGTTCCTGATTCCCACCGCCGAGGTGCCGGTGACGAACCTCTACCGCGACACCATCCTGGCGGAGGAGGACCTGCCCATCAAGATGGCGGGCCACACCCCCTGTTTCCGCCGGGAGGCGGGCAGCGCCGGGCGGGACACCAAGGGCATCATCCGCATGCACCAGTTCGACAAGGTCGAGCTGGTCCAGATCGTCCACCCCGACCGGTCCTACGAGGCCCTCGAGGAACTCACCGGCCACGCCGAGAAGATCCTGCAGGCCCTCGAACTCCACTACCGGGTCATCGAGCTCTGCACCGGCGACCTCGGCTTCGGGGCGGCCAAGACCTACGACCTCGAGGTCTGGGCCCCCGGCCACGGCAAGTTCCTCGAGGTTTCCAGCTGCTCGTGCTTCACCGACTACCAGGCCCGCCGCATGAAGCTCCGCTTCAAGGACGCCGACGGGAAGAACCGCTTTTGCCACACCCTGAACGGCAGCGGCACGGCCCTCCCCCGCCTCATGGTGGCCCTCATGGAGCAGCACCAGCAGCCCGACGGCAGCATCAGGCTGCCCGCGCCGCTGGTCCCCTACGCCGGGATGGACGTCATCGCCTGACCCCGCGGGGGGCCTACTCCTCTTTCTTCTTGAGGAAGAGGCGGTAGAGCAGGAGCAGCAGCACCGCCCCCACCGTGGCGGTGAGGATGCTCGGCCAGCTGATCCGGGCTTCGGCCTGCGCCTGCAGGAACGGAATGGGGGTGTGTTTGCCCAGCAGTCCCCCCACGAAGGCCCCCGCAATCCCGAGGAGAATCGTGACAAGACAGCCCCCGGGGTCCTTGCCGGGCATCAGGATTTTCGCAAGAGCGCCGGCAATGAGCCCGAGGC
>JABDMC010000385.1 GCA_013001695.1 Akkermansiaceae bacterium
GCTCCAGGGCGCCTACTTCTTCGGGGACTTCGGGTCGAACCGCTTCTGGTCGGTCCGCTACAACGGCAGCGCCATCACCGAGTTGCTGCGCTGGGACCCCACCTTCGACAACCTCGTCATCGAACCGGCGGCGGCGGCGCCCGTCTTCGGGAAGTTCGCCTCCATCTCGGAGGGCGGGGACGGCGAGATCTACATTTGCACCCAGCCCCAGATCAACGCCGGCGATTCCGGGGGGTCCGTCTTCGTCCTCACCCAGAAGCCCTTCTTCCGCTACCGCAGCACCTGGTTCACCACGGCCGAACTCAATGACGACGCCATCAGCGGCCCGGACGCCAACCACGACGGCGACCAGTGGACCGTCGCCGAGGAATTCGCCCTCAACACCGACCCGACCCGGCCGAACGGCGCGCCGTGGTCGACCGGCTTCGAAAACGACGGCGGCCTCGACGAGTTCTTCACCTTCACCCTCGAGGTCAGCCCCGAGGCGAAGTCGGTCGTCACCTACACCGGCGAATCCGGCGGCACCCTGCAGGACTTCAATCCCGCCAACGCCGTCACCGGGTTCGAGCCCTCCACCGGCACGACCCTCAAGGTCCGCGACCTCACCCCCATCTCCGCCAGCGACCGCCGCTTCCTCTTCCTCGGATTCGACATCCCTCCCGCCGAACTCGAAGAGTAATCCCGAGGCCTCCCAACCCTCTCCCCGGCCACTGCCAATCTGCTCGTATACGTATACGAGCAGATCGACAGCTCCCGCCTGCGGGTGCAGTTCTGGTCTCTGCAAGTGACTCTCGTTCAATCACTCCGGGAATCGTGGTCCTGTCAATCGACCCGTATACGTATACGCACGCATTGACAGAGGCGGGATCAGGTGGTGGTGGCGAGGTGGGTGGCGGCGGCGGTGGCGAGGAAGATGGCGGCGATGAGGTCGCGGCGTTCGAAGCGCTCCCCGGCGCCGCGGGAGCGGATGAACTTGAGGAGCAGCCCGGTGGGGCAGCCGTACTTGCAGTAGGCGAGGGGAATGAAGAGCGAGGCGGCGAGCCCGGCCACCGCGATGCCGATGCTCGCCCAGCCGGCGATGCGGAAGAGATAGGCATCGAAGGGTTCGAGCGCGGCGAGGTTGACGCCGAGCCGGAAAAGGACCGCCGCGAAGACGAAGGCGAGCAGGACCGCCGGAAGGAAGGAGAACGCCCGGTGGAGGGCTCCGGGGAGATTGCGGTTCCGGACGGGGAGCATCTGCATCCACCGCTGGAGGACGCCGTGCGGGCAGAGGTGGTGGCAGTAGAGTTGGTGGCCGGTGGTCCACGGAATGACGAAGGCGGCCGCGGCCAGGATGATGAGGCCGGGGGAGTTCCGCCACGGGATGCCGTTCTGCGCCCAACCGGCGAGGAGCGCCTGGGAAAGCAAGTCGCCGGCGAGGAACCCGAGGTAAACGACGAGGACGGCCTGCCATGCCATCCGGGCGGCGGCGTGACCGCGCAAGCTCGTGAACGACATCACGACGGCTCCGAGCGTGAGGAGGACGAGCCCGGCGTCGCGCCCCGTGAACGGGAGCGCGAGGGGGGGAGCGTCGCGCTCGGCAAGGAACGCCCGGAGGCGGCGCTTCACGCCTTCCGCGATGGACCAGCTGGTGAGGGTGGCGCCGGAAACGCCCTCGATGCCGCGCGCCTTGAAGTCGGCCCCCGCGACCTCCTCGACCGGCCAGCCGTTGTAGAGTTGCAGGTAGGTGCCGTGCTCGAGGATGCGCTCGTAGTATTCCTCGTTGTCGTAGCTTTTGCGGAGGCGCAGACCGGCGACGGTGGCGGCCTCGGCGTCGAGGAGGATGAGGATGTCCGACGGCCCCTGGTAGCCGGGGAGGGCGTCCTGGCCGGGGGCGGTGCGGAGGGCATGGGCGATCGTCCGGCCGCCGGCATCGGCGACGACCTCGACGCCGGGCCAGTCGGGGTGGGGGCGCAGGGCGGCCGCGGCCGGCAGGAGTTGTTGCACCTCGACGAGGAGGATGGGGGTGGGAAACAGGGAGGACTCCGCGACGCCGCCCATGCGCCGGACGACGGACCGGACGATGGCATCGCTGGTGAGGGTCGAGCCGCTGACGGCATCGACCTCGGGACGACCCGGCGCGCCGAGGGCGAGGCCCTGAAAGGCGGCCCAGAACGCCTTGTCCTTCACCACCGCATCGACGTGGTCGCTGGTGTCCTCGGACGAGAGAATCTTCGCCCCGATGACGGTGCCGGTGGGATCCATGGCCACGAGCACATCGCTCGGGCCGGAATAGCCGCGGATGTCATCCGCCTCGGGGGAGGTGTGCAGGACGAGGCCGATCGTCCGGCCGGCGTCGTCGCGGACCTCCTGGAGGTGGTAGGGAGGTTCCCGCGGCCCGAGCGCGGCGGCCCCGGGGAAGAAGGGCGCGACCTGTGGGACCTCGAGGACGGCGGTGCGCTGGGCGCGGTGCCACTGGTGGTTGGCGTGCACCAGCCAGACGACCGCGACCAAAACCGCGAGCCGATAGATGCGGGGCAGGAGGCGATGCGGGGCCCTCAACGACACGATGGTAACGGACCGGGAGGGCGGCGGCGACGAATTACTTCACCGGGACCAACTGCACGCAATCGATGTGGAGGTTGCCGCGCTGTCGACCTCCCCGGACCGTGAGCGATCCGTCGAGGACATCGACAAACTCGAAGGTCCCGAGGGACCGGTATGGTTTGGCGGCACCGGGTTTCGGGCCCTTGGCGAGGTTGAGGTTGAGGGTGTCGGTCCCCTTCGCGGACACGATTTCCACGACCGCGTCCGGGGCGCGGTTCTCGTGCCCCTGGTAGTAGTAGCGAAGTTCATACGGCCCGGATTTCCTGACGCGGAAGGTGAAGGTCGCCGAGACCCCCTTGCCGGCCTGGGCGTAGCGGTAGCCGTGGTCAACGAAGGGCTTGAGGCCCGCGCCCTCGGTCCATTTGCCCTGCACTTTCGCCCGGCGGTCATCGATGACGATCCCCTCGAGGGCTTCGGAGCTGATGTACTCGAGCTTGAGCGGCGGCGGCTCGGCGCCTTCCGGAATGTGGAGGGCGCCGTCGAGCGAGTCGCGGCGGGCCACCCCGGGTTGCTTCATGAGCTCGATGAGCTGCGGCAGGTAGTTCTGGTAGACGCCCCGCGGGGTGGTGTTGTTGACGGTTGCGAGGTAGGCGGCCTTGCCGACGACTTCACCCATCATCCCGCAGGTCCGCATGACGCGGACCGTGCCGAGCGCTTCGTGGGTGACGCTGATGCAGCGGCCCGCCATGAAGAGGTTGTCGATGTTGCGCGAGTAGAAGCAGCGGTAGGGGACCGGGTAGCCGTTGCGCCGGTCGACGTGGCGGCCGAACTCGGCGCGCGAGATGAAGGGGTTGTCCTTCGCGGGCCCCTTGGCGAACTCCTCCTTGGGATAATGGAGGTCGATGTCCCAGGTCGTGGGCACGCAACCGTCGGGGAACTTGCGCTTCCCGACCACGTCCTCCTGGCTGAGGACGACGTCGCCCATGAGGCGGCGCGACTCGCGGTTGCCGCCGATGTAGGCGACCCATTGCAGCCGGGCGGTCCTGTGCTTGTCGGCTTCGGGACCGTGCTTCAGGGCGGTGAAGGCGCCGAAGAGGGCGCGGTGATTCCAGTCCCGGATCTGCTCGAGGTCGTCGAGCGGATGCCGGTCGAAGCCGCTCTCCCAGAACCACTCGCCCTTGTAGTACTTCGGTCCGGGTCCGCGGGATTCCCTCAGTTCCGGGAAATCCCCGAGCTTGAGCGGCAGCGCCCAGGGGGTCTCGGGCCAATCGACGGGGGTGTCGGCGTGGCTCCACGCCCACATGTTCGACATGCCCATGTGCCCCTTCTCGGTCATTTCATAATCGGCGCCGGCCAATCCCCCGATGGTTCCGTGGCCGGTCGTGTCGCAGAAGAACTTCCCGGTGAAGCGCTTGCGGGCGCCACTGGTGGTTTCCATGGCGTGCACGGCGGTGATGCGGTTCTCCGCGGTTTCGACCATGAACGCGAAGTGGTTCAGGAAGAGATCGAGGTTCTTCTCGGCACGCACGACCTCTTCCTTCCTGGCGTCGGTGAACTCCGGGGCCCGCCCCGGGGAATCGGTGGCATGGTCGGCAAACTCCTCGATGATCTCCCCGAGTCGGGGGTACTTCCCGCGTCGCGTTCCGCCCTTGGCCCACACGCGGATCTCGGACGATCCGTTCCCGCCGAGGACGGGCCGGTCCTGGATGAGGGCCACCCGGCACCCCTGCCTCGCGGCGGAAATGGCGGCCCCGAGACCCGAATAGCCGCCGCCCACCACCACGAGGTCGTAGGGACCCAGGGTTGGCGGCACCTCGGGCAGCTCCAGCATCCTGCGGCGGAAGCCGGGGAGTTTCCCGGGATCATCCGGCGGCCGGAATCCGGGATCGCTCGTGAAGAGAATCGCATCGCACCGGGCCCCGAAGCCCTTGAGGTCACGGAGGGCGACCTCGTGCTTGCCGGCGCGGAGGGCCGCGGTGCCGCCGTCGTGCCAATGCCAGTCAGCGCCCTTGGTTCCGAATGCCGGGGCGAGCGCCTTGCCGTCGATGAGGAGCCTGAATTCGCCGGGCGTACCGGGGGCGTTCCATGGCGCGACCCAGTCGCGGGTGCGGACGAAGATCCTGTAGTCGCCGTCTTCCGGGATCTCGATGGTGGTGCGGGCGTCCGCCACCGGGGTGCCGAGGCCGTGCGCCAGGAGGAACGGCGAGCCCATGTTCAGAACGAACTGCGTGTCGACCTTCCAGCCGCCCCGGTCATCAAAGGCCTCGGCCTCGAGGAAGATTGAGTGGCCCGCGGCGGCACCCGGGCCGGCCGACAGGATGAGAAGGAATATCAGGAAAGGACCGGCGAGCTTCATGCAGGGAAAAACTTACGCCTTCCCGCAATCGTGTCTTTCACCGGCCGCCCCGGGGGACATATGCTTCACGTGATGAACAAGGTGCTCCTGTTTTGGCTGGGATTGATGGTGAGCGGATGGTCGGAGGAGACCGTCGTGGCGACCTTCAACATTCGCTACGCCAGTCCCTCCGACAAGGGGGCACGGGCCTGGCCGGAGCGCCGGAAGGCGGTCCTCGAAATCATCCGGGACATGGATTCCGATGTGGTCGGCCTGCAGGAAGCCCTGTGGAGCCAGGTGCAGTATCTTCGGCCGGCGCTGCCGGGATACAAGTGGGCCGGGTCGGGCCGCGACGACGGAAAAAAGGCCGGTGAATTCTGCGCGGTCGGCTGGAAGGACGACCGCTTCCGGCTCCTGCAGACGGGGATATTCTGGCTGAGTGACACGCCCCACACCGCGGGATCAAAGACATGGGGGAACGAGGTGGTCCGGATCTGCACCTGGGTTCGCCTCATCGACAAGAAGACGGGGACCTCGTTCTACGTGTTCAACACGCACTGGGATCACAAGCACCAGGGGTCGCGCGAGCGGGCCGCCCGGATGGTCGCCGCCCAGATCGACGCGCGCCAGTCGAAGGGGGACCCGGTGATCCTCATGGGCGACTTCAATGCGAAGGAAGACAACCCGGCGGTGCAATACCTCACCGGGAACAAGGTCGCCCTCGACGGCGGGAACGGTGCGGAACAATGGAAGAGGCCGCTGGTGGATGTGTTCGACCGCCTCCATCCTGGCGAGGACGACCGGCGGACGTTTCACGGGTGGAAGGGAACGCCGGACGGCCGTCACAAGATCGATCACATCTTCGCCTCGAAGGACGTGACGCCCCGGAGATGTTCGATCGTGCGGGACGCGAAGGACGGCGCCTGGCCGTCGGACCATTTCCCGGTGCGGGCCGTGCTGCAACTGCCGGCTCCCTGACGCCGCGGTCCCGCCGGAGTTGTTGCCAAACCGGCGAGGACGTCCCGCACGCCGTCCGGCGCGCCCACCTGCACGTGCCTGCCGGCGGCGTGGTCCCGGTCGAATCGTTCCGGCGATTTGTAATCGAAATCCAGTCGCGGGATGTCTAGAAAGACGTTGGATGAACGGGGCAATTCTGATTCTGGGTGTGGTGGTCTTCGTCGGACTGCTGGCGGGAATCATCATCTACAACGGGTTCATCGGGCGGCGGAACGCGGTGCGCAATGCCTTCGCCAGCATCGACGTGCAGTTGAAGAAGCGCTGGGACCTCGTGCCGCAACTCGTGGAGACGGTGAAGGCCTACGCGCGGCACGAGCGCACCCTGTTCCAGGAGATTGTCGAGGCGCGGCAGCGGGCGGAACGGGCCGGGCCGCAGAGTGCGCAGCGATTCACCCATGAACAGGATATCGGGGTCGGGGTGTCGCGTCTCTTCGCCCTTGCGGAGGACTACCCGGAACTGAGATCGAGCGGACAGTTCCTGCACCTGCAGCGGAACCTGACCGAGATTGAATCGCAGGTGGCGGCCTCGCGCCGGGCCTACAACGCCGCCGTGACCCGGTGGAACGAGGGCGTCGAGATGTTCCCGGGGTCGCTGTTCGCCCGCGTTTTCAGCTTCCAGCGGGCCGATTGGTTCGAGACGCCCTCGAAGCAAAGGAGGGCGCATGACGTCCGCCTCTGAGAGCGGCACGCGGACGAAGCGGTCGCGGTGGGACGTGACGTCCCTGATGGACGGCCTGCACCGGGAGTTCGATGCGCTCGAGCGATTTCGCGCCGGCGTGATGCAGCAGCGGCAGGCGGGGTTCCGGGCCCTCGGGATCGCGGGCGCGATCTGCGGCGGCGCGGGATTGCTTGTCATGCTCGTCCTGGCCGGGGGGAACGGCCCCGCTCCGCTCGGACTGATCGCGGGCGTGGGTGCCTTCGGGATCGCCTGGATCGTGATTCACAACGTCTACTTCGGGGGCCGCCGGAGCGCCTACGAAGGGGAATTCAAGCAGCGCGTGGTGCGGGGGATGACGCGCCTGCTCGAACCGGAGATGGACTATCATCCGCACGAGGGGCTCTCCCTCGAGTGGTTCCGGGCAGCGGACCTCTACTCGGGCGACATCGACCGTTACGCCTGCGAGGACCTGTTCCAGGGGAGGATCGGGAAGACGGACCTGATTTTCTCGGAGGTGCACGCCGAGGACCGGAGGACGCGGACCGACTCGAAGGGGCGGACGCAGACCTACTACGTCACCATCTTCCGCGGCCTGCTGGTGGTGGCGGACTTCCACAAGCATTTTCGCAGCGAGGTGGTGGTGCTGCCGGACTTTGCGGAGAAGAATTTCGGGTGGCTCGGGCGCAAGATGCAGAACCTGGCAGGGAACGTGGAGCGCATGGAGAACCCGGAATTCGAGGAGGCCTTCGTGGTGCGCGCCGCCGACGCGGTGGAAGCGCGCTACATCCTCACCCCGGACATGCAGGAGCGCATGCTGGATTTGCGGCGCCGTCTCGGGGCCGACGTGCGCTTTGCGTTCCGCGATTCGCGGGTCTACATCACGATCCCGAACTCGGCGGACTGGTTCGAACCGTCGCTGCATGTCCCGGCCCGCGACGTGGGACAGGTCCGCACCTTGATGGGGCAGATGGCGGCGGTCTTCAACATCGTGGAGGAGCTCAACCTCAACACCCGGATCTGGACGAAAGAGTAATTTCGGGATCCTGAAGGAATGGCCCCGCCCGGGGACAAACCGGCGGATCAGGCGGAGAATCGCCGGCCACGATTGGCCCTTGCGGTCCCCGTGGAATCCACAATAGGCTTCCCAGTCCTCCCCGGAACGGGGCAGGGTCACCCTGCGAAGCAGCGATGAAATCCCTCGTCAGCCTTGCCATCACCATGTCGGCCCTGGCCGCCGGCACGGCATGGGCGTCGGTCATCCCGGCGTCGGCGATCCAGGTGGGGGATTTCCGTCTTTCCTCCGGGACCTACAGCGGCGGCATCACCTACTTCGACCCGTCGTCCCCGACGCACCAGACGCGGGGTGTCACGGGGGCCCCGGTGCAGCTGGTGAGTGATTTCGTGGCGGCCACCCAGAACCCGGGGGGCACCCCCGATTCCGGCAGTGACATCGGTCTCCAGACTTATTCGTCGGCCACGAACATCCGCACCCTCAACCGATTTACCGCGGACCAGGACGGGCCCGGTCCGGAGGGCGGCCCGCAGCGGGCCGGCGCGGTCCAGTGGAGCCTCGACCTCACTCCCCTCGACAGCTACCTGGGCACGAACAACCTCGCCCTCACCACGCTCGCCCTGCAACTCAACACCGACCCGAGCGACGATACCAAGCTCTACGACGTCTACCTTTCCTACACCAACGCGGCGGAGAGTATCGCCCTGGCCGGCATCAGCACCGGCGCCGCCAGTGGCGACGACAACTACGACGACTTCTGGTTCCCGGCCCAATCGGTGGCGGAGGGCGGCGTTGCGAATGGCACACACAAGGTGGTGGAACTCGACTATGCGGGCAACATGAACCTCACCCTCGACCTCCTGGCGCTCTACAACTCCGGGGTGACCGATCTCAACCTGATCATGGCCAGCGGCGACTTCTTTTCGAGCCGCACCGTCAGCATCCTGGAGGATTCCGGGATCTGGCTGGAGACCACCTCGGCCACCGCGGTTCCGGAGGCCTCGGAGGCCGTCATCTTCGCCCTCGGCGTGATGGGACTGGCGGTCCAGCGGCGCCGGCGCCGGTGATCCCGGCCCGGGGCGTGGGCCATCGGCCGCCCGGTTCAGGGAACGAAGGCCGCCTTGAGCCGCAGGAAGTGGCGGGCGCCCGCCAGCGGCAGGCCGGCCTCCCACGTCTCGATTCCCAGGGCGCTGGATTGGAGAGAGGCCCCGAGCGGAATCCATGTCACCAGGTCGGTGGACTCCTCGAGGGTGAGGACCACGTCCGGCCGGGAACGGTCGCGCTGGAACGTGGCCCGCAGGGTGCCATCCTCGAAAACGATCGCGAATGATTCGCCCGGGCCGTCGAGGGCGTGGGGATCGAGCCGCAGGCCGTACTCGAGCATGTTGGCGAGGCCGTCCCCGTCCGGATCGGCGGACGCCCCGCTGACGAGGGGGTCGGCCAGCTCGGCGGCGGTGAACTGCTCCTGCTGCCAGGCGGCGAAATCGATGAAGTGGATGAGGCCGAGTTCGACGGGCAGGCCGTGGCGCGTGCCGAAGCGCAGGAGGGTGGATCCGTCGCCCTGCGGAATGGAGGACGCCCGGGGGTCGCCGGAGTCGATGGCCCATTCCTCCCCGAGGCGCACGTCGGCGGTGACGAGGCCGGCTTCCTCCTCGACGCGAAAGTCGAGATCGAGTTCCGGGTTGGCGTAGGACAGGAGCATGTAGTTGGCGGTGCGGCGGGTGGCGACGAGGGCCGGAGCGGTTGTCCCGGTGACGGGACCGTGCCCGACGGCGGGGCTCGCCTCGAACATGACGTAGGCATGGGCGTCTTCCCCGGCGAGGTGCACGATGTGGCCCTCGCTGGATTTCTGAAGCACGGAATACGGCGGCTGCGGGCCGTTCATGTCGGCCTCGAGTTGCTGCAGGGCGCCGGCATTCGTGCCGGGAATGACGAGGTACTCGTAGCCTTCCCCGGCGGGGGCCTTCCCGTGGGAGATCCACGCCTTGGCGAAGTCGCCGCTGGTGTCCGGCCCGCTTCCGCTCTGCGGCGGGGACGCCTGGTTCTGCCGGGCGAGTTCCACGATGTGATCGCCGGGCAGGTAGTAGCCGGTCCCGAGGTGGTCGAGGAACCACCGCGAGCCGCCGGTCCAGGTGCTGTTGAGCGGAAAGGCGGTGAGGTTGGTGCCGAGATGATTCGTGGGGGTGGAGGTGCCGGGAAGGGCGCCCTGGAAGAGGGTGGTGACCGTTTCGTTGGCGCTGTCGTCATTGGCGATGTCGGAGCCGAGGCACAGGACCCGCCCGTCGAAGCAGAAGACCGACTTCCGGAACGTGAAGCTCGCGTCGTGGGAACCGGAGATGGGCGCCTGCTGGAATTTCATCCCGAAGATGCCGAAGCGTCCCTTCACCCCGAAATCCCCGTCCGGATCGAGGTCGCAACTGAGGGCCCCGCAATGGCGCGTGGCCGCCAGTTCATCCTGCCGGCTGGATTGCGCCTCGAGGTCGGGGAAGGGAAGCTTGATGGTGGTGGCGCCGGGCGGGCAGTTCCAATCCCAGCCGTCGAGGCCGAACCCCGAGGCGGATCGCCCGCCCGGGTAGAAGACCTCCACCGCCCCGTAACTTTGGTAGCGCCCGTAGCGGTTGGCATTCGAGTAGATCTCCGACCCCCAGAAGGTGTCGGTGAGGCCCTTCACCTTGATCACCGCGTCGCCGTCGCGGTAGAGCGCACCGGGGCTGTAGTTGAACTGCCAGAAACCCCGGGGCTCCGGCTCGGTCCCGAAGGAGGCAAAGGCCGGTTCGTTCCCCCAGATCCGGTTGTGCATGCGCGCCAGCTTCGGGTCGGCGGCCTGGCCGGTGAAGGCCCCGCCCACCGTGGCGAGCTTCGACACCGCCCCGCACGACATCGGAAACGTCCCGGTCATGGGAAAGCGCCCCGAGAGCGCGTTGGCGAACTCGACGTCGTTCCCGAAGAGCGAGAGGACGTAGCACGCGTCCCGGAACCGCTCGTAGGACGCCGGGGCGATCTGGAACGGCGTGCCGTGCAGGACGAAGAGGCGGTCGGCGAGTTGCCCGTAGGCGTACATGTAGTGGTTGTAGTGCGTCCAGTGGTGGAAGCCGGTGCCGTCGGGCTTGATGCCGTCCGAGGTGCCCGGGGAAAACTCGAGGAAGCCCTCGAAGTAGTGCCGCAGCCCGCGCAGCTCCTCGACCTGTTCCTGGGCCGTGTCACTGAAGCCGAGGGCGAGGCCCATGAGGCCGGAGGACTCGGTGTGCAGGTGGTCGGTGTTCTTGTTGCGGCCGAGGTTCGGGTCCCACCAGAATCCCCGCTTGAGCCGCCAGCGGAGGAGGTCCTTCACCGCGGCCCGCTCGGCGGGCGGGAAGTCGTTCCGCAGCAGCAGGAGGGCCCGCACGATCTCGCGCGTCGCGTAGCCGTTGAAATCCGCGGCGGCTGCCTCCGCGCTTCCCCCCGCGAACCCCTGGTCGAGGAGGTGCCGGACGGTGTCGAGCGCCATGTCGCGGGCCTCGCTGTCGCCGTCGTGGTGCCAGGCCCTCGCCAGCACGCCGAGGAAGGAGTTGATGCCGCCGGTGTTGTCGCGATCGACGGGGTCGCCCTTGATCGCGCCTCCGCCCGTGACGATGTTCCACGATGCGAAGGCGGCCTTGGCATTCGTGACGGACGAGGCCGCGGGCGAGGACCCGTTCACGCCGGGCCAGTAGGCCGCCTCGATGGCGGGCAGGGCCGCCATCTCGGCGCCGGTGGCCGCCGCCGGCGGATCGGGCCAGGTGAGCTGGTCGAGGTCGTGGTGCATGGTGCTGCTGAGGTAACCACCCACGTCCGTCATGGCGCGGTCGCGGTGGCGCGTCAGGCGCGATCGCACCCACTCGAGGTCGTCGAAAAAGAGGTCCCCGGAGCCGGATGACGGGGCGATGAAGCGCACCTCCTGGAGGTCCGTTCCGCCCCCGACGCTTTCCATGTCGTACTTGAAGCTCCGCAGGATGCGGCGCCAGCCGGTGTAGTTCAGCCGGACCGCGAACCGCCACTGGACCGCATCCGCGCCGTCGAGGAACTCGATGGTGAGAACCTTCCCGGCCTGCGCCGCATCGCAGTAGATCCACAAGTCGCAGGTGTGCTTGAAGAAATCGAGGACATCGGCGGGGTTGATCGAGACGCCCGCGGCCGTCATGACGTCGCCTCCCTGCCAGCTCCACCTCAGCGCCTCCGACCCGAGCCGGTAATGGTCGGCGGAGATCGAGAGCGCCCCGGCCCCCGACTCCGACCACCCGGCCGGCACGGCACCCTCAAAGTCGATGGCCGCTTCGCTGGAAGCGGCCACGACGAGGGCCATGAGCCCCGTGATGGTTGAGCGGATCGGCATCGGGATGGGCGGCCATTCCTTGGATGCGCCGGTGTGCGGCCGGCACCCCCGCGTCAGGGCGCGGGACCCTGGACCACGCGGACGAAGCGCACGGCCTCGACCCCGGTGTCGACCGGAGTGCTGACGCTGTCCTGCGTCCCGGCCGCCACGAAATCGGATCCCGCGATGGCGGTGAAACCGGCCAGGGTGGTGCTGTCCTCGAGGTGGTAGGTGGCGCCACCGGCGAGCCCGTCGATGGTCAGGTCGAGTTCGCCGTTGATGGTGTCCAGGACCACGTCCGTGATCTGCAGGGGCGCCCCGCTGCTGGTCTCGAGGAAAAGCCCCGAGCCGGCTGCAACCGAGAGGTTGCGGGCGCTGTAAAACGCGTCGGTCGTGACGATGAGATTCAGGTCCCGCACCCCGGCGCTGTAAAGCGGGAGGAGGTCGGTGGTGAGGTTGATGTCTCCCGCGGTGTAGGGAAGGAGCACCTTGTGCGTCCCGCCGACGATCTCGTCCGCGACCGCCCCGATGGCCGGCGCGAAGAGGTTGTCATAGTTCAACTCGGCGAGGCTCGTGCTGCGGGCGACCTGCGGGGCGAGGCCGGTCAAGCTGATGCTCTCCGCGGGGTTGTCGTAGGAGAGATAGACGTCGAACTCCCTGCCCGTGTCACTGGCATCCGCGATGAGCGCCAGGTCGAGCGAATCGAGATTCAGGTTGTTGCTGGCTAGATAGTCGTCGAGCGGACTGAGGTCGATGGCCCACTGGACCGCGCCGACCGCGAGCTGGCCCCCGAAGCGGTTCAGGGTCCTGATGGTGGTGACCGACGAAAAGGTCTTGAGCCCGATGTCGGTGGCCGGGTCCGCGAGGGCCACCGAGCAATCGGAGAACACCGCCGTGGCCTCATTGGTGTCGGAACCGCTCGTGGCCGCGAATCCGACCAGCACCGGATCGCTCATGACGACCGTCGCGGAAGCGAGCGGCGCCGGGTTGCTGTTGTTCTTCGACAGGTAAAAGGTGAAATCGTCGCCGCTCCGCACGATCCGCAGGGTCTCCGGCAGGGGGGACACGGCCCCGATGGTTTCGGTGGCGGTGTTGCCGTCGGCGTCGCGGACGACGACGACCGGCTCGCCGGTCTGCTGGAAGCCCACGAAGACATGGGCGGCGCCGGTCCCGTCCCCGTTGCGCACCATGAGGCCGGCGCGCGCCCCCGTCTCGACCGACGCCAGGGAGTCGAGCGAGACGTTGATGTCGAAACTGCCGCTCCGCTCGAAGGCGGTGAACTGGAAGCCGTCGGCCGCGGTGGGGCCGATGCCGGCCGCGCCGTAACCGACCACCGTGGCCCCGCTTCCCCCGGTGGAGGACCCGGCGTTGCCACTGATGCCGTCGATGTCGTAGTAGGCCAGCGGGCCGGCCTCGATGTTGTCGCCCTGGTTCTGCGAGGTTCCCGTGAGGACGCTCGGCAGGTCGAAGGGCGCCCCCGCCACCGGGCGCGTGGTCACCCCGTCGAGCCGGTCGAGGTGCGTGAACGATCCCGAGAATCCATCGATCAGCAGGTCACCCACCTGGGTGGATGTTCCGAGCCCGTCGGTGTTGACCCAGAGGCCGGAGTTCTCGTTCACCCGCAACGTGCGGCCCGAGAAGAAATCGCCGGACACGATGATGGCGTTCACCTTGCGCACGCCGGCGTTGTAGATGCCAAGGAGGCTCTCGGTCTGGTCGATATCGCCGGACGTGTCGAGATTCAGGATCTTGTGGGTGCCGTTCACGACGTCACCCTCGAAGCTGCCCTGGGATGCCAGCCAGAAATCGAAGTAGTTGGCGGTGGCGTCGTCGGTCGACACCGGGGTGAGCGTGATCCCCTCGCCGGCCTCGGTGTACGACAGGTAGATGTCGTACCCCTTGGTGTCGTCGGACGGGTCGATGACGAAGCGGAGGTCGAGGCCGGTCAGGCTCTCGCCCGACCCGCTCAGGTAGGTCTCCACCGGTGCCAGGTCGATTTCGTACTGGAAGACGCCCACCCGCTGGGGGCCGCTGGCGGCGCCGGGGCCGTCCGGGTCCGCCGTGAACCGGTTGATGGTCTTCAAGTGCGTGGAGGTCGAAAAGGTCCGGACGCCGAGGTCGGTCAACGGGTCGCCGACCGAGCCGGGATTCTGGGTGGTCCCTGAAAAGACGCTCGGCAACTGCACCGGGGCTCCGACGACCCCGCGCGTCGCTTCGGTGAAACCGAGGTCGAAGTAATGGAAGGGGCCCGCATAGGTGCCGGCGGCGATCCGAAAGTCGCCGACCTGTTCGGGGGCTGCGAGGGCGGGCGACGCGAGGGCGAGGCAGCCCGTGGCGATCGGCGCCAGGAGGGATGGCATCTTGCGAGGCGGCTTCATGGTGGTGGCGTGGGTTTCTTTCATGACGAGGTTTGGGGGAGAGTGACGCTGGTGGGAGGGTTGGTGGAGGTGTCGTAGGCCTGGGTGAATCCGAGGCGGCCGAGGCCGGAGGCGTCGATGGCCCGGGCGCTGCCGTCGAGGAAGAAGACGTTGGCTCGCATCTTGTGGCGCAGGCCGATGCGGTCGCCGCCGCTGATGCGGAAAATCTGCTGGCCGTCACTGCGGCATGAATCCGCGATGAGGACGAAGCGCGACGGGTCCTGGACCGAGGTCATGTAGAGGGACGAGACTTGCGCGGAGCGGCCCTGTTCGTCGCGGATTCGCTCCTGGGACCAGGTTGCGCCGGCGACCTTGCTGTTCGTGAAGTTCAATCCGTAGCAGTTCCAGTGCGGGGTCTTCGGCTCCGGGGCGGCCGGGCAGAACATGATGGTGCTCAGGGTCGCGAAATGGGCGTCATAGGATTCGTCCGGCAGGTTCATCTCGTCGCGCAGGATGAAGTAGGGCCGCTGGTCGAACGATCCGGCGCCGCCCTTGAAGATCCGGATGCGGTTGTTCTGGCTGGCGGCCGCACCGACCATGATCGCTCCGGATTGCCGGAGGCGCTCGAGGCACCGGGCGCTGTCCGCGGCCTGGAACGCGCCCTTCGTGAAGGCGATGATGAGGGCCGCGAGGGTGATCACAATCGTGATCGTGACGAGGAGTTCGACGAGGGTGAACCCCCGCCGAGAACGGTGGAACGGTTGGTGGCGGGCTGGCATGCGGGTGGGCCGGGGCTCCGGGCCGCGACGTTCGCCGCCAATCCGGAACTATTCAGGGGGTGAAAACATGACCGACGTGCGGTCCGTCGGCAAAGGCATTTAAATGCGATAAACCGGGGGGCAATGCAACTCCGGTCAAGGGGGGATGCCAGCCCGACGCGGGAAGCTTGAGCATCAAGGATGCCAAAGGATCGGGGCTCGCGATCCATGCCGCCGGGATGTCCGGGCGCCCCTGCATGCGTCGGGGGGGAAAATACTTTTGTCGGGCCCCCCGGGCGGCGAATCTGCCTCCCATGAAACAGATCACGCGCCGGAGCTTCCTCGCCACCACAGCCATGGCCGCGGGATCCGCGGTGGCGGCCCCGGTGTCGCCCAATGAGAAATTGCGCCTCGGAATCATCGGTTCCGGCGGGCGCGGCGGGGCCAACACCAACGGCGTGAAGGGCGAGGAGATCGCGTGGCTGTGCGATACGAACCGGAAGGTGCTCGATGGTCTCAAGACGAAGTTCTCCGGAGCGAAGCAGACGACCGACTGGCGCGAGGTCATCGCGGACGACAGCATCGATGCGGTGGTGATCAGCACCGCCGACCATCACCATGCCCTCGCGGCGGTGGCCGCCATGAAATCGGGGAAGCACGTTTACTGCGAGAAGCCCCTCGCGCACAACCCGCGGGAGGCACGGATCATGCGCGACACCTGCAAGGGCGCGCAGGGGAAGGTCGCCACGCAGATGGGCACGCAGATCCACGCCACCGACAACTACCGGCGGGTCGTGGAACTGGTCCAATCGGGCGCGATCGGAAAGGTGCGGGAAGCGCACGTGTGGTGCAGCCGGAGCATCAATCCGATCGGGGAGGCGGTCCTGCCGAAGCAGGACGTCCCGGAGTGGTTCGACTGGGACGTGTGGCTGGGACCGGCGGCCGATCGCGATTACAACGAGGGCTATTGGAAAGGCGGGAACCTGAACTGGAACCGCCGGTGGGACTTCGGGAACGGGGTGCTGGGCGACATGGGGAGTCACCTCATCGACCTGCCGTGGTGGGCGCTGAATTTGCAGGAGCCGCTCTCGGTGGAAGCGGAAGGTCCCACCGCCGACCCGGTGGCCTGTCCGCCGTGGCTGAAGGTCACCTGGGAGCATGCCCCGCGGAGCGGTCCCGCGGCTCTCGATGCCGGGGTGAAGGTGATCTGGTACCACGGCGGAAAGGAGCACCGCCCATCGATCGACACCGGGATGGACCTCGGGAAGTGGTTCAACGGAATCCTCTTCGTGGGAGACGACGGCATGCTGCTGGCCGATTACGGCAAGCGATTCCTGCTGCCGGAGAAGAAGTTCAGGAATTTCGAGCCGCCGGGTCCGACCATCGCGAAATCGCCGGGGCACTACAACGAGTGGCTGGCGGCATGCCGGGGCGAGGGGTCGACGCTGTGCAACTTCGAGTATTCGGGCTCGCTCATCGAGCACAACCTCCTCGGGACGACCGCCTATCGCGCCGGAAAGAAACTCCAGTGGGAGCCGGGGACGATGAAGATCCCGAACGCGCCGGAGGCGGAGAAGTTCCTCGGAAGGACCTATCGCAAGGGCTGGGAGATCTGAAGTGGCGGCGGATTGCATCCGCCAGCCCGAACGAAACACCAATCTATTCCCAGCCAGGCCGGAGGATCTCAGAGGTGCCTTCTTTCGCGAAGTGCGTGAACGCGGAAGGCCTTTTCCCCGCCTGGGCTGGCGGATGCAATCCGCCGCCACCTTCTAATCCAGGAACTTCCCGGGATTGAGGATGCCCTTCGGATCGAGGGCGGCCTTGATGTTGCGGTGCGCGGCGAGGCTGGTCTCCCCGAGGGCCTGCCGGATCCACGGTTTCTTGGCGAGGCCCACGCCGTGTTCGCCGGTGATGACGCCGCCCTGCCCGAGGATCCAGGTGAAGAGGACGTCGAGGGCGGCATCCGCCCGTTGGCGCACCGCGGGGTCGTCGTAGTCCTCGACCATCAGGTTGGTGTGGATGTTCCCGTCGCCGGCGTGGCCGAAGCAGGCCACCGCGATCCCGGTATCCTCCTCGAGGCGCCGGGCGAACTCGACGAGGTCCACGAGCTTCGACCGCGGCACCACGATGTCCTCGTTGAGCTTGGTGAGGCCGGTGTGGCGCAGCGAGTAGGAGAAGTCACGCCGGAGTTGCCAGATGCCTTCGCAGGCCTCGTCGGTGGGGTGCCTTTCCACCCCGAGGGCGTGGAGGCCGTTCAGCAGGCCCTCGAGCTCGGCCAGCTCGGCGCTGACGGCCGCGTCGCGCCCGTCGATCTCGACGATGAGGTGCGCGTCGCCGTCGGGGAGCGCCGCGTCCCCGAGGTATTCGCGCGCGGCGCGCAGGGTGAAGCCGTCCGTGATCTCGAGGGCCGACGGCAGGTGGCCGGAGCCGAGGATGGCCTGCACCGCCGCGGCCGCTTCGGCGAAGGTCGCGAAGGTCGATGTCAGCATGGCCCGCCGTTCCGGGTGCGGGATGATCCGGAGGGTCGCCTCCGTGACGATGCCGAGCATGCCTTCCGAGCCGGTGAAGAGCGCGGCGAGGTCGAAGCCGGTCTTGTTCTTGTGGCAGCGCGAGCCGGTGCGGAAGACCTCGCCGTCGGCAAGGACCACCTCCAGCCCGAGAACGTAGTTCTTGGTCACCCCGTACTTCAGGCAGCGCGGGCCGCCCGCATTGGTGGCGATGTTGCCCCCGATCGAGCATTCCTTCAGGGAGGCGGGGTCCGGCGGGTAGTACCATCCCGCCGCGCGGGCGGCGTCCGCGAGGTCCGCCGTGATGAGCCCCGGCTGCACCACCGCCACGCCGTCCGCCGGAGCGAGCTCGAGCAGCTTCGTCATGCGCGCCACCGAGAGGGCGATCCCTCCCTGGATGGGAACGCATCCGCCGACATATCCGACGCCCGCCCCGCGCGTGGTGACCGGGATTCCCCGTTCGTGGGCGAAGCGCAGGGTGCGGCTGACGTCCTCGGTGGCTTCCGCAAAGACCACCACCTCCGGATGGTGACTGGCATGCCACTTGTCGATGGAGTGGGTGGCGAGAACGTCCGCAGCCGACGACACCTTGTCCGCCCCGAGAACGTTCTGCAGTTCGCTGATCACAGGGGCAAGTTACCGGTTATTGGTTAATAGTTAATCGGAATCTTGCGCGCCGGACGGCAGACTTCGATGCTGGCGGAGATGGTCCGGTCGCCAACACCTCCCCGGGATGCCCTGGTGTTCCTGGCGGCGGCCGTGGCGGTGTGGGTGACCGGGGCGTGGCTGGCGCCCAACGGCTGGTGGCACCGCTGGGCGG
>JABDMC010000389.1 GCA_013001695.1 Akkermansiaceae bacterium
GGCCTTGGCGGCCCGGCGCGGTGCGGCCGCCAAGAAGTGGCGGTATTTCTCGGCGGACGATATCCTGAAGCAGGGGAAGCTGCGGGCGGGGACGAACGTGCTCGCGATTCACGCCCTGAACTTCGGAGGGAGCCCGGGATCGACGAACCGGGGATGCACGAGCCCGGCGTTCTTGATTCAGGCGGAACTGCTGGGCCTGCGTCCGGATGACACCGGGTTGCCGGAACCGGAGCGGCGCAGTTCCCGCGACCTTCCCGTCGCCGCCAAGTCGATCACCGGACGAGTGGTGCGGGCCGAGGGGAAGTTCGGGGACTGCTACCAGTTTGTGAACGGGCACCTGCGCCTCGGTGACCGGGAGCGATTTGCCATCGGCGACGCGCCGTTCACGGTGAGCTTCTGGTTCACGCGCAATCCGGAGGGCCTCGACGGCCAGTCGCGGCGGTTCATCAGCTCCGGAGCGCTCACCCCCGCGGAGCCGGGGTGGGGGGTCTACCTTGCCAACGGCAGGAACCCGGGATCGCTGGTCTTCGAGGTGGGCGACGGGACGGGCCACGAGAAGATTCGCGGCAGCCGCGGAAAGCTGGCGGACGGAAACTGGCACCACGTGGCCGTCACGGCCGGGAAACCCGGCGGGCTCGTGCAAATCTACGTCGACGGGACGCCGGCGGGGAAGCAGGCCAGCAAGGTCATCAAGAGCGGGGGCGTATCCAATCACGTCGGGCTGTCGCTGGGCGGTCCGGGCGACGACAAGCTGCGGCATCGCGGGAAGCTCGACGACGTGGGCATCTGGAACCGCGCCCTGTCGGCCGCGGAGATCGCCGAGATCTTCAAGGGGGGAGCGGCCCTGGGAGAGATCTTCAGCCGCGAGGAGGCCGCGGGGACATCCGGCCGCTGAGCGGCCCGCCTCGCGGAGAGAATGCGGGGTTGGCAAGGACCCGCAGCGAGGTAGGGTCTCGGGGATGCGGATCATCCTATTATTGCTGGCTCTCACGGCCGTCGCGGCAGCGGAGGAGGCGGCGGCGCCGACCGCGGTGCCGCTCGAAGACACCTGGCGGCCGGTTCTGCCGCCGGGAACGGGTCCCCTCGATGTCGCGGGCGACGAGCGCCTCAACAACTTCCGGCTGGTTCTGGACTATGATGCCCCCGAAGACGCCCGGCCGCGGTTGCGCCTGTTCGGCAAACCGGTGGTGGACCTTCCCGCCGGCGAACGTCGGCAGGTGGAGGTGGCCTGCGAGCACGTGGCCAACCGCGCGGCGCGCATCCGCGTCTGGCACGAGGGAAAGCTCGTGGAGGAGGGGAGGGACCTTGAGGGCACCCGGATCCCGCTCGCGGGCGCGGCGGACAAGGCCGCGGCCCGCTGCCGGTTCGACGGCGACTTCACCCTGATGGTGAAGTTCACCACGAAAGACGGGGGAGCGCTGGTGGCGAAGGCGGCGCCGGAGGGAAAGTGGGTGCCCGACGCCAAGGTGCTCATGGTCCGGGACGGGCTGCTGGTCTACGACATCGGCTGGCTCGGCGCCCTGGAAGGGACCACGAAGGTCGATGACGGGCGGGAACACGTGGCGGTGCTGGTGGTGAAGGACGGGGCCGCGACGCTCTTCGTCGATGGAAAGCGCGAGGCGCGGCGGGACAAGTTTTCCCGGCCCGACAAGAAGGGACACGTCATGAAGCTCGGCGCCGCCGCGACGGACTTCGGCGGCGAGTTCACGGGTGAGATCGCGAACGTCCGCTTCTGGAACCGCGCCCTGGATGCCGGCGAGACCAAGGCGGCGGCCCGCGGCCGGGAAGACGAGGTGAACACGCCCGATTACAACTGGATGCCTCCGGCCGAGGAGAGCGCGGGCGCGGACCTCGGGACCGCGGTGGGGATCGAAGCGGGGGCGGGATTCCGCCTGCGGCGGGCCGCGGTGCAGCCCCTGGCGGCCAGTGATCACGGTGACCTGGTGCGGGATTGGAGCGACGAGGCCTTCGAGCGGGGCAAGAAGATCTACAGCCAGCTGTGCGTGACCTGCCACGGGACCCTCGAGCAGCCCGGGACGCTTCCGACCGCCCTGCGCTTTCACGAGGGTCAGTTCAAGAACGGGAACGATCCCTACCGGATGTTCCAGACGCTGGAGAAGGGCTACGGGATGATGGTGGCCCAGCCGCAATATTCGACGCAGCAGAAATACGATGTCATCCACTACCTGCGGGAAGAATTCCTCAAGGAGAGGAATCCGGCGGAGTATGCCGGGATCGACGATGACTACCTCCGCCGGCTTCCGCGCGGGAAGTCGCTCGAAAAGGAAGAGCGCCGGGCCCCGGACACCCAGCCGTACAAGCTGATGGACTTCGGGAACGTCCTCTTCTGGACGCTGCAGGCCGAGAAGGGAAACATCGCGCAGAAGGGGATCGCGGTGCGGGTCGACCCGGGGCCGGGCGGGATTTCCAAGGGGAAGGCGTGGATGCTCTACGATCACGACACCATGCGTCTCGCGGCGTGCTGGACCGGCGACCAGTTTGTCGACTGGCGGGGAATCGCCTTCGACGGGTCGCACGGAACGCACACCAGCATCGTGGGCGAGAAGCACTTCGTGTTTCCCAACGAGCCGATGTGGGCCAATCCGGCCACGGGGGACTTCGAGGATGTCCGGATCACGGGAAGAGACGGGAAACGCTACGGGCCGCTGCCGCGGGAGTGGGTGCGGTTCAAGGGGCTCTCGTTTTCAACGGCGGGGAATCCGGTGCTGCATTACACGGTCGGGGACCGCGAAATCCGCGAATATCCGTCGTGGAGCGCGGAGCGCGGGTTCGTCCGGCACATCACCACCGCGGACCCGGCCGGCAAGCTGGTCCTGCGCGTGAGCAAGGATGAGGAGATTCCGCTGCGAGGCAGCCTCGAGATCGTCATGAAGGACGGGCAGGCCGGGGTCTCGGGCGAAGCGCCCGCGGCGCCGGCCCGCAGCGTGGAGCGGCGGTTCCCGGGAACCCTCACCACCACCATCGAGCGGGGGTCCGGGGATGGGCCCTTCGCGGTGGATGTCCTGACGCCGCCGTCCCCCGCGAACAACCCGTGGCAGTCGTGGATGCGCACTTCCGGATTCGATTTCTTCGACGGCGGGAAGCGGGCCGCGGTGTGCACGTGGAACGGGGACGTGTGGATCGTGAGCGGGATCGACCAGGGCGAAGGGGACTTGGAATGGCAGCGGATCTGCGCGGGGCTGTTCCAGCCGCTGGGGCTGAAGATCGTGGCGGGCGAGATCTACGTCGGCTGCCGGGACATGATCGCCGTCCTGCGCGATACCAACGGCGACGGGGAGACGGATTTCATCGAGAACTTCAACAGCGACCACCAGGTCACGGAACATTTTCACGAGTTCGCGATGGGCCTGCAGACGGATGCCGAGGGGAACTTCTACTATGCGAAGTCGGCGCGGCACGCGCTGAAGGCGGTGGTCCCGCACCACGGGACGCTCCTGCGGGTCGCGAAGGACGGCTCGCGGACCGACATCCTCGCCACGGGGTTCCGGGCCGCGAACGGGGTGTGCCTCAATCCCGACGGGAGCTTCATCGTGACCGACCAGGAAGGGCACTGGAACCCGAAGAACCGGATCAACTGGGTGCAGGGATCGGGACCGGATGACTTCTACGGAAACATCTACGGCTACCACAGCGTGACGGACGAGTCCGACGGGGCCATGGAACCGCCGCTGTGCTGGATCACCAATGCCTTCGATCGCTCGCCGTCGGAGTTGCTCTGGGTGCCGGAAGCGGCGCGGTGGGGACCCCTGAACGGGTCGTTGCTGAACCTGTCCTACGGGTACGGGAAGATCTACGTGGTGCCGCACGAGAAGGTCGGCGGGGCGATGCAGGGAGGGATGTGCGCATTGCCCATCCCGCAGTTTCCGACGGGGGTGATGCGGGGGCGCTTTCATCCCGGGGACGGGCAATTGTACGCGTGCGGGATGTTCGCGTGGGGCGGCAACCAGAAGCAGCCCGGGGGGTTCTACCGGATCCGGGTGACCGGCAAGCCGGCCTACGTGCCCGTCGGGCTGCGGGCCGTGACGGGGGGAATGGAGATCGAGTTCAGCGACGCGCCGGAGACGGGATCGGCCGCCGATCCGGCGAACTTCACGGTGAAGGCATGGGACCTGAAGCGGACGAAGAATTACGGGTCGAAGCATTACAACGAGCGGGAGTTGGAGGTCGTGAAGGCGGAACTCTCCCCGGACGGGAAGACCGTGACGCTCGCGATTCCCGATCTCGCCCCGACTTGGGGGATGTCGATCGAGTGCCGGTTGACCGGCGTTGACGGGCAGGACGTGGTGCGCGTGATCCACAACACCATTCACGCGCCCGGGAAGTGAGGTGGCGGCGGATTGCATCCGCCAGCCCAAAATCGCGACCGGCGGTCACGACCGTCTCGTCATCCAGGCCGGGCTGGCGGATACAATCCGCCGCCACGGTCACTTCGGCATCCTGGCGCCGATGTCCTTCTGCCACGCGTGAAGCTTGGCGAGGAGTTCCCTCGCGACGTCCGGGTTCTCCTTCGCGAGATCGCGTTGCTCGCCGAGGTCGTTGCGCAGGTCGTAGAGCTCGTGCCCGCCGAAATCGTAGAACTCGATGAGCTTCCAGTGGCCGTCGCGAATGGCGGCCCCGGGGGTCCACGTCGACCCGTGGTAGTGCGGGTAGTGCCAGTAGAGGCTGCGCGGGGCGCGCTTGATCATGGCGCCGTGGAGGATGGGAGAGAAATCCGCACCGTCGACGTGATCGCCGGGCCGCGGGTCGAGACCCGCCAGGGCGAGGATGGTCGGGAACATGTCGGGGCTGGTGACGAGGTGGGGCGTCTCCCTCCCGGCGGTCTTCTTCCCCGGCATCCGCACGATGAGCGGCACGCGAATCCCGCCTTCGTAGAGCCAGCCCTTGCCGGCGCGGAGCGGCCGGTTGCATCCGGGTCCGGGTTGCGCCTTGGTGGACAGCCCGCCGTTGTCGGAATAGAAGATGATCACGGTGTCGTCGGCGAGACCCAGCGCATCGAGATGCTCCACGAGCTTCCCGACCGAGCGGTCGACGGTCTGCACCATGCTGGCGAGCGCCGGGTTGTCCTGGCGCGGGCGGGTGAGGCCGTCGTGCTCCTTGACGGGCGCCGGCGACGGCGGGAGCCTCGCGGCCTTCGCCTCGTAGTGCTCGATGAACTCCGGCTCCGCGATGATGGGGGTGTGGACGTCATAGTAGGCGAGGTAGGCGAACCACGGCTTTTCCTTGTGATCGAGGATGAACTTCATCGTCTCGCGGGTGAGTTCCGGGGTGGCGTGCCTGCGGCCCATGGTCCGCGATTTTCCCGGGCTGCCCCGTGACGAGTCGCGGTGCGGATCGTAATAGACGTCGAATCCCTGCCGGTCGGGGCCGAATTCCGGGCCCCCGAGGTGCCACTTGCCGGTGTAGAAGGTCGCGTAGCCGCCCTCCTTGAGGGCCTCCGCAATGGTGACCTCCTCGAGCTTGAGATGATGGGTGTCTTCCGGCGTCCGCAGCGTTCTCCCCTTGTCGCCGGCGCCGGGGATGAAATCGGTGATGTCAATCCGCACCGGGTGCCTGCCGGTCAGGATCGACCCGCGCGTCGGGGAGCAGATCGAGGCCGAAGTGTAGGCGTCCGTGAAGCGGATGCCCTCCCGGGCAAGCCGGTCGACGTGCGGAGTTTCATAGAACGCGGACCCGTTGCATCCCAGGTCGGCCCAGCCGAGGTCGTCGACGAGGAGGAAGAGGATGTTCGGCGGGCGCTCCGCGCCGGACGCGGGCAGGGAAAGGCACGTGGCGAGGAGAAGGAGAAGCGGGCGCATGGCGGGGAGAGTTACGGCCGGACGGTTCGCGGAATTCGCACAAAATCACGCCCATCGCCGTTGCGGGGCCCCGGCCCCCTTCCGCGGGACCCTCCTCACTTCACAATGGCCAGCCAGTCGTTGCCATCGGGGGCCTCGAGCGCGACCCGGGAGTTGGTCATCGTCACGGGCGACGGGGCGGACAACTCGCCGTTGCGCGGGTTGAACCACTGGATGGTCGTCACGGTGTCTCCGGCCACCGGCAGGAGGGGCCTTGATTTCCCCTCGGGGAGGTAGACGAGATACAGCCCCCGCTTCGCGAGGCAGTAGGAGGTGTTCTCGCGCCCGGGGTTGCCGACGAGCTCGTCGAAGTTGATCAGCTCCCAGAAGGGGATCTTCTCCCGGTCGAAAAACTCGAGGGCGATGCGGCAATAATCCCAGCTCTTGTCCCGCGAGCGCCAATCCTCGCAGACGAGGTCGTTCTGCGGCAGCTCGTAGCCGAAATAGTACTCCACCCCTCCTCCGCCCGCCATGAGGGTGCCCCACAGGGCGTACTTGCGGATGTCGTGGATGGTGGGGCCCTTGTAGTCCCCGGGCATCCCGGGGTAACCGGGATCCGGCGGCATGCCGAGCTTGGCGTCGCCGGGTTCGTCGAACGCCACGACCCACGGATGGCCCACGTCCCGCGAGCGCTTCACCCACTTGACGACCTGGTGGTGGCAGTCCCGCACGTCGCTGTTCTGCATCGAGATGCCGGTGATGACCTTCTTGCCGAGCAGGGCGCCATACACCTTGTCGTGCATGTTCGGATAGGTGTGCACCACGATGTGATGATCGTATGGGTCGACGGCGCGGATGTATTCCGCCATGTCGAGCTGCTGCCGGCTCGTCTGGGTGTTCTCCTCGCCGAGGTTCCAGTTCAGGGCGAGGTTGTGGCCGAAGCGGGCCACCAGTTCGCGGCAATAGAGCTTCCGTTCCGGCCCCAGGTCGCCGCCGTCGAGCGCCGCGGGAACATCAGCCATCCTGTCGCCCTTGTGCCCGCCCCGGTTGCGGTCGTCATTCTCGGTTTCCTGGAGCTTGAAGTGGAGGTAGAGCCCCTGCGCGGTGGCGTGGTCGAAGACGATGCCCCACTGGTCGAGCTTGCTGCAATCGTAGTGGAACTTCTCGCCGTAGGCGGCGAACGGCCAGACGTTGTCGCCGTCTCCGCCGGCGTTGTAGGGAAGGAACGAGAAGGCGTTGACGCCCTTCGATGCCAGGTAGTTCAGGGCCCCGATGAGTCCCTTCCCCTTTCCGTCCTGCCACGACGGGTCCCCGGGTGCCCAGTCCCGGACGTGCGGGGCCCACGTCTTGAGGGGCGCCGCCTTCTTGCGCGCCGTGGTGTTGTCGAACCCCGCGTAGGCCAGCAGGGTTTCCGGGGCGTCCGCCCCGGCCTTGAGGAAGATCTTCCTCGATCCGGAAAACTGCAGGTAGTGGTTGCCGGTGTAGGTGAGGCGGCCGTGGGCGCGGAAGTCCCGGCCGCTCTTGTCGTTGGGCGCGACCACGAAGCTGCCCTCGACGCCGTCGAACGGCGCGAACCGCTTCTCGGACGGCGAATTAGGCAATCGCGTGAGGAGGCCGATGTCGCGCGGCCCGTGCAGGAAGATCACGCGGTAACTCCACTTCCCCGGCTTGTCGGGGGAAAGGTGCGCCCGCCAGACGTTCCCCTTGTCGGCGGAGCTTTCCGCGGCCCGGCCGTCGGCCGCGAAGTACCCGGGAACCGCGTAGTCCGGCGATCCCGATTCGTGTCGAAAGACGACCTGGAAATAGTAGTCGGTGAACGGGTTGGGGTCCCGGTCGAGCTCGTGCGCATAGGGGCCGCTGAGGTCGAGGGTCACCTTGTGCCATTGCTTGAGCTCGCCCCGGATCGTCACGCTGCCGTCGCCGTCCGGGCCGCGGGGGCCGTGGAAACCGGGGGTGCGCTGGCGCTTCGCGACCCCGGACGGCCGCGGCTGCCGGATGGCATCGGCGGCGAGGTTCTTCTGGATCCAGGCCTTCAGGGTGGAGCTTCCGTGGCCATAGCCGCCGGGGAGCGCCACGTGATCGGTGGTCTGAACGGCGGGCGGCTCGCCCCAGTGCGCCGGGAACCGGCCCAGCTGCGGCCGGCGGACCGGGGCGGCGTCGTCCACGAGGGGAAAGCTCCGCGGAAGGCGCCCGGCCTTGACCTTCGTTTCGGGGCCGAGCCCCCGCGGGACATACTCGCGGTCCCGGGTGAAGAGGAGCCGGTCGAGTTCGATGCCGTCTTCGCGCATCGAGATCGAAATCGTGTGGAGGCCCGGCTTGTCGATTTCCAGGAAGAGCTTGTGACGCTCGCCGGCATGCACCTCGGGGGTGCGCTGTTTGCTTTCCCAGTGCCACTTGTTCTTCTCGACCGTCTGCCATCGCTGCGCCGATGCCGGCCATTCTCCGTCGAGGCCGACGTGAAACCCGTTGTCCTCGGTGTTGGTCGAGAAGGCCCTCGCCCAGATGTAATACTTGCCCGGGTTGTTGATGTGGACCTTGTAGGTGAGGACCGCCATCTTGCCGGGCTCCAGCGAGAAGTTCTTGCCCCGGATGAGCTTGTCGCTGTGGCTCCGGCGCGTATCGGGCAGGAGTTCGAGGTAGGCGCCCCCGCTGGCGCCGCCGATGTGCGACGGATCGCCGTCGGGCGCGACGTCCGGCGTGAGATCGCGCGTGGTGAGGTGCCATTTCCGCTCGTCATCGAGCTTCTGCACGTAGAAATGCTCGGCTTCGAAGACGAGCAGGCCGTCGGTCTCCTCAAAGACCAGGTCCGGCCCGACGAGGGGAAGGGTGGCGCCCGGGAGGGAACCCGCGGCCGCCAGGAGAAACATCAGGTGCCGGCATGCGATCACCCGCGGATCTTAAGGGAAGGCCGGCTGAAAATCACTTTCATTTCCGTGTCGAAGCCGGATGCCCCGGGGGCGGCGCCACCGGGGCCCGCACGGTCGTGCATCATGGAGCCCTCGAAACCGCCGGGCCGGGGGGTGGCCGCGGGTGGCTCAGGCGAGGTCGAGGGGGCCCCCGGCGCAGAGGCTCTCCTGGCCGAAGTGCCCGAGGTGGTGGCCGAAGGCGTCCGCGATCGTGAGCCACAGCCGGTTGTGCGGCGTGCCCCCGAAATCGAGGGATCGGCCCATCCGGAATCCCGCCCCGTTCCCGAGGAGGACGAAGGGGATGTCATGGTGGCTGTGGGAATTCCCCTTCCCGAGTTCGTTGGTCCAGAGGATGGTGGTGTGGTCGAGCATCGACCCCGGTCCGCCGGGTTCCGGGGTGTCCCGCAACCGGGCCGCGAGGTGGGCGACCTCCCCCGCAAACCAGTGATTGATGCGGAGGAGCTTCTTCTGGGCCTCCTCGTTCTTGTCCGGCTCGTGCGAGAGGGAATGGTGTCCCTCCTCGATGTCGAGCCAGCGCATCCGGGCCTGGCCGACGGACCGCATGAACTGGAGCGTCGCGATGCGCGTCATGTCATTCGCCATGGCGTTGACCAGCAGGTCGATCTGCATGCGGCTGATCCGCGGCGTGTTGTCGTTGACGAGCTCGATGTTGGGATCGAGTTCCGGTTCGGGGTGGACGAGGTCCTTCGTGGTTTCCCGCTGCAGTTCCGCTTCGAGGGAGCGAACGAGGGCGAGGTGGTCCTCGAGGAAGCGCCTGTCTTCGGCGCTGATCCTGCGAGCCACCGTCTCGAGGTCGTCGCCGAGGTCGTCGAGGATGCTGCCGAGGGTCTCCTTGTCCTGCACGCTCCCGTAGAGCTTGCCGAGCATCTGGTAGGGGTCGTCGACCGGGGCCACCGGCTTGTTCGACCCGGCGTAGACCATGCGGGTCCACGGGTCGGCGCGGTCCGGGACGGCCACCCCGAATTCCAGCGATCCGAAGCGGGTGCGCGTCGCCTCGCGCCCCTGGAGGAAGTTCTTCAGCTCCTGGTCGATCGAGATGCTGCTGGCCCACCCGGCGGGGGTGTGGGACCCGCCCTGGATGTTTCCGGGGAGGAGCTTGTCGCCGGTGAGGAGACAACTCATGCCGCGCATGTGGCCGTCGCCGTCCCCGCCGACCCGGTTCGCGAGGCCCTTCAGCAGGAGCATGCGCTCCTTGAACGGCGCGAGGGGCTCGAGAATCGGCCGGAGGGTGGCGAGCGGGCCGGGCTGGTCCGGCCAGAAGTTCCCCGGGAGGGTGCCGTTCGGGGAGAACACGATGATGAGGCGCTGCTTGCGGGCCTCCCCCACGGCGCCAAGGCTGGGAAGCCCGGCGACGAACGGGAGGGCGCCCGCGGAAAGGCCGAGGTCGCGGAGAAACTGGCGCCGGTTGCGGTTCACGGAAAGGAAGGTCAGGGGTTGGGGGCGGCGGCCGCCGTGCGCGCGCCGGCGCGTGGATGGAGGGAGGCCCGAACAACCACTTCTACGATCAATTCGCGCATATTGTAACCGCTTTCGACGAATTTTTCGCGGAGGGAATCGACGGTGCCGGGGGCGTAGGCTTCCGGGGATTGCTTGATGAGGTGGTGGAACAGGTGGCTGACGAGGGCGCGGTGGGCCGAGGGGCTCTCGATGGCGAGGGCGGCCAGGTCCCGGGCGCTCGCGAGGCGGACCGCCCGGTCGTCGCCCGTGACGTAGTCGCTGACGGTGTTGAGGGGCTTGCGGTTCTCCTCGGTGCGGAAGCGCCCCACCGCGTCGAAGTTCTCGAGGCTGAAACCGATCGGGTTGATGACCGCGTGGCACTGCATGCAGGACTCCTCCCGGGTGAGCTCGGTGACCTTCTCGCGCATCGTGAGGGACGGGTCGAAGTCGTCATTCTTGAAGGCGATCGCCTCGGGCGGGGGCTTCAGGAGGCGCCCGAGGATGTTCTGGCTGAGAAAGACCCCGCGATGGATCGGGGAGGTGTTGTCGTGGTAGGCGTTGGCCGACAGGAGGAAGGGGTGGGTGAGGACCCCGGCGCGCGGTTCGCCCGGCAGGGTGACCTTCACGAAGCCGGCCTCCGGAAGGGGCGGCGCCTCGTAAAACCCGGCGAGGCGGTCGTTCAGGAACAGGTAGTCGGCCCGCAGCAGTTCGCGGTAGTCGGATGCCTCGCTCCAGACGACATCCTCGATGAACCGCTCGAGGGAGGTGCGGAGATCCGCGATGACGAGCGGGTCGAAGCCGGGAAACAGGTCGGGGTCCTTGCCGAGATCCTCGCGCTCGTCCATGGCGAGCCAGTGGTGGAAGAATTCGCGCACCTTCTGGCGGGTGCGCGGGTCCCTCATCATGTGGCCGGCGTAGTTTCGGACCTTCTCGATGTCGCCCAGGCGGCCCCGGGCGGCGGCTTCGCGCAGGGAATCGTCGGGGAGCGAGTCCCACAAGCCGAGTGCCAGCCGCGCCGCCACGGTGTGATGGTCCGGCGGCCCGTCATTCTCGCAGAGCCCGGGATAGAGGAAACGCGGGGAGGTGAGGGTGAGCAGGAGCGACTTCCGGAGGGCGGCTTCGGGAGGGGAGTCCTCGAAGTGGCGCGCGACGAAGAAGCGGCGCTGGCCGGCGTCGAGGGGACGGCGGAAGGCGCGGTCCGCGAAGGTGAAGCAGAAGGACTTCAGCTTCTCGGGGTCGTCGCGGCCGTCCTCCCCGACGAGTTGCCCGAGGTGCTTGACGATGAGGTTCACCGCCTCGACGGCGCCGGTGGTGGCGGCCTCGTGCCACTGCCCGGAGATCGACGATCCGCGCTCGTAACCGAGACTGCGGTCGTCGGGGGGGAAGGGCGTGGAGATCACGGCCAGCGGGGCCCCGCGGTCCGGGGAGAGCTGCTCCGGCGGAACGGGCGACCACGTGCCGTGCGGCGGCTTCCACTCGAGCCGGATCAGGGAGCGCTCTTCCTGGTAGCTGAAGAACTCGAGATGCAGGGGATAGGCGCGCCCGCCCAGCAGGAACATGCGGCCCGTCCGCTCGCGGACTTCGTTGTTGGAGCTGACGTAGGCGTCGATGAAGGCGCCTTCGCTCCAGGATCCGCCCCCCTCGCCCGCCACGGAGTTCAGGTGCAGGGTGGCGCCGTTCCGGGTGCGCAGGCGGAACTGGTAGTGGCCCGACTCCGGGGCGAGGATCGAGCCGGACCACGTGATCGAGAACGCCTTCTGGGTGACGCCCGGGGCCGGGCTGCCGGTGCCGAAGTCGAAATCGACGGCGGGATCGACCCGGTCGAGGACATGCGTCTTCTGCTTGGCCATCTTCTCGGAGTTGAAGTAGCGCGCGCTGAGGCCGCCGCGGCGCGTGATGTCCGGCACGCGGTAGAACGAGCCGATGAGGTCGACGAGCGACTGGCGGAACTGGTTGTTGGTGAGGCGGGTCAACTCCACCCGCGGCGGCCGCCGGCGCGCCCGGGCTTCCGGCGAATAGAAGGCGTCGTGGATGTAGGCGGCCACGAGGGCGGCCTCGTCGTCCACCACCGCCGTCTCGTCGCCCTCCGGCATCGACTTGTGGATGTAGCGCGCGAGGGCTGCGGGCGACTCGCTCCCCCAGAGCGGCTCGTCGTACTCGTCGGCCACCCCTTCCCCGTTCGCGCCGTGGCACGCCGCGCACTGCTGCGCGTAGAGGGCCGCCCCGGTCTGCGGCGCCGGGGCCTCCCGGCAGGACGGCAGGACCGCCGGCAGCACAATCGAGAGAAGGGCGAAAATGGCACGCATCCGGAAAAAACCTAAGTCGGATACGGACCGGTGTCTCCAATGTTTCGCCCCCATCCGCCCCGATCCCGGGATCCGGGGGCGCCGGCCCGGGCGTGGACGTCGCCGGGCGAATCGGGAGGGGGCCGGGCGGCGGGGCCGTTCAATCGTAGAGGGGCAGCTTGAAGTGCTCGTGCGGGGTGCGGTCGGTTTCAAAGGCCGTGACGAGGCGCTTGAGGATGGCGGGCTTCTTCGCGGCGAGATCGGTGGATTCGGCGGGATCGTCGGCGAGGTTGTAGAGCGTCCACGGGCCCGGCCCCTTCTTGCTGCGGACGTCGAGGCGGACCGCCTTCCAGTCGCCGTCGATGACGGCAAGCTGTCCGCCATAGCCGTGGAACTCCCAGATCATGGGCTTGGAACGCTCGACGCGGCCACCCTTCAGGGCGGGGGTCAGATCGACGCCGTCGAGACCGGCGGGCGGGGCGGCGCCCGCCGCGGCGCAGAGGGTCGGAAACCAATCGGGGAAATAGCCGGGGGTGCCGGAGGTGCTGGCGGCCTCCACGACGCCGGGCCAGCGGACGATGGCGGGGACGCGGATGCCGCCTTCGTGGACACTGCCCTTGAACCCCCGCAAGCCGGCGGTGGAGTTGAAGAACGCGGCATCGACCCCGCCGACGCCGAACTTCGGGTCGCGCGACCCGTGGGTGGTGCCGTTGTCGGAGGTGAAGATGACGAGGGTCTTGTCCCGCAGGCCGTGGTGATCGAGGCGCTTCAGGATGGTGCCGACGTGCTCGTCGAGGTCGGAGATCATGGAGGCGTATCCGGCGCGCGGGCGCGGGTGAGGGAGGTATCCGTTCTGCCCGCGGTAGACGCCCTTCTCCCGGTCCCATTCCTCCGGGTAGCGATCGAGCCACTCCTGGGGCGGGTGCATCGCGAGGTGGGGTTCCACGAACGGGCAGTAGAGGAAGAAGGGGCCGTCCTTGTGGGCGTCGAGGAATTCCACGGCCTCCTCGAGAATGCGGTCGGGGGCGTAGGTTTCGGCCCGGTAGTCGCCGGCCTTGATCTCGCCTTCCGGCTTCCGGAGGTGCCCGGGGACGGGGTTGGCGTTGATGGTCTCGATGCCCTCGTCATCGTCGAGGAAGGGCGGGAAGAAGGAATGGGCATTGCGCTGGCAGTTGTATCCGTAGAAGCGGTCGAAGCCCTGGCGGATCGGCGAGCCGCTGCCGTCCGTGGGGCCGAGTCCCCACTTCCCGAAGCCCCCGGTGGCATACCCGGCGGCCTGCAGGACTTCCGCGATGGTGACCGCGCCGGCCGTGATGGGCCGCTGGCCGGGAAACGGTCCCCCCTTGCCGGAATCGCCGTTGTTGCGGATCTCGGCGTGGCCGAGGTGGCGCCCGGTCATGAGGACACACCGGGCCGGGGCGCAGACCGGGGCCCCGGTGTAATGACGCGTGAGGCGCATGCCCTCCCGGGCAAGCTGGTCGAGGTGCGGGGTCCTGATCTTTCCTTGTCCGTAGCTGCCGAGTTCGCCGTATCCGAGGTCGTCGGCGAGGATGAAGACGATGTTCGGTTTTTCGCCGGCGGCGAGTGCCGCGGGCCAGAGCCCGGCGGCGAGGGTGAGGAGGAAAAGACAGGCGGTTTTCATGATGCGGTTTTCTGGTTCTTCCGTTTGCCGTTCCGGCCGGCCTTCGGTTTGCGGTCCGGGTCGTTTCCGGATTTCTCCTTGGACTGGTAGCCGGCCTTGCGGGTGTGGGCGATCTCCTCGGTCTCGGCGCCCTTGTCGCCCTGGGACCGCATCCACGCTTCGAGGATCTCCCGCAGGTCCTTCCTGATTTCGGCCATGGCGGGGTCGCCGGCGAGGTTCTTCGTGCAGTGCGGGTCCTTGATGATGTCGTAGAGTTCCTCTTCCGGCCGGTGCTGGTACTTCTGCGTCATGGCGCGGGCGTGGGCGTCGCCGCCTTCCGCCTTCCGCATCCAGCTCGACCAGAAGTCGGCCTTGTCGCCGCCCTTGCGTGTCACGGCGTTGGTGAAGGTGGCCTCGTGGTGGAGGTTCCAGATATAGCGGTGGGTGTCGCTGCGGACCGAGCGGATCCCGTAGGCCTCGGTGCCGTTGATGATGCCGCGGGTGGTGTGGAGGCCGTAGGTGAAATCCTTGTGCCGGTCCGTGTCTCCGGTGAGGACCGGCAGGAACGACTTGCCGTCGAGGTTGGCGGGGACGGGCGCCCCGGCGGCATCGAGGAAGGTGGGCGTGACATCGACATACTCCACGAGGGCGTCGGTGGTGGTGCCGGGTTTCACCTTGCCGGGCCAGCGCACGACCATGCCCGACGCGAGCCCCATCTCGTAGCAGGTCCACTTGGCGAACGGAAAGGCCGACCCCTGCTCGGAGACGGCCATCACGAGGGTGTCGCCGGCGAGGCCGTATTCATCGAGGAGCTTCAGGAGCTGGCCGCACTGCCAGTCGAAGTAGGTGATCTCCGCGAGGTAATCCGCATAATGCCGGCGGGTCTCGGGGGTGTCCACGAAGGTGGGCGGGATCTCGAGGCTCTCCGGCGGATACTGCGAGGGGTCGCCCATGGTGTAGGGAGTGTGCGGTTCGTTCGAGCAGGCGAAGAGACAGAAGGGCGTTCCGGCGCCCTTGGATTCCTCGATGAGCTTCCGGATGTTCGGGTAGATCGGCCGGGTCTGCGGCCCGTCCTTCTTGAAGTCCGGGGAGTATTCGAACGGGAAGGCCGACCGCGGGGAGACGTGGGTCTTGCCGGAGAGGGCCACCCGGTAGCCGGCGTCCCTGAGGTGGTGCGCGATCGACTTCGTGCCGGGGTAGACGCAGGTGTGGTTCGGCCAGGCGCCGGACTTCACCGGGTAGAGCCCGGTGTAGATGTTGTGCCGGGTCGGCGAGCACATCGGGGCGGCCTGGAAGCACCGCGTGAACTTGAGCCCCTCGGCGGCGAGCTTCTTGAGGTGGGGGGTCCTGGCCTGCCCGCCGTAGATCTCCATGTCGCGGTAGGTGCAGTCGTCCGCGAGGATGAACACCAGGTTGGGCCGGCCGGTCCCGGCGGCCGGCACGGGTTCCGCCGCGAGGAGCCCGGCCGGGCCAAGGAGGATGAGAATGAGGAGCGCCTTCATCAGGTCGGGGAGGATACGTCGGCGCGCGCCGGATTGAATCAAAATCCCCGTCCCGGCCCCCGCGATCGGGGGATGCGCGGCGGGGCTCACTCCGCGAGTTTCACGGTGAACTCGCTGAGCTTGCCGGCTTCCACCTGCATCTCGGCCTCCGCAGTCCGGTCGCCGGCCTTGGCCTTCACGAGATACGGTCCGGCGCGGAGGACGACCGTCGGGGTGGGCTTGTTCGAGTAGGCCACCTTGGCGCGTTTTCCCTCGGCGTTCGGGGGGCCGAACACATCCCACCAGTGGCTGCCGGAAACCGGCGACCCCGAGGCGTCCGCCAGGGTGAGCTTCACGAGGCCCGCGTCGAGGACCGCGTGGGCGCCGTTGAGCTTGCCCGTCTCGACGGTCACGTCGTCGAGGGTGGTGGCGGCGCTCTCGCGCTTCACGACCACCTGGTATGTGCCCGCCGGCAGGACGAAGGTCGGCTGGGCGTCGTAGGAGTAGGCGACATTCGCGCGTTTCCCCTCGGCGTTCGGCGGGCCGTAGACCTCCCACTTGAGTCCCCGGTCGTTGAAGACCTCGCCGCCCTCGGTCATGCTGGCGGTGGGCCGCAGGAGGGCGGCGTTGAGGTTCAGGAGCGCCTCGGTGGTCTCGCCGGAAGAAACCTCCACGTCCTGTTCGGTGGTGGCCTGCCCGCGCGTGACCCGGAGGAGATAGGAGCCGGAGGGGATACTGAACTTCGGGGCGGCGTCGTACGAGTAGGCGACGCTCTTGCGCTTTCCTTCGTCGTTGGGCGGGGTGAGGACGTCCCACTTGAGCCCCTTGTCATCGAAGGGCTCCATGCCGGCGCTCATGACGGCGCGGGGCTTCAGGAAGCCGCTGCCGATGACGATGTGGCCGGTGGTGTCCTTGCCGGCCTCGACCTCCACGGTGGCGGTGGCGGTGGCGTTCCCCTTCTTGACGCTCACGAGGTAGGCGCCCGCCGGAATGGTGAACTTCGGCTGGGCGTCGTAGGAGTAGGCGACCTGGGGGCGCTTTCCTTCGGAGTTCGGTTCGCCGAGGACCTTCCACGCGAGGCCCTCGGTGATGGCTTCGCCGTCCTTGGTGAGAGCCGCCGACATGGCGAGGCGCCCGGCCCCGAAGACGAGCGTCACGGTCCGGGGCTCCTCGCCGAAGGAGATCTCCTGCTCGACGGCGGCGTTGCCGCGCTTGGCCTGGACGAGGTAGTCGCCGGGGGCGAGCCGGAAGGTCGCGGTGGCATCGTAGGAATAGGTCACGGGCGGACGCCGCCCCTCGGCGTTGGCGGCGCCCAGGACCTTCCATGCCACCCCGTCGGCGAGCGGTTCGCCGCCTTCCTGCATGACGGCCTGCAGGGTGAGCACGGGCGCCTTGAAGGTGAAATGGTGGGTGGTGTTGCGGCCTTCGGCGGCGTCCACGGCGGCCTCGAGGGTGCGGCCCGCGAAGGTGGCGGTCGCATGGTAGGCGCCGGGTTCGACATCGCCCTTCCACAAGCCGCCGGTCCCCTCGACGGCGGGGTTCTCGTCGCCCTTGTTCTTGTAGAGCGCGAACTGCACCCCGTTCTTGAGGATCGACTTGCCGTCTTCATCGAGGGGGACGAGCGAGAGGGAGGTCACCGGCTTGACGGCCGCGGCCACGGCGGTCTGCAGGGCGGCCTTGAGGGTGGCGGCGTCCCCGGCGTCGGCGTAGAGCCCGCCGGTGGTCTTGGCGAGGGCCCGCAGTTCGACGGTCTGCTCATCGGTCATGGCGAAGCCGATGATGTGGGTCTTGAAGTCGATGCCCTTTTCGGCGAGGAGTTTCCCGAGGGCGCCGAGGTCGCCGTCGCAGGTCTCGATGCCGTCACTGACGAGGATGACCGAGGCGGGTTGCTCGGTGTAGCGGAGCGATTCGGCGGCCTGGAGGACGGACTTGAAGATGGGCGTCTTGCCCTTGGGCACCATGCGGTCGAGGGCGCCGAGGAGCGATTCCGTGGTCTCCTTCCCGGGGGGAACGATCAACTCGATATCGTTGCAGTCGCCCTTGCGGCGGTGTCCGTATGCCATGAGGCCCATTTCGAGATTCGCGGGGCGGTTCCTGATGAGGTCCGCGGCGGTGGCGAGGGCGATGTCGATCTTGGCCTTGCCTTCGATCTTGCCCCACATCGACCCGGAGGCGTCGAGGATGAGAATCGTTTTTCCCTTGGTGGAATCCTGGGCTGCGAGCGGCGTTGCGGCGATGCCAAGGACGGCGGCGAGAAGGAGGGCAAGATGCTTCATGATGCGTGCAGTGTTGTTCAGTCGATAGCAGAGTTTGAGTCGGGGCCCGGGCTGTCAAGTCCCGGCGGAAGTTCGACGGGCGGCCCGGGGTGATATGCAGCAATCGGTTGTTGAGAATGCGGCGAGTGTGAAGAATGCTGGGAGGGATGAAGAGTGCTTTGGTTTCCCTGATTTTCATCGCGGCCGGAATCGCGGGGAACGGCCGGGCCGGCGCAGAGGAGCGCGCGTGGAGCGATGACATCATCTACTTCGCGATGACGGACCGGTTCTTCGACGGCGACGCCGGGAACAACGTCCCGCGCGGAAGCGAGGCGCAATTGTACGACCGGGCGCAACGGGACCTCGACCGGTATCACGGTGGCGATCTGCGGGGGCTGGAGAAGGCGTTGCAGAGCGGCTACTTCACCGACCTCGGGGTGACGGCGCTCTGGATCACGCCGCCGGTGAAGAACGTCTGGAACTCGCGCTTTGACGTGGGGGACGCCGCGAAGACGGGCTACCACGGGTACTGGACGCAGGATTTTTCGGACCTCGACCCGCATCTCACCAGCCTCTTCTCGCTCGACGGGCGGAAGTACCCGGCGGGGAAGGAGGGGCGGCTGCAACACTACCGCGACTTCGTGGCGCTGGCGCATGCGAAGGGGATCAAGGTGATCCAGGACATCGTGTGCAACCACACCGGGCCGGTGTTCTACTACGACGCCGACGGTGACGGGGAGTTCGACCGGGGCCGGAAGGAGGAATGGATTCAGCCGTTCCGGGAGGCGGGGTTCCACGGGAATGCACGATGGGCGCACGAGCCGGCATGGAACCAGCTCCGCACCGGCCCGGAGGGCGTTCTCTCGCAACTGGGAACCTACACGCGGAAGGGGTACAGCCCGGGGAGCCTCGGAAAGAACGACGGGGAGGAGGTCTTGTGCGATTTCTTCAGCCTGCGGGACATCCAGACCGCGCCCGACAGCCCGCACTTCGACGCCCTCGTCGACGAGTTCGTGCGGATCTACGCGCCCTACATCGAGGACATCGGGGTGGACGGGTTCCGGATCGACACCGTGAAGCACGTGCACCACGAGTTCTGGACGGCCTTTGCGGAGCGCCTGCGCAAGCGACTCGGGGAGAAGGCGGGGGAGGTGATCCTCTTCGGGGAGGCCTACGACGGGAACCCGGAGGTGCTGGGGCGCTACACCTACCGGTCGGACTGGGCGCGGGACAAGCGCCCGTGCCTCGACGGGCTCCTGAACTTCCAGTTCTGCTGGTCGGCGCGCGGTTACCTGCGGCACGCGGGGCGGGACTTCGGGAATGCGGCGGGCCTCGAGCGGTCCATGCGCGACCTGCACGGCGGGCCGGAGGGAGGAGCCCGGCCCTACTACAATCCGGAGCCCGGAGCGGACGGCCTGAACGCCCGGCAGAAGTCGATCACCTTCATCGAGAACCACGACGGGCTGAACCGGTTTCGCGTCAGGGGCGTCTCGGAACGGCGGAACATCCTGGCGAACGCGATGGTGTTGACGACGGAGGGGATTCCGTGCCTCTACTACGGGACGGAGGCCGGACTGGAGGCGAGGGACGGGGAGCTGGGGCGGGACTCGGAAACGGGGCGCCTGACCTTCGTCGAGCGGGGGGCGGAGGGCCGCTTCGCGAAGATCCGGAAGTCCGGGAGCTTCGCGGCGCTGAGCGGGTTGATCGCGGCGCGCAAGGGCTCGCGGGCCCTGCGCGAGGGACGCACCGGGCCGCTCTGGGTGGACAGCGGCGCATCGCAGTCGGACGACGGGGTGTTCGTGTTCGCGCGCTACCTGGAGGACCGCAGCGAGGTGGTGGTGGTGGCGTTCAACCTCTCGGGGCGGGAGCGGACCGCGGGCCTGCCGGAAAACGCCATGGCGGTGGTGGGCCTGCAAAACGAGGCGCTCGTGAAGCCCGGGCAGGAACTGAAGCGCGTGCCGCTCGAGGACGTCAACGAGGGCGCCCGGGCCGAGACCGCGGAGTTGCAGTGGGACGGCGCGGTGCCGCGGGTGGTGCTGACCCTGCCGGCGGAGAGCGTGACGCTCTGGCGGGTCGAGTAGTCCCGGCCGGCGAGGGAAACCGCCGTGGCGTCACTTCTTCAGGAAGCGGACCGCATCGACGATCGTGTGGCCGTCGGTTTCGCGGTTGGCGATGAGGACGGTGGTGGGGCCGCCGAGGAAGAGCGAGTCCAGGGTGTGAAAGGCTCCGTGGTTGGGCTTCTCGCGCTGGTTGAGGCTGAACCGGTGGACTTCCCGGGATGCGGTGATGCGAATCGGCACGTTGGTGGCGCGATTCGGGTGGGGGGTGTAGGCGACCTCGATGTCGTAGAAGCCCGGGTCGAGGTCGGCGGTGAAGCGCGCCAGGCAGGATGAGTCCGCGGCGCCGTCGTCGTGGAGGTAGCCGTCGTGGACGCCGGCCGTGACGCCGGACTTCTTCCACGGGCCCTCGAGTTGCGCCCTGGTGTTGTCGACGACGATGCCCCGCAGCGAGCGAAGCGGGATGAAGCCGGCGGGGTTCGGGGTTTCCAGGACCTGCCGATCGGCGAGAAGCCGCTTCCGGAGCGCGGGGTAGGGAAGGTCCTGCACGGCGAGGTCGAGGTCGAGCGCGAGGCAGGCCGCGGTGGCCGCGGATTGCCCGAGGATCATGAAGACGGGTTCCATGCGGATGGACCCGTAGGCGATGTGGGACGACGACACGCACACCGGGACGAGGAGGTTGGGGGCTTCCTTCTTCTTCGGGACAATGGCGCCGTAGTCGATCGGGTAGGGGCCGCCGGGGCTGATCTGGATGTCGCCTTCGTTGCGGGCGTGGCCGTCGGCATCGACATAGCGCTGCACGTTGTGGCTGTCCATGTTGTAGGAGCCCATGCCGACCGGGCGGGGGGTCGGTTCCTTGCGGCGGAGGTGCAGCTCGGTGACGACGAAATCGGAGACCATGCGCCGCGCCTCGCGGACGTAGATCTGGTGGGGCCAGTTTCCGTTGTCGGTGAACTCGTCCCGGGCGAGCCCCCAGCGGCGGATTTCGGTGGCGATGTCGTCGGGGACCCGGGGGTCGTTGGCGAGGAACCAGAGGAGGCCCTTCTGGTAGCGCTCGTGTTCCCGGATGATCTCCCGCCGCTTCTCGTAGCTGCCTTCCGGGTATTCATAGTTGGCGCCGATGTTGTCGAACGAAAAGGCGCCGTGGTTGTTGGTGTCCGTCTTGCGGTTCGGGATCGGGTCGAACTTGCTGAAGACCCCCTTCCAGCCCGCCTGCAGGTAGCGCAGGAGGAGCTCGTAGTGCTGCGGGTCGTAGCCGTCGGGTTTCGGCCACGGGACCCGGTTCCCGGGATGATCGGTCATGCAGGTCCGGAAGCAGTACGCCTGGACGCGGTGGTCGGCGGCGCCCTCCTCGCCCGGCGGGCCGGGGTGGATGCGCGGCAGCAGTCCCGAACCGGGATCGCCCGGATCGACATACGGGTCGATGTCCTTCCGGAACTGGTGCTTGACGGCGCGCTTGGTCTGCACGCCGTTGAGGGTCTCGCCGTACTGGCTGTTGGCTTCGCGGCCGACCGTGAAGGTCACCCCGGCGGCGGCCATGAGGTCGCCCTCGTAGGTGGCGTCGATGAACATCCGCCCGGGGAAGGTGCGGCCCGAGAGGGTCTTGATCGAGCGGATGCGGCCGTCCTGCTTCACCACCCCGTTCGCGCGGTCGAGCCATTCGTCACGATGGACCTTGATCCCGCTCTCCTTGATGAAGGCCTCGAAGATGTCCTCCGCGACGTGGGGTTCGAAGATCCACATCGTGCGCCGCTCGCCGTCGATGGCGGGACTCCCCTGGCCGCGGTTGCCGTATTCGTCCCGGGCCTGCCACTTCCACGCGTCGTCGTCCCGGTAGTGCCGCCAGACGCCGTGGTAGAACTCGCGGGCGAGTCCCCCGATGACTTCCTTCTTGCCGGTGTCGGTCCACCCGAGGCCGCCCGCGGAGAGGCCGCCGAGGTGCTTGTCCGGGCAGACGATGACCGCGGATTTTCCCATGCGCTGGGCCTGGACGGCGGCCATCACCCCGGCGGAGGTGCCGCCGTAGATCACGACATCGTGGAGGTCACCGGCGGCCACCGCGGCCGCCATCGCAGGGAGGAGGAGGAAGCGCATGAGGCTCATCCCTAGCGCCTCGCCGGGAGGGGGGCGAGCGTCTTCTCCGATCTCTCCTTGCAAATCGGCCTGCCGGGGGGATTCTGCAGGCATGACCAAGCGAATCCTGGGATTGACGGGAGCGGCCCTGGTGCTGGCCGCGCCGGCCGGAATGGGTGATTCCTTCGCGCCCGATGCGGCCCTCGAAGCCGCGGCCTTGAAGAGCGGGGACCTCCGGATCTACGGCGAGGGCCGCCGCTACAACCCGAAGTCGTGGGCGGCGGGTCACGACTTCACGGGAATCGCGCGGAAGGTTCCGGCGCCCCTGCATCGCAGTGCGGTGGCCCTGGCCAACACCGATCCGAAGCGCGACTGGATCGCGACGGCGGCCCACACCATCGGCGGCCGGCAACCGCCCCTGACCTTCGTCGACGCCAAGGGGCGCAAGTACACCATCGGGCCGGAAGGGTCCGGAGCCAAGATCACCCGGAAGAACTGGATGACGATTCCCGGGACGGACTTCGCCATTGCGGAGTGCGGCGAGCTGCCCGACGGCATCCGGAAATACCCGATCCCGGCGCGGATGACGAAGGAGCAGCACGAATCGCTGCACGACCGGTGCGTCATCGTCACGACCTGCAACGGGGACCGGGCGGGCCTGGTGCGGGCCTCCACGGTCAACATGGCCACCGCCGACACGATCGGCTCCGTCAAGCATCCGGACTATCCGGAGCATTACCTGAAAGGCATCAAGGGAGACTCGGGCAGCCCGTGGTTCATGCCGGACCCGCGGGGCAACCTCGTGGCGGTGTCGACCTTCACGACGCCGTTCAGCGGGACGTTCTTCGGCGGGCCGAAGGTCCTCGACTGGATCGAGTCGCAGGCCCTGCCGATCACGCAGGTGAGCCTGGTGCCGTAGGCCGCACGCGGGGGCTTCGGCGGCGACGGAGCGATCCGGGCGCCGCGTCCGCTAGGCGGCTTTCTTCGGCGGCGCTTGTTTCCCCGGAAGGGCCTTGGGGCGCCGCTTCGGCTTGGGGACGTCCCAGGCGGTGAGCCACTCGTGCCCGGTCCTTTTCCATCCCTGCTTCAGGAGGCGCTCCTCCATGTCCGGGTAGTGGGCGGCGCCGTAAAAGATGCCGAGATTCTTCCGGCCCTTCGCGATCTCGGCGTCGAGCACCTTGAGGCACTTGGCATTGCGGTCGTGGATGATGACATTCTCGCCCGCGAGGGCGGAGATCTGATCGTCGCCCTGCCCGAGGGTGTGGATGATCTCCATCTTGAGGGCGTTGGCATTGCCGGCGAGGAAGGCCGTGAGGAGCCGCGCCATGTTCGGCTGGCGGACCTCGGCGTCCGGGTTCTCCTCCATCTGGCGGCCGGCCGCGAGGGCGAAGCCCAACAGCGATTCGCCCCGCTCCTCCTGGAGGGCCACGAACTCCGCGACGGTGAGATCGGCGTGCACGAAGTTCTTCGCAGCGTAGTCGATGCCGTCCTTCTGGCCGGTCAACTTGAGGAACTTCGCCATGGAGTCGTACATCTTGCCCAGCATGTCCATGACGAGATCGGGCTCCTCGTCCTCCGCCGGGACCGGCGCCTTGCCGTTCACGAGGTTCTCGCCGCCGATCATCTCGAACAGGAGGGCGTCGAAGGCCGCGAACCGCCGGTTGAGCTCGTCGTAGTACTCCTTGTCGGCGATATGCACGGCACCCAGCAACTCCACGGTGACGCCGTCCTTCTCGTAACGGGTGACCGAGGTCTGGAGGCGGGCCGCCTCCTCGTCCTCGTCGACCCGGAGGAAATCGACGTCCCGGGCATCCGGGGCGGCGGGGGCGGCGTCCTCCCCGAAAACGGGCGTCAAGGACACGAAAAGCAGGAGGAGGACGGCACTGATTCTCATTGGAGGCACTTTACGCAGAATCGCCCCGGGCGCGAGGATTTGTCTGGGAATCGGCCGGGGGGCGGCGCGGGAGACCGGGTTTTCCAGCCGTTGCCGGGGGCATGATTCTGGGATATAGGTCCTGTTCATGAGCGCCGACAACCGCCTGCGATACTGTCCGGACCTCTTCCATCCGGAGAGGCGCCGGTCCCGGGAGGTGATGGTCGGCCACGTCGGGATCGGGGGGGGGCACCCGATCCGGGTGCAGTCGATGATCACCTCCGACACGCGGGACACCGCGGCATGCGTGAAGGAGGTCCTCCAGCTCGCGGAGGCCGGGTGCGAGATTGTCCGGATCACGGCGCAGACGAAGAAGTACGCGGAGAATCTCGAGCACATCCGCGACGGGGTGCGCGCCGCGGGGTGCGACGTGCCCCTCGTGGCGGACATCCACTTCAAGCCGGATGCCGCCCTGGAAGCCGCGAAGTGGGTCGAGAAGGTGCGGGTGAACCCGGGCAACTACGCCGACAAGAAGAAGTTCGAGGTGCGCGAATACACCGACGCGCAGTACGCCGCGGAATTGCAGCGCATCCGCGAGAAGTTCGTTCCCCTCGTGGAGTTGTGCAAGGACCTCGGGCGGGCCATGCGGATCGGGACGAACCATGGATCGCTGTCGGACCGGATCATGAACCGCTACGGCGACACGCCGCTCGGGATGGTGGAAAGCGCGCTGGAGTTCGTCCGGATCGCCCGCGAACTGGACTACCACGAGATCATCTTTTCCATGAAGGCCTCCAACCCGAAGGTCATGATCGAGGCCTATCGCCTCCTCGTGGCCCGTCTCGACAACGAGGGGCCCGACTGGAACTACCCGATCCACCTCGGCGTGACGGAAGCGGGGGACGGCGAGGACGGACGCATCAAGTCGGCCATCGGCATCGGATCGCTGCTCGCCGACGGGATCGGGGACACGATCCGGGTGAGCCTCACCGAAGACGCGGTGCACGAGATCCCGGTGGCGAGGGAGTTGGTCCGTAGCTGCCGCGTTCCGCGGCAGTCCGTGGCCGCCGCGTCTCGCGGCGAGGTGTCCATCAGGCACGCCACCTACCTTCCTCACTGGGAACGGCCCGGGGGCGCCTACGCGGTCACGTTTCGTCTCGCCGACTCGCTCCCGGCCTCGGCGTTGCGGGATTACCGGGAGGAGAAGGAGATTTACGAGAAACAGATCGGGCTGATCCTGGAGGAAAAGGGATCGCGGGATCGCGAAGCGGAATTGCGCCGCCTGCGCAAGCACCTTGCCGAGCTTTATTCTGATCGCATTGAAACGGCGCTGCACGAAGGACGGGGAGAATGCTGGCTCCGTGACAACCGGGTGGCCGGGATGGTGGCCGAGGCCCTGCGCCACTTCGACGGCGAGCGCTATGAACTGCTGTCGTGGTGCCTGATGCCGAACCACGTCCACGTCATTTTCGCGCCCCTGCAGGACTGGAGATTGGAAGACATTCTCCGCGCCTGGAAGTCGTTCACCGCCAAGGAGGCGAATCGAATCCTGGGACGCGACGGAGCGTTCTGGCAGAAGGAGTATTACGATCACTTGATCAGGGACGGGGAAGACTTCGAGAACCAGGTCCGGTATGTCCTGAACAATCCGGGAATGGCCGGGCTCTCCGACTGGGAGTGGGCCTGGTCGAAGTGGGGAGACAATTGGGAAGAGGCTGCGGCAGGATGCCGCAGGGACGGACTGCCGCAGGATGCGGCAGCCACCAGCCTGCGGCGGGACGCCGCAGCCACGGACATCCGCCCCACGTGGGACCCGTTCTCGTACCAGCGCCGCAAGTCGGCGCTGGTGGAGGTGAACGGGGTGAAGCTCGGCGGGGAGGAGACCGTGCGGGTCTTCACGTCGCGGAGGAAGTACGACCAGGTGGCGCACAAGATCGCGGCCATGGGGGACTTCGTGCCGGAAGTGGTGGTGGAGGATGCCGGGGTGCGGGCCGTCGATCCGCGCGATGCGGCCGCCGTGGCGGAGTTGAACGCCCTCCCCGAACCCGCGGTGGTGACCGTGGCGGACGGCATCGACCTGCCGGTGATCACGGCCTTCCGGCTCCTCGCGGCGCAGACCGATCCGCGGCACCCGATTCTCCTGAAGGACGTGCTGGTGGCCTCCGCGGATCCGGGGAAGGACTTCCTGCCGACCCTGCTGGAGGCGAGCTGCCACATCGGGGCGCTGATCTGCGACGGGATCGGGGATGCCGTCCTGATCCAGGGGGAGGAGGCGCCGGGGCAGTCGCTGCGCCTGGCCTACAACATCCTGCAGGCCTCCGGGGCGCGGATCTTCAAGACCGATTACGTGGCCTGCCCGAGTTGCGGGCGGACCCTCTTCAACCTGCAGACCACCACCCAGAAGATCCGGGCCGCCACCGGCCACCTGAAGGGGGTGCGGATCGCGGTGATGGGATGCATCGTGAACGGCCCCGGCGAAATGGCGGACGCCGATTTCGGCTACGTGGGCGGCGCGCCCGGCAAGATCAATTTGTATGTCGGCAAGGAAGCGGTTAAATTCAACATCCCCGAGGGCGAAGCCGTGGAGCGGCTGATCGACCTCATCCGCGACCACGGGAAGTGGACGGAGCCGGCGGGGGACCAGATGGAAGTGATCGGGAGCTGAAGATGAGTCCGCTTGATTCGCCAGTCATTGAGAAGGAAGAGAAGCAGTCCACCGAGACGGACCGCCCGTGGAACGTCCTTGTCTTCGACGACCCGGTGAACCTGATGGATTACGTGACGAAGGTGTTCCAGAAAGTCTTCGGGTACTCCCGCGAGAAGGCCGAGGAACTGATGATGCAGGTCCACCAGCTGGGGCGCTCCCTGGTGTGGACCGGCGAGCGGGAGCGGGCGGAACTCTACGTCCAGCAGCTGCACGGCTACCAGTTGCGGGCAAGCATCGAGCAGGCGGAATGAAGGTGGTGCCCACACTGGAAGGGGGATTGAAGATCGACGTCGAAACGGCGACCGACTGGCTCGTGCTCGAGCAGATTCCGGGGGATGCCATGGACAATGGCGCGGAGGGGTTGCCGGAGCGCCTGGGGGCCCTGATGGATGACGATTGCGACTGGGACGAGGTCGTCATCCCGGAGTTGAAGACGTTTTTCTCGGGGCAACTGCGGCGCGTGAGGGAGGTCCTGAAGCAGGCCCAGGATGAGGCCGGCGACGATGGGGACGACGATGCGGGGGCGGTCTTCATCGGGCGGGAGGATGCCGGCGACTGGTACGGGGCGCTGAACCAGGCCCGCCTCTCGCTGGAGACGCGTTACAAGTTCGGCCCGACCGACGGCATCGAGAGCCTCGAGGCGTTTCCGGAGGCGAAACGCTCGGCGTTTATCCGCAGCCAGTTCTACTGCGCCCTGCAGAGCATCCTGCTGGAGTATGTCCTCGACTAGTGTGGTGTCCCGTAAGTAATGCCCCATGATGCGCGAGGATGATTTTCCAAATCCAGGGCGCTCCGAAGGAGTGAATCGAGATTCACGACTGAGGAGGAACGAAGAAGTTGGGAAACCAGGCCGCGCTTCGACCTTCCCCGCGAACGAAGTGAGCCACTTTTTGAAACCCTGAAACCCCCGGCATGTGGCAGGAC
>JABDMC010000390.1 GCA_013001695.1 Akkermansiaceae bacterium
GTCCTGCCACATGCCGGGGGTTTCAGGGTTTCAAAAAGTGGCTCACTTCGTTCGCGGGGAAGGTCGAAGCGCGGCCTGGTTTCCCAACTTCTTCGTTCCTCCTCAGTCGTGAATCTCGATTCACTCCCTCGGAGCGCCTTGAACTTGGAAAATCATCCTCGCGCATCATGTCGCATTACTTCCGGGACACCACCCTAGCCCGGCGGCCACGTCATCTGGCGGCCGGCGAGGAGGTGGATGTGGAGGTGGGGAACCTCTTCCCCCCCGTGCGGGCCGTTGTTGACCACCGTGCGGAACCCCGCCGTGGCGAATCCTTCCTGCTCGGCGATGAGGCGCACCCGCGAGAAAAGGTGGCCCAGCAGTTCCTGGTCCTCGGGCGTGGCCTCCGCGATCCGCGGGACCGGCTTGCGCGGCACGAGCAGAAGGTGCACCGGGGCCTGCGGGTTGATGTCGCGGAAGCACAGGCAGAGGTCGTCTTCGTAGACGATCTCCGCCGGGATCTCGCGGTCCGCGATCTTCTGGAAGAGGGTCTTGTCAGCCATGGTGGAGGCGCGCGTTGCGCGCCGATCTTCGATGTTCGATCTTAGATGTGCGCGACGGAGGAAGACAAGCTTCGCGACTACGGCAAAGATTGGCCGATGCCAAGCGAGAGGCGAATATCGCGCATCGAAAATCGCAATACGCGGCCCGCCGGGCCGCTAAAGGTCGAGCGTCAGGTGGATCCGGCGCGTCTCCGGCAGCGGTTGCTGCGCGAAGTTCTGCAGGAAGACGAGGATCTCCTGGTGCAGGACGTCGCACGAGCGCGTCCAGCGCTGCGTCCCCCGCAGCGTGAAGACGCTCTCCCGGATGTCGGTGAAGCGGAATTCCTCCGCCCCGCGCACCCGCAGGTCGTCGATCTCCTCCTGCAGCTTCTGGAAGAAGACCAGCTCGAAGCCGTTCCCGGCCTCCCGGGCGGCCCGGCTGATCGAGACCGTCAGGGGAGGGGTGATCGGGCGGAGCTGCTCCGCGATGGCATCGCACCCGATCCGCCGCAGCATGCGCCGCATCCGGTCGAAGAGATCCTCGATGGGCAGCATCCGCCACGGGCACTTGTGCTCGAGGTAGTGCAGCACCCCGTCGCGAATATCGTCGATGAACGGGAAGTCGCTGCGGTTGCACGACTCCGCGGCACGCATCAGGGAGCGGTCAATCCATTCGGTCCCGTAACCGGTGACCTGCAGGCGGCCGATCTCCAGTACGGGTAGGTTTCCAACAAGGCAAATCATGGCAGGGGTAGGGGCAGGGGTGGGGGTGGGGCTTGCTAATCTTTGAAGAGGCGGCGCTGCATGTGGTCGCGCAGCGCCTTTCGTTCCAGGGCCTGGATCTCGCTGATGAATTCACCGACGTTGTCGAACGACCGGTAGACCGAGACGTAGCGGACGTAGGCCACCGGATCGATGGCGTGCAGCTTGTCCATCACCTTCGCCCCGATGTTCTTCGAGGGGACCTCCGCGAGGTGGTCCTTGTGCAGCTCGGTCAGGATCTCCTCCACGGCCCGGTCGAGGCGGTCCATCGAGACGGGGCGCTTCTCGCAGGCCTTCACGAGGCCCCGGAAGAGCTTCTCGCGATTCAGCGCCTCCCGCGTGCCGTCCTTCTTGATGACCCGCAGCTCGGTGCGCTCGATCTGCTCGTAGGTCGTGTAACGGTAACCGCAACTCAGGCACTCCCGCCGCCGGCGAATGGTGGTTCCATCCTTCGACATCCGGGAATCAACAACCTTGTCCTTTTGGGACCCACACTGGATACACCTCATGACCCGTGGCAATGGCCGGACGGTATGCAAGATGTGGTAGCGAGAAAGCAAATTCGCTACGGGATCTTGTGGGCGTCCGGACCGTTCGTCAGACTGAACAGCTTCTTGCAATTAATCGGCAGGCGGGCGGTTTACTCGGCAGGAGAACTAAAAATCATTCACGGGCGGGGCCTGTGAACCCTAGGAATGGATTACCGTCATGGAACTATAAATAGTCAAGGATGGTCAAGTAAATTGCATGAAAACCCCTTGGCTTGGGGATAAATCCCGCCCGCATCCGGGCCGTCCGGGCGGGTTTCCCGCGGCCCGCCGCCCCTCCCGCCATGGCCCGGGGCGTGCCCCGCGGCCCGCGTTCAGCGCTGCAACTGGTGGAGGAGGCCGTGGAGGAAGTCCACCACGCCCTCGAGGGCGGAGCGGTACTCCGAGGGCCCGAGACCGTCGAGGTCCTGGCTCGCGCTGAAGAGCAGTTCGCCCGCGAAGTCGAGGGCCCGCTCGATCGCTCCCTCGTAGTCCGCGATGCCGACCAGCACGGGGAGATCGAGGGCTTCCTGCTGGATGATGCGCCGCTGCAGTTTCTCGCGCTTCGCCGGGCCGGCGTCCTCGAGCAGGTAGAGCATCGGGAGGGTCAGCTTGCCCTTCTCGAGGTCGGTCCGCAGCGTCTTGCCGAACTGCTCCTCGGTGCCGATGAGGTCCAGGCAGTCGTCGTAGATCTGGTAGGCGGCCCCGAGCTTCATGCCGAAGTCGCCCATCGCTTCCCGCACCGCGGCCGGGGCCCCCGAGATGTAGGCCGCCAGTTCCGCGGCCGCCGAGAAGAGCTCCCCGGTTTTCATCTCGATGATCTTGAAGTAGTCGGCCTGCGTGAGGGTCAGGTCGAAGCGGCGCTGGGTCTGGATGATCTCCCCCTGGGCCACCGCCCGCGAGGCCTTCGCGATGGAGCGCGACAACATCAGGTCGTCGAACTCCGTGGAGAGCATCAGGGCGTGCGAAAAGAGGGCGTCGCCCAGGAGCACCGCGGTGCCTTCACCCCACTTGGCGTTCGCGGTCGGCACGTTCCTCCGCGTGGTGGCCCCGTCGATGATGTCGTCGTGCACGAGGGTCGCCATGTGGATCAGTTCCAGGATGGTGCCCAGCTTGAGGTGGTTGTCCTGCACGCCGCCGGTGGCGCCGCCCACGAGGATCGCGAGGGCCGGGCGGATGCGCTTCCCGGCCGTGTCGCACACGTACGACACATAGGGTTCGACCCCCGGATCGAACTGCCGGACCTGGTCGCGCAGGGAGGCTTCCACCTTCCGCAGTTGCGGCTGCACCATCAAAAATGGAAGCCGTTTCGGGTCGTCGGCCGGGGTCTCGATGCGCTCGTTCATGGAG
>JABDMC010000393.1 GCA_013001695.1 Akkermansiaceae bacterium
GGGCGCGGACGCGGCGCATGAGGGGGCTCTGGGTGGCGCGGCGGCGGTCCTTGGCCCGCGTCCAGAGGACCCCGCCGCCGATCGGGAAGAAGACGATCACGAGGGCCCAGAGGACCTTTTCGCGACCGGTGAATCCGGCCGTGCGGCGGCAGTCGTTGAGGGCATAGAGGGCGTAGAGGATGACCAGGGGGAGGAGGCCCCAGAGGACGAGGTCATAGAACCGGGGGTCGAGGTTCATGCCGGGGGGGAAGTCGCGGCGCGGCGACTTTCCTTGTCGAGCCAGATCGAGAGGAGGGCGAGGTCGGCGGGGGTGATGCCGCTGATGCGGGCTGCCTGACCGAGGGTGGCGGGCCGGATCTCGGCGAGGCGCTGGCGCGCTTCGCGCTTCATGCCGGTGATCCCGTCGTAGTCGGCATCGGGCGGCAGGGCCCGTTCCTCCTGCCGGGCGAGGCGATCCACCTGCTGCTGCTGCCGCAGGATGTGGCCTTCGAACTTGAAGTCGGTCTCGATGAGCGGCCAGAGCTCGTCGGAGAATTCGCGGCGGAGCTCGTCGGGAAGACCGGTCCAGCGATTCTCTTCGCGGCGGAACCAGTGATCGAGCTTGAGCCCCTCGTGGGACGTGGTGCGGACCAGGGCGGCGGCGCGGGCCAGGGCGGCGCCTTTCTCTTCCCAGCGCCGGACCCGCTCGCCGGCGGCGAGACCCAGTTCGGCGGCGCGGGGGGTGAGCCGCTGGTCGGCGTTGTCGTGCCGCAGGAGGAGGCGGTACTCGGCCCGGCTGGTGAACATGCGGTAGGGCTCGGTGCAGCCCTTCGTGACGAGGTCATCGATCATGACGCCGAGATAGGCCTCGTCCCGGGTCAGGATGAAGGGGTCCCGCCCGAGGACCTTCAGGGCGGCATTGGCGCCCGCCAGGAGACCTTGGCCGGCGGCCTCCTCGTAGCCGGAGGTGCCATTGATCTGACCCGCAAAGAAGAGGCCCGCGACGCGCTTGGTCTCGAAGGTCGGGTAGAGCTGGGTCGGGGGGCAGTAGTCGTACTCCACGGCATAGCCCGGGCGGATGATCTCGGCGTCCTCGAGGCCCGCGATGCTCCGGATGAAGGCCAGCTGGACCTCGTAGGGGAGGGAGGTCGAGAGCCCGTTGACGTACAACTCGTGGGTGTGGCGCCCTTCGGGTTCGAGGAATACTTGATGCCGGTTTTTTTCGGGGAACTTGACCACCTTGTCCTCGATGGAGGGGCAGTAGCGGGGGCCGACGCCCTCGATGGTGCCCGAGTACATGGGGGATTGATGGAGCTGGGAGCGGATGAGATCGTGGGTGGCCTCGTTGGTCCAGGTCATCCAGCAGGGGAGCTGTTCCACGTGGAACGCTGAATCAGACCAAGGATTCAAGGTGAACAGATCATCAGGATCCTTGGAAATCGTGTCCGCAAGATAACTGAAGAGCGGCGGGGGATGGTCCCCGGGCTGGGGCTCGCAGGCCGGGAAGCGCACCGAGCGGGCGTTCAGGCGGCAGGGGGTGCCGGTCTTGAAGCGCTCCACGGTGAAGCCGAGGGCGAGGAGGGAGTCGCTGATGGTGGAGATGCCGTCGCCCATGCGGCCGCCCTTCTCGTTGCGGAGGCCGACGTGCATGAGCCCCCGCATGAAGGTCCCGGCCGAGAGGACCACCGCGGGGGCCGCAAACTCGAGCTGGAGGTTGGAGCGGACCCCGGTGATGCGGTCCCCGTCGGTGAGGAGCTCGGCGGCGTTGGACTGATGCAGATCGATGCCGGGGTGCTCCTCGAGGAGATTCTTGAGCCGGAACTGGTAGGCCTTCTTGTCGCATTGGGCCCGGGGGGCCCGCACGCTGGGTCCCTTGGAGGCGTTCAGGAGGCGCCACTGGATGGCGGTGGCGTCGGTGTTGAGACCCATGACGCCCCCCAGGGCATCGATCTCGCGCACCATGTGTCCCTTGCCGAGACCCCCGATGGCGGGGTTGCAGCTCATCTGGCCGATGGTGTCGAGGTTCTGGGTCAGGACGGCCACCTCGGCACCCAGGCGGGCGGCCGCGAG
>JABDMC010000019.1 GCA_013001695.1 Akkermansiaceae bacterium
GGGAGATCCTGACGACCGGCGAGGAGGCCTGGGTGCTGACGACGAAAATGCCCTTCCGGAGCCGCCGGGGGGACATCATCGGGACCTTCGGGATCTCGAACGACGTGAGCGAGCTGGTGAGCACGCAAAAGGCGCTCGAGCGCGAGCGCAACATCCTGCGGGCGCTGATCGACAGCTTCCCGGACCACATTTACATCAAGGACCACGCGGGCGCCTTCATGGTGGTGAACCGGGCCTTCGCGGCGTTCGCCGGCGTGGAGGATCCCTACGCCATGCTGGGCAAGACCGATTTCGACTATTTCCCGTCGGATCTCGCCAAGGAATACCAGGGCGAGGACCTCGAGATCTTCGAAACCGGGGAGTCCCTCCTCAACCGCGAGGGCCAGAGGCGGAATGCCAAGGGGGAGGAGCGGATCATGGTGACGACGAAGGTGCCTCTCGTCGACGAGGCCGGCGAGCGCTACGCCATCGTGGGGATGAGCCGGGACGTGACCGAACAACGCCTGGCCCGCGAGGCGCTCCTGCAGAGCGAGCGGCAGATCCAGCACATCGTGGACAACTCCCCGGCGGTGATCTACCTCAAGAACGTCGACGGGTCGTATCTCCTCGTGAACCGGCAGTTCGAGAAGCTCTTCCACCTGAAGCGGAAGGACATCGTCGGGAAGGACGACTATGCGATCTTCGAGCGGGAGGCGGCCGACATGTTTCGCGAGAATGACATCCTGGTCATCGAGGAAGGGGAAGCGATCCAGGTCGAGGAGTTGGTGCCGCAGGACGACGGGAACCACACCTACCTGTCGGCGAAGTTCCCGGTGCGCAACCTGGCCGGGGATATCTACGCCATCGGGGGGGTGGCGACCGACATCACGGATCGCAAGCGGCACGAACAGGCCCTGAGCCGCCTGAACGACGAGCTCATGGAGGCCAACGAGAACCTCCGGAACGCCCAGGAGCAGCTGATCCAGGCCGAGAAGATGGAATCGATCGGGCGCCTCGCGGCGGGCGTGGCCCATGAAGTGAAGAATCCGCTGGCGATGATCGGGATGGGGCTCGAGATCGTGGCGCGCCGGGCCGGGGAAGATGACAAGCGCCTCGGCGATGCGGTGGAGCGGATGCGGCGCGGCGTGGAGCGCGCCAAGGACATCATCAAGGGGCTGGTCGATTTTTCCTCGGCGCACCAATTGAAGCTCGAGAAGCAGGACCTGAACGCCGTGGTGGAGGAGGCCTTGGCGCTCGCCAGGTGGCAGTTGCAGAGCGCGAACGTCGAGTTGGTCCGGGAGTACAGCGACGACCTTCCGCCGGTGGAGGTCGACAGCACCAAGGTCGAGCAGGTCCTCCTGAACCTCTGCATCAACGCCGCGCATGCCATGGAAGAAGGGGGGACGCTCACGGCCCGGACCAGGACCGGCAAGCTCAAGGGCGTGGAACGCCAGGAAGGGGCCCGGACCGAGCGCCACCTCCGCAAGGGCGACCGCTACGTGGCGGTCGATTTCCTCGATACCGGGCCGGGCATCGAGGAGGAGAGCTTCGCCAAGATATTCGATCCGTTCTTCACCACCAAGGCGACCGGGGTCGGGACCGGGCTGGGACTCTCGGTGGCGCGCAAGATCGTGGACCTGCACCACGGCATGCTGGAAATCGTGAATCGGGACAGCGGGGGCGTGCGTGCCACCTTGACGTTCAAGGCCGCGTCGGACTGAGGCCCCGGGCGGGCAATTGCGCTTGCAGGGAAGTGGGGCTCTCCCTATTGTGGAATCCAGATGGCCGCCGTGACTCGCATCCTCATTATCGACGACGAGCCCGACTTTACGGAGCTCTTCAAGCAGAACCTGGAAGATTCCGGGAGCTACGAGGTGGAGGTGCAGTCCGATCCGAAGAAGGCGGTCGAGACGGCCCGCGAATTCAAGCCCGACCTGATCTTCGTGGATGTCGTGATGCCGGGAATGGACGGCGGGGACGTCGTCATGGCGCTGAAGGGCGAGGCCATCCTGGCCCGCAAGCCGATCCTGATGCTCACCGCCCTGATCGAGGAAGACTCCAGCTCCGCCACCGGGGAATCGGAACGCGGGGGCCTGACCTTCATCAGCAAGACCACGCGTCTCGACAAGATCCTCGCGATCATCGAGAAGCACCTCGCGGCCTGAGACCGGCGGGACGCCCGGCGACGACCAAGGGCAGGCGGGAACCGCCACGGCCGGGGACGCCGGGAAACCGCCGCCCGGGAGCCGCTCACGGGGCGGCGTGGAGGTGGATCCCGACCGCCACCATGAGGGAGAGGTTGCCGGCGGCGTGGCCGAGGACGGGGACCGCGAGGCCGCCGCATCGGTTCGCCGCGTAGCGCCAGCCGCGGCCGGCGAAGGCGAGGATGACGACCGGCAGCAGCGCCCAGGCCGGCGCGGCGAAGCACAGGTAGACCGGGACGTGGAAGAGCGAGTAGTAGAAGTCGTGGAGGGAGGCCGACGGATCGCGGCGGTGGTAGTTCCCGCGCCAGTAGAGTTCCTCGAGCACGGGATTGACGGTCGAGACGTAGAGGACGAAGGGAATGATGGTCGACGGGGCGGGGCCCCTCCCGGCGACGAAAGCCGCGAAGAGCTCCCCGGCCGGATCGAGTTCCCCGAGGGCGGCGAAGAAGCCCGCCCCGGCGGCCACGGAGGCGCCGCACGCGAGGAGGGCCGGCCGCCACGAAAATCCCCGGCGGAGGGCGCCGAGATCGATCCGGGGGCCGGAGCGGACCGCCAGCGCCACGGCGATGACGAGGTGATACAGGAGCATCGCGACCCAGCTGCTGCGGGCCCAGAACAAGCCGGCGGCCACGGCCCCGAAGGAGAGCAGGCACACGACGGGCGCCGCGAATCGCGCGGGCGCCGGGGCGGTGGCGGACGGCGGAGTCACTTCGGGGTGATGCGGCGGAGCGGGAAGATCGTGACGGGAAAGCCGGGCGCCGCGACGAGGTGGCACGGGGGGGCGTCCGGGGGGGCGAGGTCGTTGGAATCGAAGAGGGCCGCGTCGTAGTGGTCCACGGTGGCCGGGGAGAAGCGGTAGGGGGCGTGATGGACCTGGCCGCGGTAGAGGGCGCCGGTGGCCGGATTGTGGGCGTAGAGGTGGTAGCGTTCGAGCAGGAAGAACTCGAGCGATCCCGGGGCGGCCTCGGGGCCGTCGGCCGGGAGTGCATACCGGTAGTGCAGGTCCGGGCCGCCGGGGATCGCGCAGCGGTAATCGACCTGCCCGTCGATGCGGGCCGACATGCCGGCGTGCCGGTAGGGAAGGTGGAAGAGGCGCCGGGCGACGGCCACCGCCACGCGGCTTGCGGCATCGAGGGAGAAGAACCACACGCCGGGGATCCCGTCGTCGTCGTGGACGTAGGTGCGGAGGTTCAGTTCCTGGAAACGCGAGAGGCCGGGGAAACAGGGGAGGAAGCGCGGCCGAACCCCGGACATGAAAAAGGGGACGATCCCGGCGTAGGCTGCGCCATCGTGCAGGTCGAGGTGCAATCCCGGCGGGAGGCGGGCCGCGAGGACATCCGGATCGTAGCGCCAGTGGAGGAAGAGGAGATTCTCCCAGCGCTGGAACATGACCGGCGCTCCGGACGGGGTGCGGGCCGCGAGGCGCTGCTCAAGGGTGGGAACCGGGGCCATGGGTCACGGAGGGGAGGAAGAACCGCCCTGCCGGGCGTCGAGGCGCTTCACGACCTCGCGGGCTTGATGGAGGTGCACTTCGAGGTGCACGGCGAACATAACGTGCCAGCCGTGGGCGTCGAGCATGCCGAAGACAGGGTGCCGCGAGGTGTTCGTGGGGCGGAGGGAGGGCAATCCGCGCACCGTCTCGAGGTGGGCCTGCACCGACTCCCGGAAGGCGGCGATCTGTTCCTGGCCGGCACGGGGGGAGGCATGACATCCTTCTTCGGATCGAGGTGGGCGGCGGCGTCGGGATCCGCGCCCTGCGCGAGGCGGCGCACCGTCCCGGTGATGAGCCGGTTCACGATGGCATTGTGCTCGAGAATCATGAACAGCGACCACTCCCGCATGTCGGGATCGACGCCGATCATGGGGGGGACGCGGACGGGCCGGCAACCGCCACCAGGTCCCGCCGCGGAGGCGAGGGCCTCGTAGCGCCGCGCGAGGACGCCGATGCGGCGCGAGGCCTGCTCGCGGCGCGTCAGCCGGAAGCGGGCCCGAACCACGAGCTTGATCAGGCGTGCTTTCATGCGGGCGGTCATCGAGATCAGATCGTCTGCCGGGCGGTGCGACGCCTGTATGCCGGGGAGCATCGCGCTGCAAACGGATTCGGCGGGGCAGGGCGGGGGCGGCGCGCCGAAAAGAATGACGCCCGGTGGAACCGAAGTTCACACCGGGCGTCGCCCTGCCTTGCCGTGTAGGATTCTTTACTGAGCTGTGCTGATTGCGATGCGTGAGAGCGTGTTGGCGGGGCCCTAGTGGCCTGGGACGTAGAGTTCGGAGCCCTTGGCGAGCACGGTGCGCTCCTTGAGGCTGAGCCCGTTGAGGGCGTTCAGCTGGTCGGCGGTGGCACCGTGTTTCCTGGCGAAGTCGCCGAAGGAAATTTCATCCATGACGATGATGGAGGAGACTGTCTTGGGAACCGTCTTGGGCTCGGGCTTCGGCTCCGGAGCGGGCTTGGGTGCCGCGGCGGGCTTGGGGGCCGGCTTCGGAAGGGAGGCCACGGGAGGGGCGTCCTTCTTCGGGGCGGGCTTGGGGGCCGGGGGGCTCGTCTTCTTGGCCGCCGGGCTGGTCGAGATGGTCCGGGTCGTGGGGGCCAGCTGGTTGGAGGTCTTGGGAGGATTGCCCGCCACGACGAGGGACTGGCCGATGACGATGTGATTCGGATTCAGCGTGGGATTCAGCGCCTTGAGGGAGTTGACGGAAAGCTTGTACTTCCGGGCCACGCTGTAGAAGGTGTCGCCCTTCTTGATGAGGTGCTTGCCGCTGGCGGTGGGCTTGGGAGCGGGAGCCGGCTTGGCGGCGGGTTTCGGGGCGGGCTTCGTTTCCGGGGCGCGACTTGCGATTTGCGGGGCGGACTTCTTCACCGGGGCGGCCGTCTTGGCGGCCGGGAGGGAGAGGACCTCGCCAACCCGCAGGCGGGTGGGATCCTCGATGCCGTTGAGGCTGATGAGGGTGGCCGCGGAGGTGTGATAGCGCCGCGCGATGGAGGAAAGGGTGTCGCCACTCTTCACGGAGTAGGTCTTGGGGGAGGCCGTGGCTTGGGCCGGGGTCGCATTCTGGGCGACCGCTTCGGCGGCACCGCGGGAACGGCGGCGCTCCAGGGCCACGAGGCCGTGCAGGCGGTCGATCTCGGTCTCGAGGGCACGAATCTGCCGCTCCTGCTCGGCACACCGCGCCCGGAGAATATCCGTTTCGGTCCGGGCCTGGACCGGCAGGATGCTCAGGCCGAGAGCAAGGAGGGGGAGTGCGGTGAGTGCCTTCATTTCGGGGCCAGAGAATTTCAAAATTAGGGAATAAGTCAACGTGCTTTTTAACAAAAATTAAATATTATAAAACCTTAATCGATCAAAGCCTGTAAAACAAGGGGTGTTCGGCGGAGAAGAATATATGCGGAGCCGCGATTTGTTTCGCGGGCGGTCCCCGGGAGGGGCCCGGGGGTGCATTTTTGGGTCGCGGCGGACCTCGCAACCGGCGGCGGGAGCGGGTGCGCTCAGGTGCCGGAATCGGCCTTCGGGCCGGCGGGTTCGGCGGGGGGAACGAGGAGTTCGACCTCGGTGCTCGGAAGCCATCCGCGGGTCCCGTTGGCCAGCTCGAGGTAGGACCAGCCGCGCCGGGGGGCGAGAAGGCGCCCGAGCGACCCCGGGGGGACCTCGATGACCTCCCGGCCGGTATTACTGGCCTCGGTGCGGGCCACGATGCGCTCGTTGCTCGTCACCACCGCGAGCTGGTCGAGCGGGGCCGCTTCGGTGTCGGAGGGATAGAAGTAGAGCCCGGCGCCCGCGGCGATGGCCACGGCGGGACCGGCGATGACCCCGGTCCAGGCGGCATTGCGCATCGACCGGGAGGTGAAGGTGGCGAGGCCGAGGGCCGCCAGCCCGATCGCCCACAGGGACGCGGTGAGGGTGGTGGCGTAGGCGGCGCGGGGCAGGGTGGCGAGGTTCTCCTCGTAGGGGCGGCGGCGGATCGTGATCGTTCCGAGGCGGCGTTCGAGAAAGCGGAGGTTCTGCCGGGCTTCGGCATGGCGCGGGTTGGTGAGCAGGGCGCGGCGGTAGTGGAGGGCGGCCCGCCCGGGTTCCCCGAGCTGGAAGTGACAGTTGGCGATGTTGTAGTCGACGTCGGCCGGGATGGCGGGGCCGGGATGGGCCTGCCGGTAAAACTCGAGGGCCGCCCGGAAGTTCCCCTCGGACCATGCCGCCTCGGCCTGCTGGTAGAGAGGCGCGACGGGCGGGGCTTCGGCCCGGGCGGCGGGCGCGGTGCAAAGCGCGGCGGCCAGCAGGGCGAGCGCGGAGGTGGCCGTGAGGGCCCGGTTGCGGAGGGTCTCGACGATGCGCCGCCGCTCGCCGCTTTCCAGCGGGGTGTGGACCGGGTTGCGGCGAAAGCATTCCTCGTCGCGCCGGGCGAGGAGCGAGTTGACTTCCTCGTCGCGCCGGTCGGCGGGAATCCAGGCCTCCACGAAGTGCCCGGCGGCCCGCAGGAAGTCGTTGGCTTGCGGGGCGGTGCTTTCCACCTCGGCAAGGGCCTGCAGGATTTCCCGTTCGCGGGCCGGCCGTTGGAACCGGGGGAGAAGGTGGCGCTGGAGGAGGCGGCCGAGCAGGAGGAGCCCGAGAAGGGCCGGCACGACCTGCCAGTAACGGCCCCACGGGATGCGCGGCCCGGCCGGGGCCGAGCGCAGCGGGTCGACGAGGCCGAGGATGCCCTGCATCTCCTCGACCGGGGTGCTGAGGTCCGGGATCACCGGCAGGGAGCCCGGGGATTTCTTGGTGGGGATGACCGAGAAGGGAATCGGGCGGGTGCGCGCCGTGCGGTACTGGGCGGTGAGCGGGTCGAAGTAGGGCAGTTCGAAGGCGGGAACTTCGCGCTGTTCGAGGAGCGGACGGATGATCTGGGAAAACGAGACGCTGCCGGTGACGTCCCGCCGTTCGCCCCGGCGTTCGAGGCGGCTCGGCTCGTAGGTCTTCCACTCGCCGGGCGGGGCGACCGGGTGGGGCGCGGGGAGGGTGTCAAGGTTCCCCGTCCCGGAAACCGTGAGGCGCAGCGAGATCGGGTCGCCCTCCTCGAGATTGGTGGTGTCCGCCAGGATGGACAAATCGAACTGCCCGACGGCGCCGGAGAACGTCGGCGGGGCACCCGCGGGCAGGGGCCGGGCCTCGAGGGTGCGGGCCGGCAATTGCAGGTCGGCCGGGGCGCTCTGCCAGAGGGTGATGCCCCGCTCGCTGCGCAGAACCTGCAAGCCGATGCGGGCCGTCCCGGGCCCCAGTTGCACCGCGCCGGCGCGCAAGGGGGTGGCGGTGCTGCGGAAGGTGACCCCGTTGTGGCTGCGCCCGCGCAGGTGCACCTTGCTGGTCCCCGAGGATGGTTCGAAGCGCCACGCCGCCACGCCGTCCTGCTCGAGCTGGGCGAACCCGCTCCGGGCCGAGGCCAGTTGTTGCGGGAGGTAGATCTTGACCTCCACCGGGACCGTCTGGCCGACGTAGGGCGGATCGACCGGCGAGAAGAGGGCCGTCCCGTAGGGGATCTCGCGGCCGAAGACCTGGATCGACGACCACTCGATCTGTTCGACCGGGAAGGCCGTGATGACGAGCGGCTGGGAGCGCAGGATCTGCCCGCCGACATTGATCGTGAAGGCCGGGATGGTGTGGGGCCCGGGCCGGAAGCAACGGACCTTGAACGGGAAAAACTGCTCGATCTGCCCGTTTTCGCCGCGGCGCATCCCGGCCCGGTCGGCCGTGATGGCGAGGCCGTCGAGCCGCGGGGCGCTGGGCGGCGTCAGCGGCTTCTCCTTGGCCTCGAGGGTGAGCAGGAGGCGGCTCTCTTCCCCGATCACGGTGAAGAGGGAGTCGAGCGAGGCCTTCAGTTCGGCCCGCGCCTGGGAAACGAGGGCGGTGCAGCCGAGGGCGATGAGGAGAATGCGGATCACGTTACCAATCCTTGTCGGAGCGGCGCTCCTGGGGGACGTTGCGGAGGAGGGGGTTCTTCTGGAAGTCGGAATTCTCCGCGAGGATGCGGCGCGCGTATTCCTCGGGGGACTCGTCCTCGCGGGGCTCGGCGGATTGCGGGCGGCTTCCTTCCTCGCGCTCCGGCGGTTGTTGCTGGGGCGCGCTCCGGGGGTTGTTCCGCTCCTCCTCGCCCTTGCCCTCGTCTTCCCGGGGATTGTCCTCCCGCGGTTCCTGCGGGTCGCTCCCGTCCTTGTTCTCGTCCGGCTTGCCTTCCTGCTGCTCCTCCTGGTCGGACTGCTGGGGGTCCTGGTTGGGATCGCCCTCCCCCTCCTGGTTCTCGGAGTTCTGCTGTTCCCGGTCCTGTTGTTGCTCTTGCTGCTCTTGCTGTTGCTGGAGGTCCTCGAGCATCTTGCGGACGCGGTCGCGGTTTTCGGCGGCGTTCTGGTTGGCGGGGTTGATGGCGAGGGCGTCGTCGAAGTGGCCGAGGGCGTCGCGCCAGTGCGCGATGGCTTGCTCGGGGTCCGGCTTGGTCTCCTCGGGGTCGTCCGGTTGCAGGTAGGCGAGACCGCGGAAGAAGAGGGAATTGCCGAGGGCGTAGTGGGCCTGCTCCTGGACCGCGGGATCTTCGGCAAGGAGGGCCTCGGAGTAGGCCGCGAGGGCCCGGGTGAAATCCTTCAGGCGATAGGCGGCGGCCCCTTCACCCAGGTGGAGGCGCGCCTTGCGTTCGCCGCGCGCTTCCGCGATCTCGGTGGCGAAGAGCTCGAGGGCGTCCTCGTTCCGGCCGTCCGCGAGGGCCCGTTCACCGGGGGTGGCCGGCAGGAGGCGGGCCTCCGCCCCGGACGGGAAACACAGGATGGCCAGCGCCGCCGCCGCCGGGGCGCGCAGGATGTGCCAGGGGGTGTTGAGGAGGCGTCCGATGATGAAAAGGACGATAGCGGGGACCAGGAACCAATGGAAGCGGGGGATCGGGACCCGGCGCTGATTTCCCTCCATTTCGAAGCGATCGAGCTGTTCGACGGCACTGCCGAGGTTGGTGGCGAAGTATTTTCCGGACCCGAGTGTGTAGAACCCGCCGGTGCGGCGGGCCAGGAGGCGCAGCGGTTCGGACTTCAGGCGGCTGAAGACGAGGCTCCCGTTGCGGTCCCGGAGGCGTCCGTCGCGCTGCTTGGGGTCCGGGATGAAGGCCCCTTCCTCGCTGCCGAACCCCGCCGCGAAGATCGTCACCCCCGCTTCGTCGGCGTCATCGGCGGCGTTCTCGATGTCCCCTTCGTGAAATTCGCCGTCCGACAGGACGATCAGGGCGTTGGTGCGCTGGCCGGTTTCCTTCAGCGTCCGGACCGCCAGCTCGATGGCGGCCTGCAGGTCGGACCCTCCGCGCGGCAGGGTGTCGGCGTCGAGTTGCTGCAGGGTCTCGCGCAGGGCGGCATGGTCGATGGTCAGGGGGGCCTGCAGCCACGGGCTGCCCGAGAAGGCGATGATGCCGATGCGGTCGTTGGGGAAGCGGTCGAGGATCTCGAGGGCCGCGGCCCGGACCGCGGCGAGCCGGTTCGGGCTTTCGTCGGTGGCGAGCATCGACCGCGAGACGTCGATGGCGAGGAGGAGATTGCGGCCGCGAATGGTCTCGGTCTCGTCCCGGTATCCGGCGTTGGGGCCGGCGAGCGAGACGATCACGAGGCTGAAGGCGAGCAGCGAAACGGCGTAGGAGATCCACCGGCGGGCGCGGGATCGCGGCCGGACGAGGAGGGGGCGGAGGCGGCTCGCCACCAGGCGCTGCCAGCGGCGTCCCCGCCGGCGCGACGTCAGGATGGCGGCCGTCAGCAGGAGCGGGATCAGCACCAGCAGGAGGAAAAACTCTGGATGGGAAAATTGCACTGCGGACTACGGCATGGGGGGCGGGTTGAGGCCCGTGGCGCCGAGGGAGATGAAGGAGAGCAGGAAGGTGATTCCGAGGAGGTAGGGGTAGAGCTCGCGGGCGTCGACGACGGTGTGGCTCTGGGCCTCCGAGCGTTCCAGCTCGTTGATGCTGCTGAAGGTGTTGCGCAGGGCGCCGGTGGTCCGGGCGTGGAAGTATTCCCCCGAGGTGAGGCTCGCGATCTGCTGGAGTGTCTTCGGGTCGAACTCCTGTTGCGGGAACGACTGGTAGCGCCGGGAGACGCGCCCTTCCTCGCTGCCGATGGCGACCGTGTAGATGCGGATCCCGAGGCTCGCCGCGAGACGGGCCGCCTCGATGGGGTCGAGCTTCCCGGAGTTGTTCGATCCGTCGGTGACGAGGACGATGATCTTCGACTTGGCCTCGCGCTTGGTGAGGCGGGTCGCGGAGGCCGCCACCGCGGAGCCGATGGCGGTGCCCTGCTCGTCGAGTTCGCCGAACCTGAGGCGGCGCAGGTTCATGGTGAGCCAGTCGTGGTCGAGGGTGATGGGGCTGACCGCGTAGGGGCGGCCGGAAAAGGCCACGAGCCCGATGCGGTCGTCGGGCCGGGCCATGATGAACCCCTCGATGACCTCCTTGGCGGCGTCGATGCGGCGCTTGGCGAACTGGCGGGGGTTGTCGTTCGGGTAGAAATCCTGCGCCGACATGGAGGTCGAGACATCGAGGGCGATGATGATGTCGATGCCGCTGGCGGAGCGGGCCGTGAACTCGTTGCGCCACTGCGGGCGGGCGAGGGCGAAGATGCCGGCGAGGAGGATCGTGGCGAGGAGCAGGAGGGCGAGGGCCCCGGGGCGTTCCGACGGACGCCGGCCGACCGACCCGAGGATGGCGGTCGAGGAAAAGCCGATCGAGGCCGCGGCCCCGCGGCGGTTCGCGAGGAACAGCACGGGGGGGACGAGCAGCAGCAGCCAGAGCCAGCTCGGCTCGGCAAAGGCCAGGTGTTGGAGGGGATTGGTCATTCCGTGGGGGGCCTCAGGCGACGACCCGGGGCCGGGTGGATTCCAGACCATCGAGGACCTTGAGGGAATTGTCCACGAGTTCGGTGGCGGCGGCGTCATCCTGCTCGGTGCGGCCGTATTTGCTGGCGGCGAGGCGGTCGAGGAGCGGGGCGAGGCGCTCGCGGGCGCCGGCGGGCAGCTTGGCGAAGGCGTCGTGGCGGGCGGTGAGTTCCTCGTGGGTCTCGAAGAGGGCCGGTTCCTCGAGGGCCGCGGCGAGATACTCGCGCACCGCGAAGGAGGCCGCGGTGGCGACCTCCGCGAGCGGGCGGCCGGCGAGATCGGCCCGCAGGGCCTTCAGCTTCCGGCACGATTCCTCATAGACCGCGGCGAGGTCCGGCGGAGGGGCGGGCTTCTTCCGCAGGATGAGGACCGCGATCACCGCGAGAACGAGCACCGTGAGCAGGCCGATCGCAATCCACGCCCACGCCGGAAGGGGCACCCCGGGCAACCACGGGGAGGGATCGGGAATGTCATGGAGGATGGGGTCGTCCATTCCGGGATCGACGTGGTGGTCCGGGGCGTCAGTTGATTTTGCGCAGGGCGTGGCGCTTGAGCAGCTTGTGCAGCTGGGGGAGGTAATCCTCGGTGGTGCGGAAGGACGCGTGGTCGATGCCGTACTTCTTGAAGAGGCGGGCGAGGCCCTCGCGGTGGCGCCGGCTCAACTTGCGGTAGGCCATGCGCACGTTCGAGTTGTGGGTGTTGACGACCGTCTCGGCGCCGGTCTCGTTGTCGCGCAGGATGACGCGTCCGACGTCGGGGAGCTTCTCCTCGACGGGGTCGACGACGCGCAGGGCGATGGTTTCGTGCTTGCGGGCGAGGACCCCGAGGGGGCGGTGCAGGTCGGTGTCGAGGTAGTCGGAAATGAGGAAGACGAGGGCCTTGCGCCGCTGCGTGCGCACCAGGAAGTTGCAGGCCGCCGGGAGGTTGGTGCGGGAGTGGTCGGGGGCGGCGGCGAGGATCTCGCGCACCGAGCGGAGGACCTGGCGGGTGCCCTTGGCGGGGGGAAGGTAGAGAACCGGTTCTTCCGCGAAGAGGAGGAGGCCGACCTTGTCGCCGTTGTCACGCGCCGAGAACCCGAGCACCGCGGCGAGTTCCGCGGCGAGTTCGCGCTTCGACCGGTAGCGGGAGCCGTAGGCGGTGGACCCCGAGACATCCACCGCGAGAATGACCGCCAGCTCGCGCTCCTCGCGGAACTTGCGGATGAAGGGGGCGCCCATGCGGGCCGTCACGTTCCAGTCGATGAAGCGGATCTCGTCGCCGTGCTGGTATTCGCGGAACTCGTCGAAGTCGAGGCCCTGGCCCTTGAAGGAGGAATGGTATTCGCCGGCGAAGG
>JABDMC010000328.1 GCA_013001695.1 Akkermansiaceae bacterium
GCCCAAGGCCAAGAAGGATTGCGGGTGCGGATGCAAGGGAAGCGGCGCCGGCAAGGGCGCCCTCGGCGTCTTCAACTGCGTCGAGACCGCGGCCCAGGCCGCCCACGACGCCTTCCTCAAGCTCCGGGACCTGGGGATCGAGGGACGCAGCCGCGCCATCGACATCGTGAAGGGCATCTGCGCCGCGAACACCGAGGCGTGGGGCAAGTTCGAGCTCAACGAGACCAAGATCGGCCGTCTCGACCACAAGATCGCGAAGCTGGAGATCATGACGAAGGTCCCCGGGGTGGAATGGTTGCGCCCCTACGCCCTGAGCGGCGACTTCGGCATCACCCTCGAGGAATACGCCCCCTTCGGCGTGATCGGCGGCATCCTCCCGGTGACGCACTCCATTCCGACGCTCACCGGCAACGTCATCAACATGCTCGCGGCCGGCAACGCGGTGGTCTTCAACCCCCACCCCGGCGGGGCCCGGAGCGCCGCCCTCGCGGTCCGCGAATACAACAAGGCCATCCACCGGGAGCTCGGGATCGAGAACCTGATCTGCACCATCGAGGAACCGTCCCTCGAGTCCTTCGAGCAGATCTGCGCCAACGAGCAGATCGCGATCATGTGCATCACCGGCGGTCCGGCGGTGGTCAAGGCCGCCATGAAATCCGGGAAGCGCTCCATCTGTGCGGGCCCCGGAAACCCGGTGGTGGTGGTGGACGAAACCGCGGACCTCGCCCGCGCCGCCCGCTGCATCATCGACGGCGCGGCCTTCGACAACAACCTCCTCTGCATCGGCGAAAAGGCCGTCTTCGTGGTGGGCTCGGTGTTCAGCCGCCTCATGGAGGAGATGGAGAAGGCCGGCGCGGCGCGCCTCAAGAGCGATGAGCTCGAGCGCCTCACGGCCGCCGCCTTCACGTTCAAGGGAGACGGCGGCGGCTGCGCCAACGCCGTGGTGAACCGCGACTTCATCGGGGCCGATCCGAAGGTCCTCGCCAAGGCCGCCGGGGCGCGCATCCCGAACGGGTGCGAGCTGCTTTTCGGCGAGACCGACGCGGACCATCCCTTCGTCCAGAAGGAGCAGATGATGCCCATGATCCCGATCGTCCCGGTGGGCGATTTCGAAACCGCGGTGCGCGAGGCCAAGCGGGCCGAAAGCGGATACAAGCACTCCGCCATCATCCACTCCACCAACGTCGGCCACATGACCCACATGGGGAAGGAGCTCGACACGACCCTCTTCGTCAAGAACGGGGCCTGCGTCACCGGCCTCGGGCTCGGGGGCGAAGGCTACCTCAGCTACTCGATCGCCACCGCCACCGGGGAAGGCATCACCACCCCGAAAACCTTCACGCGCGTCCGGCGCTGCGTGATGGTGGAGAACCTCCGGATCGTCTGACTCATGTTGCTATGCCGAGTTGTGGGAAATGCCGTGGCGACGCACAGCCACCCGAGTCTCAAGGGGTTCACGATGCTCCTTGTGCAGCGGGAGGACGAGACCGGCAAGCCCGACAGCGAACCGCCCTTCGTGGCGATCGACCTCTTCGGGGCCGGCATGCACCAGCGCGTCTTCGTCAGCACCGACGGGATCGGGGCGCGGGACATCGTCCACGACGAGCACTCCCCGGTCCGCAACTTCGTCCAGGGGGTCATCGACGATTAGGAGACATCTTCATGCGCATCGGACACGTCATCGGCAAGGTCACCATGAACCAGCAGGAGCCCACCTTCAAAGGCGGCCGCTGGCTGGTGATCAATCCCCTCGAGACCGGGCAGCTCAACACCGCCTGCGACGAGGCCCCGGGCCTGACCAGGATCCCCTCGTTGGTGGTCTACGACAACCTCGGCGCGGGGACCAATGACATCGTGGGCTTCGTGGAAGGCGCGGAGGCCACCGCCCCCTTCGACGACCCCACCCCGGTCGATGCCATCACGGTGGCGATCTTCGACAGCATCCACCACACCCCCTTCGACAACGACGACGACTTGTAACGATGAAAAAGGTACTCACTGGAAAAGACGTGGAAGCCCTCCTGCGGGCGGGCAAGGGCGTGGATTCGATCCCGGACGGGGTCCTCCTGACCCCGACCGCCAAGGACGCCATCAAGGAGGCCGGCACCCGGCGCCGCCGCGAATCGCGCAGCAGCGTGGCATCCGACGAGCCCACCGTCCCCGACTACGAGTTCCGGTGGAATCCCGGGAACGACCCGCAGAGCCCGGGCGACATCCGGGACTTTTTCCACTCCCGCGAGGTCGAGGAACTGAAGCACCGCATGTGCGACATCGGCCGCCGCATGTGGGAGCGCGGCTACACCGACGGCAACGGCGGCAACCTCACGATCCGGGTCGGCGACAACCTCGTCCTCTGCACCCCGACGCTCATTTCCAAGGGCTTCATGAAGCCGGAAGACATGGCCCTCATCGACCTCGAGGGGAACCAGCTCGCCGGCCGGCGGAAGCGGACCAGCGAGTGCCTGACGCACATGGCGATCATGAAGCGGCAGCCGAAGGCGAAGGCGTGCTGCCACGCCCACCCGCCCCACGCCACGGCCTTCGCGGTGGCCGGCGTGCAACCGCCGACGTGCATGATCCCGGAAGCGGAGGTTTTCCTGGGGCAGATCGGGATGGCCGAGTACCAGACCCCGGGGACCCCGGCGAATGCCGTGGCGGTCGGCGAGGCCGCCATCGACCACATGGCGGTCCTGATGCTGAACCACGGCGTCATCACGTGGGGGAAGGACATCGAGGATTCCTACTGGAAGATGGAGAACACCGATGCCTACTGCCAGACGGTCCTCATGGCGACGCAACTCAAGGGGTCCGACCTCCTGACCATCACCGGCGGCCAGGCCAAGGAGTTGATCGACCTGCGCGCCTCGCTGGGAATGGAGGACAAGCGCGCCGACTGGAAGGAGTGCGAACTCTGCGACAACTCCGAGTTCCGGCCGGGGGTGGTCTGCCAGATCCCCCACGGGGACGGCGCGCGGACCAACGGCGGCGGCGGCGAGCGCAACGAGGACGCCGAAGCGGTGGTGCGGCAGGTCACCAACGAGATCCTTACCCAGCTGAATTCATGAGCCGGGTTCCCCATCGCGGCATGACCGTCCCGGCCACCACCCGGGGCGCGCCGCGAGATTTTCCAACTGACATCGTGCCGCGAACCAAAACATCCAGTGGCGATTGGCGCCGGCCGGTGGTAAGCATCCCCGGGGCGGAGGCGCCACATTTCTCAGCATGAGCATCATCGACAAAGTGCGCGAGGCGGGCGTGGTGGGCGCGGGTGGCGCGGGATTCCCGGCCCACGTCAAGCTCGACGCCAAGGTCGACTACGTTCTCGCCAACGGCGCGGAGTGCGAGCCGCTGCTGCACAAGGATGCCGAGCTGACCGAGACCTACATCGACCAGGTCATCCGCGGGATGGAGCTGTCGATGGAGGCCACCGGCGCGCCGGAGGCCATCTTCGGCATCAAGGCGAAGCGGACCAGGACCGTCGCGGCCCTCGAGAACGCCACCGCCGGCAAGCCCATCAAGGTCCAGCTCTTCGGCGACTACTACCCGGCCGGCGACGAGTTCGTCCTCGTCTATGAATGCACCGGCCGCCTGATTCCGGCGGGCGGCATCCCGCTGCAGGTCGGGGCCGTGGTGCACAACTCGGAAACGCTCCTGAACATGGCGGAGGCCATGGAGGGCCGCCCGGTGACGCGCAAGATCCTCACCGTCACCGGCGAGGTCGCGAACCCGATGAGCCTCTCCGTGCCGGTCGGCATCACCCTGCAGGAACTCATCGAGATTGCCGGCGGGGCGACCACGCCCGACTACACGGTGTTCGTGGGGGGCCTCATGATGGGGCGCATCGAGTCCGACCTCTCGAAGCCGGTCACCAAGACCACCGGCGGCCTCATCGTGCTGCCCAGCGACCACCGCCTCGTGACGCGCATGACGACCCCCAACAAGGCCATGCACCGCATCGGCAAGTCGGCCTGCGACCAGTGCAGCTACTGCACGGAGTTCTGCCCGCGCTACCTGCTCGGCTACGACGTGCAGCCGCACAAGGTGATGCGCACCCTCGGCTTCACCGCCACCGGCAAGGAGAACTGGAGCAAGTGGGCCGACCTGTGCTGCTCGTGCGGGCTGTGCACCCTCTACTCGTGCCCGGAGGACCTCTTCCCGAAGGAAGCCTGCGACCAGGCCATCGCGGACCGCAAGGAAGCCGGCCTCGAGCGCTGGCTCGGCCCCACGGAGGAGATCACGGCGCACCCCATGGAATCCGGGCGGCACGTCCCGCTGAAGGCCCTCATGCAGAAGCTCGGGGTGAAGAATTACGACCGGCCGGCGCCGTGGCACCACTGCAATTACCAGCCGCGGAAGGTCACCCTGCCGCTGAGCCAGCACCTCGGGGCGCCCGCCGAGGTGGTGGTCGGGGTCGGCGACCGCGTCGGCGCCGGACAGGTGATCGCCGAGATCCCCGAAGGAAAACTCGCGGCGCGCCTCCACGCCAGCATCGAGGGCACCGTCACCGCCGTGAACGGGAGCATCACGATCGAACAATCCTGAATACTTTCCCCATGACCACCAACAAGAACGCAATCGGAATCGTCGAATTGTCGAGCATCGCCGCCGGCTACGGATCCAGCGACGCCATGCTCAAGGCCGCGGACGTCGAAATGCTGCTGGCCCGGTCGATCTGCTCCGGCAAGTACATGGTGATGGTCGGCGGGGACGTCGCCGGCGTGAAAGCCTCGGTGGAAGCCGGCGTCGAGGTCAGCGAGGGCGCCATCATCGACTCGGCGGTCCTCTCGAACATCGACCCGAGCGTCTTTCCCGCCATCTCCGGCGCAAATCCCGTGGAGGAACTGGACGCCCTCGGGGTGATCGAGTCCTTCTCGGTGACCTCCCTGATCGAGGCCGCCGACGCCGCCGCCAAGGCCGCCGACGTGCAGCTCATCGAGCTGCGCCTCGCCATGGCGCTCGGCGGCAAGGCCTTCGCCACCCTCACCGGGAGCGTCTCCGCGGTGCAGGCCGCGGTCGACGCCGGCTCCGAGGTCGTCTCCGCCAAGGGCCTCCTCGTGAACCGCGTCGTCATCCCCCGCCCGCACGCGAATCTCATGAACGAGATGGTGTGAGCGACCCACCGGGATTCCGTCATCAGCCCGGAGTCGGCTGCAATTGCCCCGGAGAGCGCAGAGGTTCGCAGAGATGGAATCCCACCGGGATTCCGTAACCCAGCCCGGGGTTGGCACAACCCCGGGAATCGCGGCCGTCGGCCGGGTCCAACGCCAACGGCGTTGCGGAGGCTTGGCCGCCGTAGCGCCCGCCGCGCCTCCCCAACCCCTTCAGGGTTGCCCATCTTCCCCGGCCCCCCCACCCCGGGTTGTGCCAACCCGGGGCTCGGGTCCGGAAGCCCTTCGGGCTTCATCGCTGACTCCACCCGCGCTGAATCCCGACGCCATGCGGTCGCCGGTTCCGAAAATCCCGAGAACCTCTTTCGCCAGCCCCGCGGCGGCGAAGCCCTTCGGGCTTCGTCCCACGGTCCGGGATCTCCCCCCTACCGCAAAAATGCCTCGGGGAGGCCCCCGTCGACGACGAGGATCTGGCCGGTGGTGCGGCCGAGGCGGTCGCTGGCGAGCAGGTAGGCGGCCTCGGCCTGGTCCTCCGGGGTGATCGGGCTCTTCGTGAGCGTCCGGTCGGCGTAGAATTGCGCGAGCTTGCTGCGCAGCACCGCGGTGTCCTCGTCCTCGTCGAAGGGGATCTCGTACCGGGTGAGGCGGGCCACGAGGCGCTCGCGCGGGAACATGGCGCTCCCCTCGACCACCGCGGCCGGGGCGAGCCCGTTGACGCGCACCAGCGGCGCCAGCTCGATGGCCAGCTCGCGCACGAGGTGGTTGGCGGCGGCCTTCGAGGCGTCGTAGGCGAAGCTGCCCGCCTTGGGCACGGTGGCGTTCACGGAGGTCGTGAGGACCAGCGAACCGGGCAGCCCCTGCACCTTCCAGGTGCGGTTCGCCTCGTCCGCCACGATGTAGAGCCCGGTGACGTTGATGTCGAAGGTCAGGGCCCACTTCTCGTCATGGATCCGGCCGTCCTTGCTGGCCGGCACGAGGATCCCGGCCGTCACGATGACGGTGTCGAGCCCCCCGTAGGCCATGACGACATCCTCGATGAGGGTGCCGACGCTGCTGCGGTCCGTGATGTCGACCTGCGCGCCCATGGCGGGGCCGCAATTCGACAACCCGCTTCCGGCCACCCCGATCCCCTTGCCGTAGATCGCGGAAAGCTCCCCCATGGTCTCGTCGGCGGCCTTGCGGTCGAGGTCGGCGCACACCACGTGGGCGCCCTCCCTCGCCATGCGGTGCGCCACCTCCCGGCCGATGCCGCTGCCCGCCCCGACGACCAGCACCACGCTGCGGGCGAATTCCTTCTCGGGCGGCATGCGCTGCAACTTGGCCTCCTCGAGCGCCCAGTACTCGATGTCGAAGGCTTCCTGCTGCGGCAGGGCGGCGTATTCGCTGACGGCCTCCGCCCCCCGCATGACCTCCACCGCGCAGTTGTAGAACTCGGCGGTGACCCGGCTCTCGCTCTTGGTCTTGCCGAAGGCGATCGTCCCCACCCCGGGAATGAGGATCACGGTCGGGTTCGGATCCCGCATCGCGGGGCTGTCCTCGAACCGGCAGGCCTCGTAGTACTTCGCGTAATCCTTGCGGTACTGCGCCGCGCCCTTCTCGAGCTTCTCCTTGAGCTCCTCGATGTTCTCCTCCTGCGGGTCCCAGTCGACGTAGAGCGGCTTGATCTTCGTCCGGAGGAAGTGGTCCGGGCAGCTCGTCCCGAGCTCCGCGAGGCGGGCCGCGTCGTGGCTGTTGACGAAGCGCTCCGCGGGCTCGTCGGTCTGCTTGGTGGCGATGAACTTCTGGTTCTGGCTCACCAGCCCGCGCAGCCACGGCATCACTTCCATCAGGACCGCCCGGCGCTCCCCTTCATCGAGGGGGAAGTACTTCTGCCCGCCAAAGGTGTCCTCGCCCTTGTCGTGGGCCTCGATGTAGCGCGCCGCCTTCTCGATCAACTCCAGGGACAGCTCGTAGCACTCCTTGTCGTCGTCGGCCCAGTTGATGAGCCCGTGCTGGCCCAGGATGACGCCCTTCCACTCGGGGTGCTTCTCGCAGGCCTCCTGGAGTTCGAGGCCGAGATCGAACCCGGGGCGCTTCCACGGCAGCCAGCCGACCTCGTCGCCGTAGATCTTCTTCACCAGCTTCTTCTGGTCCTTGCACGCCGCGATCGCGATGCAGGCGTTCGGGTGGGTGTGGTCGACGTGCTTGAACGGCACGAAGGAATGCAGGGGGGTGTCGATCGAAGAGGCCCGCGGATTCAGGTTGAAGGTGCAGTGCCGGTACATCGACACCATCTCGTCCTCGACCGGGGTCTTCACGCCCTTCACGTCGGCGGCGTTGTAGACGTCCTGCAGGGCCACCACCTTCTCCTGGTAGAGGGAGGCGAAGTTGTCCTTCGTGGCGGTCCGGAGGTCACCCCCCGACCCCTTCACCCAGAGGACCTCCACCGTCTCGCCGGTGAGCGGATCGACCTCCTCGAGCTTCGCGGAGGTGTTCCCGCCGCCGGTGTTGGTGACCCGCTGGTCGTCGCCGAGCAGGTTCGACCGGTAAACGAGCCGCTCCACCGGATCGAGGCTCTCCGCGTAGGCGTCGTCCCACCGGTAGTCGACGTGCTTGAAATCTTCGGGCTGTGCCATGGAGGACGTGTACTTCCTTGATTTTCGGTTGACGAGGGGCGATTTGGAAATCAGCCGCCCCCCCGAGGCAAGCAAATTGAGCGGAAGCCCCCGGGCCGGTTGATAACGCTTGGCGGCGGGCGCCGCCGGGGTTGAGATCAGCCCCCGGCCGGGTCCCGAGGGCCGGCCCCCATCGCGCATGAAGGTGTTCCTAGCAGTCGATCTCGGCGCCGGCAGCGGCCGCGTCCTCGCGGGGCGCACCGACTTCGAATCGCTCGAACTGGAGGACGTCCACCGCTTCGAGAATCCCGCGACCGATCTCCCCGGGGGCCTCGTCTGGAACCCGGTCGGCCTCCACCGCGAGATCCTCCACGGCCTCCGGCTGGCGGTCCGGAAATACGGCGACCGCATCGCGGCGCTCGGGATCGACACGTGGGGCGTCGATTTCGCGCTCCTCGACGCCCAGGGGCGCCTCCTCGGGCTCCCGCACCAGTACCGCGACCCGCGCACCGACGGGATGGAGGAGGAGTGCGAGCGGCGCTTCGGCAACGCCAGGATCTACGCCTCCACGGGGATCATGCCGTTCTTCCTGAACACCTCCCACCAGCTCGTGGCGGAGGCGGTGCGGGGCGGCGCCGCGCTGACCCACGCCTCCCACCTCGTCATGATGCCCGATCTCTTCGCCTACTGGCTGACGGGCCGCATCATGGTGGAGCGCACCAACGCCTCCACCACCCAGCTCTTCTCGCCGGCGACCAACGACTGGGCGTGGGACGTCATCGAGGGGCTCGGCCTCCCGCGCCGGATCTTCGGGGAGGTTGTGGCGCCCGGAACGCCCCTCGGGGAACTGCGCCCCGAGGTGGCCGCGGAGGTCGGGGGCCGCTTCCCGGTGATCGCCACCGCCACCCACGACACCGCCGCCGCGGTGGCCGGCATCCCCGGCGAGGGAAACTACGCCTTCCTGTCCTCCGGGACGTGGTCGATCATCGGGGCCGAACTGCCGGAGCCGATCCTCACCGACGAGGCCTTCACCGTCGGCTGGGCGAACGAGCTCGGCGTCGAGGGCACCACCCGCTTCCTGCGCAACATCTCGGGCGGCTGGCTCTTCCAGGAGTGCCAGCGCCACTGGGCCGGCGAGGGGGAGGAGCTCTCCTTCGACGAGCTCTCGGCCCTCGCGGGGGACGCCGAGGCCTTCACGGCCTTCGTCGACCCCGACCACGACGACCTCGCCTCGCCGGGGAACATGCCCTCGAAAATCGCGGAATTCTGCCGGCGCACCGGCCAGCCGGTGCCCGCCTCGAAGGGCTCCATCCTGCGCGTCGCGGTGGAGAGCATCGCCCTCAAGCACCGGATCCGCTTCCGCCAGTTGCGGGACCTCACCGGCCGCGACCTCGACCGCATCCACATGGGCGGGGGCGGCAGCAGGAACACCCTCCTCACCCAGGCCATCGCGGACGCCTGCCAGACGCCGGTGCACGCCGGCCCGGTCGAGGCGACCGCCTGCGGGAACCTCATTGTGCAGATGGTCGCCACCGGTGATCTTCCCGACATCGCCGCGGGGCGCCGCCTGATCGCCCGCGCCGAGCCGCCGAAGATATTTGAACCACAGCGGCCCGAAAGCTGGAATGAGCCCGCCGCGCGCTTCGCCGCCCTCCTGAAGACCGATGATTGAAGATCCCGAACGCACCCTCGAATTCGAGTTCCTCCGCGCCACCGAAGGGGCGGCGCTCAATGCCATGCAGTGGCTCGGCCGCGGCGACAAGGAGGCCGCCGATGCCGCGGCCTGCGACGCGATCCGCGGCATGTTCGACCTCATGGACATCTGCGGCGAGGTCGTCATCGGGGAAGGCATCAAGGACGAGGCCCCCGGCCTCTTCAAGGGCGAGAAGGTCGGGACGTGGCTCGCGGGCTCGCCGCGCTTCGACATCGCCCTCGACCCCGTCGACGGCACCACCAACATCGCCAAGGGCATGCCGAACTCGATCAGCTGCATCGCCGGCGCCATCCCGCACGACGGCGAGGAGTGCGCCCTCCAGGACATCCCCGCCTACTACCTCGAAAAACTCGCCTACCCCGAGAAGGTCCGGCAGGCATGGATGAAGGACCCCTCCCTGCCGCTCTCCCTCGACGCCCCGCTCGGGGAGGTCATCGCGGTGACGGCCCGCATCCTCGACAAGGACCCCCGCGATGTCCTCGTGATGGTCCTCGACCGGCCCCGCAACGAACCCTACATCGAGGCGGTGCGCGCCGCGGGCGCCAAGCTCCGCATGATCGGGGACGGCGACATCGCGGCGGCCCTCGCCCCGGCCCTCCCGGACAGCGGGATCGACCTCTACGCGGGGATCGGGGGCGCCCCCGAAGGGGTCCTCTCCGCGGCCGCCCTGCGCTGCCTGGGGGGCGGCCTGCAGGCCAAGATCTGGCCGAAGGACTCCCTCGAGCGCCGGGCCCTCGTGGCGGAGGGCTGGGGCGACCAGCTCGACCGGACCTTCCTCTCCAAGGATCTCGCCCGCGGCAAGAGCATCGTCTTCTGCGCCACCGGAATCAGTGACAGTCCCTTGTTGCGGGGGGTGGAAGTCCGGCGCAACATCACCCGCACGCACTCGGTCCTCATGCGCGTCAAGAGCAAGACGGTCCGCTTCATCGAAGCCATGCACAATCTCGACGCCAAGACCCTCCACCTCAGATCCGCCGGGGGCGAAGTGCCCCTCAAGCGGTCCCTCCCCGCCAGCTGAGCACCCCGCCATGTCCGTCCACCCGCCCACCGACCGCCCCACCGGCAACCGCGTCCTGCTCATGGGCACCTGCCTGTGCGACGCCTTCTTCGATGATGTCGCCAAGGCCACCGTCGAGATCCTCGAGCACCTCGGGGTCACGGTGGAGTTCCCCTGCGACCAGACCTGCTGCTCGCAGCCGGCCTTCAACTCGGGCGACTGGAAGGCCTCCCGGAAGGTGGCGAGGCATACGGCCCGGGTCTTCGCCGGCGACCTGCCGGTCATCGTGCCGAGCGGCTCGTGCGCCGCCATGAACTTCCACGGCAACCTCCTCCAGTTCGAGGACGCTCCCGACGAGGAGGTGACCTCCCTCGCCCACCGCACCTGGGAACTGATGGACTACATCGTCCACGGGCTCGGCGTGACCGAGTGGAAGGGCGAGCTCGCCACGCCCACCAAGGTCGCCTTCCACCACTCGTGCCACAGCCGCGGGACCGGAACCGGGGCCGCCACGGCCGGCCTGCTCCGCACCATCCGCAACCTGAGCCTCGTGGAGTTCGGCCAGGCCGAGCAGTGCTGCGGGTTCGGCGGCACGTTCTCCGTCACGTTCCCCCACATCTCCGGGCGGATGGGCACGCTCAAGCTCGACCACCTCCTCGAACACGAACCCGACCTCCTCACCTCCGCCGACATGTCGTGCCTCATGCACCTCGGCGGCCTCGCCGACGTCCAGCACCGGGCCATCCCCTACAGGCACGCCGTGCAGATCCTGCGCGAAGCCCTCCCCGCGGGCTGAAAATCCCGCGTGCGCATCGCCAATCCCATGTTCTACTAGATCCCGTGCATCAGAAGATCGACACATACGCCCGGACCATGCGGGAGGAGAAGCAGCACTCCGTGCTGATGGGCGCCACCGCCTCCACCGAAAAGCGCTACTCCGTCCTTCACCAGGACTTCGAGGACCCCGATGCCCTGCGGACCCTCGCGGCCGGCATCAAGGACCACGCCCTCGCCAACCTCGACCGCTACCTGGCGGATGCCGAGGGGGCCCTCACCGCCAACGGCGCCCACGTCCACTGGGCCACCGACGGCGAGGAGGCCAAGGACCTCATCCTCGGCATCCTGCGCGACCACAACGTGACGCAACTCACCAAGTCGAAGTCGATGGTCGCCGAGGAGATCCACCTCAATCCCTTTCTCATCGAGAACGGCATCGAGTGCCTCGAGTCCGATCTCGGCGAGTTCATCGTGCAACTCGACGGCGACGAACCGTCGCACATCGTGCGCCCGATCATCCACAAGAACCGGCGCGAGATCGCGGAAACCTTTCAGCGCGAGCACATTGGAGCCGATTACAACGACGATCCCGAAATCATCACGCGGCGGGCGCGGGTCCACCTCCGGAAGAAATACTTCGAGGCGCAGGCCGGCATCACCGGCGCCAACTTCGTCTCGGCCGAATCGGGGCGGCTCGTCCTCGTCACCAACGAGGGCAACGCCCGCTTCGGGATGGCGCCCGTCCCCCTCCACATCGCCATCGTCGGGATCGAGAAGATCGTCGCCCGGGACCGGGACCTCGCGGTCCTGCTGAACCTCCTCGGGCGCTCCGCCACCGGACAGCAACTCACCGTCTACACGCAGTTCATCAACGGCCCGCGCGGGAAGGACCAGCCGAGCGGCCCGGAGCACATGCACGTCGTCTTCCTCGACAACGGGCGCACCGACGTGCTGGCCTCGAACTGCAAGGAGATCCTGCGGTGCATCCGCTGCTCGGCGTGCCAGAACGTCTGCCCGGTTTACCGGCAGGCGTCCGGCCACGCCTACCGGTCGCCCTACGGCGGCCCGGTCGGGGCGGTCCTCTCGCCGCTCCTCTTCGGGAAGCGCTTCCCGGAACTCGCCGACCTCCCCAAGGCCTCCTCCCTGTGCGGCGCCTGCCAGGAAGTCTGCCCGGTCGACATCCCCATCCCGGACCTCCTGCTCCGCCTCCGCGACCGCGCCAAGAAGGAACACGTCAAGTCCCCGGGCACCCCGCCCATGGCGCCCTTCGCGGCCCTTGCCACGAACCCGGCCGTGTGGCGCACCAGCATGACCATGTCCAAGGCCATGAACCACCTCCCGATCCGCTTCGCCCCGGTCGCCCCGCTCCAGGCCTGGATCAAGCAACGCACCCTCCCCGAATGGCACGGCGGCGACTTCCGCAAGTGGCTCAAGGAACGAAACGACAACGACTGACCGCAGGGGCTGACATCCGACATCCCTGCGCGCTCTGCGGTCAAACGCCTCAAACAGAACCGCCCACTCCCAACTCCGATGAAGCGAATTCTTTTCTGCCGCAGAGAACGCAGAGCTTCACAGAGGTCGATCGGTTGCCCCATTGACAGCAGGACCTGACATCCAACATCGAACATCCACCATCGGAGGCGCAGCCTCCCCAACGACACCATGAACCTCGACACCATCTGCCTCCACGGCGGCCAGGAGCCTGATCCGGCCACCAACGCCCGGGCCGTGCCGGTCTACCGCACGACATCCTACGTCTTCGACAGCACCGAGCACGCCGCCAATCTCTTCGCCCTCAAGGAACTGGGGAACATCTACAGCCGCATCATGAACCCCACCCAGGCGGTTCTCGAATCGCGGGTCGCCCTCCTCGAAGGCGCCCATCCCATGGCCGGGCTGGCCCTCGCCTCCGGCACCTCGGGCGTCTTCTACGCGATCATCAACCTCGCCCGGGCCGGGGACAACATCGTCTCGGCGCGCAACCTCTACGGCGGGTCCTACACGCAGTTCAACGACATCCTGCCGGCCCTCGGCATCGAGGTCCGCTTCGTCGATTCGCAGGATCCCGCCGCCTTCGCGGAGGCCGCCGACGACAAGACCCGCGCCTTCTTCACCGAGACCGTCTCGAACCCGGCCCTCGAGGTCGCCGACCTCGAGGCCATCTCCGAGCACGCCAAGGCGCTCGGGGTGCCGCTCATCGTCGACTCGACCTTTTCGACCCCCTACCTCACCCGCCCGCTGGAACACGGGGCCGATATCGTGGTGCATTCGCTCACCAAGTGGTTCGGCGGCCACGGGACCGGCATCGGCGGGGTGGTCGTCGACTCCGGCAAGTTCAACTGGGCGGCCGGGAAGCACCCGCTCTACGACACCCCCGACACCTCCTACCACGGGTTGCGGTGGGGCCACGACCTCCCGGACGAGCTGGCGCCCCTGGCCTTCATCCTGCGGATGCGCACCGTGCCGCTCCGCAACCTCGGGGCCTGCATCTCGCCGGACAACGCCTGGATGTTCCTGCAGGGCATCGAAACCCTGCCGCTGCGCATGGAGCGCCACTGCGAGAACGCCCTCGCCGTCGCCAAGCACCTCCAGTCGCACGCCTCCGTGGAATGGGTCCGCTACCCCGGCCTCCCCGACAACCCGGAATACGAGAAGAACAAGAAATACATCGCCGGCAAGGGCGGCGGCATGGTCGTCTTCGGCATCAAGGGCGGCGCCGAAGCCGGGAAAACCTTCATCGAGGCGCTGGAGCTCCACTCGCACCTCGCCAACGTCGGCGACGCCAAGTCGCTCGCCATCCACCCCGCCACCACCACCCACTCGCAGCTCAATGAAGAACAGCAGGCCGCCGGCGGGATCACCCCCGAGCTGGTCCGCCTCTCGGTCGGCATCGAGCACATCGACGACATCCTCGCCGACCTCGACCAGGCCCTGGCGAAGGCGGGCGGATGACGGAGGGCGGCAGTCGGAGGCCGGAAGCACGGAGCACGATTTGATTTTAAACCGCAGAGAACGCAGAGATTCGCAGAGCGAGCCATGAATCGATTGAGCCGGCAATATCCCCACGCGGCACTCACAGGCGAGATCATCGCGGCTGCGATTGAAGTTCAGGCCGTTCTGAAGCCGGGACTGGATGAGAAGCTATACGAGAACGCCCTCTGTATCGAATTGGAGGAACGGGGCCTTCCCTTCAGCCAACAGCCGGAATTCCCCGTCGACTACAAATCGCGGCACGTGGGAAAGCTCCGGCCCGATCTGATCGTTGAAGAAAGGGTGATCGTCGATGCCAAGGTGGCCGAGGCGTTCACCCGCGCCCACGAGGCGCAGATTCTCGGCTATCTTGCGATCACCGGCTTGACGGTCGGCCTCCTCCTGAACTTCAAGACCATCCCGCTTGGCAAAAAGAGAATCGCCAAAACCCTCTGAAACTCTGCGCCCCTCTGCGCTCTCTGCGGTCAATTCACCATTCCAACCGAGTCCCCTACCATCTCTCCAACCTTCTAGACCTCTGCGAGGCGCCACGCGCCTTGCGGTCAACCCAACCTACCCATGTCATCCCGCGACGAGATATTTTCCAGGATCCGCAAGGCCCTGCCGCCCGAGGAGGAGCGGCCGAAGCGGCCCGAGTTCGTCAATGGCGACCTCCTCTCGCGACCGCGCCTCGAGGGGTCGAGCCTCTGGGACACCTTCAAGCGGAACTTCGAGGCGGTGAACGGACGCGCCATGGAGTCGGTCGGGGCCCTCGCCGACTTTCTCCTCGAGCGCGAGTTCAGCACCGGCTATTGCGACCCGCGGTTGATGGACCGCGTCGGCAGCCCGCTCGCGGAGCGCGGCCTGCAGGTCGAAACCGTCTTTGAACGCAGCCGCTACGACGACTACCAGTTCGGCATCACGCGCGCCACCGGCGCCATCGCGGAAAGCGGCAGCCTCATCTTCGACGACGAATCCACCTCCGATCGCCTCGCGGCCCTCTCTCCGTGGGTGCACGTCGGGCTCCTCGAGCGGCACGAGCTGATCCGCAGCATCCCCGAAGCGGTCGACCGGTTCGGGGCGAGTTCCAACATCGTGTGGGCCACCGGCCCGTCCAAGACGGCCGACGTCGAGGGCATCCTGATCGAGGGCGTCCACGGCCCCGGCGAGGAAATCGCCTTGCTCCTCGAGTAGCACCCGCGGCCTCCCGGCCGCGCACCCCGGATCCCCGCGCCATGTCCTCCATCGAACTCCCCTCCTCGGCCGGGGCCATCCTCCTGCCCGAAACGACCCTCTTCCCGCACGGCGCCCTGCCCCTCCACGTCTTCGAGGACCGCTACCGCCAAATGCTGGTCGACGCCCTCGAGGGCAACTGCCTCTTCTGCGTGGCCCGCCTCCTCGGCGAGGAAACCGACGACCCGTCGCTCTGCACCGATCCGATCGGCACCATCGGCCTGATCCGGGCGTCCCGCGAACTCCCCGACGGTCGCTCGCACCTCGTCCTGCACGGCGTCTGCCGGGTGCGCTTCGCCGGGTGGGGCACCGAAAAGCCGTATCCCTACGCCGACATCGTTCCCTTCGAGTCGATCGACGTCCCGACGCCGGATGCCCCGGAACACGTCAAGCGTCTCCGCGACGCGGTGTCCAAGGTCCTCTCCAGCTTCCCGCCGGAGGTCATGGAGCAGGTCAACGAGCTTCTCGACCGGGCCGGCGACCCCTTCATCATGGCGGACGCCGTCGCGCAGCAGTTCGTCCACGACCAGGCCCTCCGCCAGGCCCTCCTCGAGGAACCCGAAGTGGCGACCCGCATCGACCTCATCGTCGATCACCTCCGCAGCCTTCGCCAGGGCGAGTCCTGATCCCGCCGCCGGCGCTACGATCCGGTCTCCATCCGGCCGCTCAGCAAGGCCCCTTCCTCCATCTGGAGCTTCTTGGTCTTGATGTCGCCCTTCAACTCCGAGTTCTGCTTCAGTTCGCAGCGCTCCGAAACGATCTTGCCTTCAACTTTTCCGAACATCTTCACTTCCCCGGCCTTCACATCCCCCTTAATGCGCGCGTTCTCGCCGATGGTGACTTTGCCCTTATCGGAAATGATCTCGCCGTCTATTTTCCCGTCGATGATCATATCGTTGGAAAACTTGATGGTTCCGGTGATCTCCATCCCCTGAGCCAAGACGTTCGTGTTGTTTGCCATGCCGACATATCGCCAGAAATCAGGGCCTTTGGCAATCCAAACCGCCCACTGCGGGGCGCCCTGGGAACACCGCCTCCCGCCCCGCCGAGGCGTGACAAGATGACTCGCCGGCGTCATGACCTCCGCTGACCGCTTCATCAGTGGCCTCTTGGTCCAGTGCCGCGGCGCCGGCCCGCTGCGGCGGGTGCGCACCGGAATGGCCCTGCTCCGGGCCGTCTGGCACAACTACCGCCTGGGGTCCGAGGCCGCCCGGAATCTGCCCGTCGACGGCTTCAAGCCGGAACTCACCGCCCACAACCAGCGCGGCCAGCTCCTCCGGCACTTGCGCCTCCACGCCGGCCTGACGCTCCTCGGCCCCCCGGGGCGCCTCGCCTCGTGGGCCGCGGACGCCCTCGATCAGCACCAGGCCGATTCGGGCCGCCTCGAATCGCACACCGAAGTCCGCGACAACCAGGCCGGCCGCCGCTGCGGCGAGATTCTCGGGTCGCACCTGCGCGGCGTTCTCTCCCCGGACGAAGCCCGGACCCTCCTCGCGGGGGTCCTTTGCGAGGACCCGGCGGCGCCCCGCCCCGGCGCCTGAGCGCCCGCGCCCCTCAACCCCGGGGGGCGGCCCCCGTCCCCATGACCTCCCGGAACCAGTCCATGAAGGCCTCCGCGGCGGCGTGGGAGTTGAGGACCGCGATCCCGCCGTGCTCCTCGATCTGGTGGCCGTGTTCCTCCTCGAAGACCCGCACCACCACCGGCGTGTCGTCCGGACGGTTGTAGCGAAGCACCCGCAGCGCTTCATGGACGTTCGGCAACGACACCAGCACCAGCCTGGCCTGCGCGAAGCCCGCGCGGCTCAGGACCTTTTCGTCGGTGCTGTCCCCGCGGATGCACGGAACCCCCACCGACTCGAGGTGCTCGATCACCACCGGGTCATGATCGACCACCACCACCTGCTCCCCGGCGTTGAGCAACGGCTTCACGGCCCACATCCCGTCGGACCCCAGCCCGAGCATCAGGATGTGGTCCCGCAGGTTGGTCCCGGTCGGCAGCCGCCGCCGCAGCGGGTGGAGTGCCAGCAGCCGCCGGGCCACCCGGTCCGACGCCAGCAACGGCGAGATCGCCATGGTGGCCACCGCGGTGATCGTGATGATCGTCATGATCTCGTGCGGGATCACCTCGAGGTGCACCGCGAACAAGCCGAGAACGAGCGAGAACTCGCTGGCCTGCGCGAGGAGGAGCCCGCTCGTGATGGCGTTGCGCGACGAGAGCCCGCCCTTCCACTCCGCGAAGAGCGTCACGATCGGCGGGGTGAGCAGCAGGACCAGCAGGACAAAGGCCCCCGCCTTGAGCGCCACCCCCGGGCCGGGGACCTCCACGAGGGCGCCGAGGGCGATGAAGAAGATCGCGAGGAAGAAACTGTTGAGGGACGTGAGGAGGCTGCGCGCCACGCCATTCACCGGGAACGACGACAGCGAGAAGCCCGCGAAGAAGGCCCCCACGACGTAGGGCAGGCCGAGGCCGTGGGCCATGCCGGCAAACACGAAGAGAACCCCCAGGAGGATCAGGAGCAGGGCCTCGTCCTCGAGACGCGCGCGCTTCAGGATCCAGGGAAATCCCCAGCGCTGCCCGGCAAAGGCCAGCCCGCCGAGGAAGGTCAACGCCCCGAGGCTCTTCGCGAGGGCCACCCCGCCGCCCTCGATGGCGCCGAGCGTCACGATCACCACGATGATCGCAAGGTCCTGGGCGAGGAGCACCCCGATGGCGAATCCCCCGTAGGCCCGCAACGCCCCGGGACGCTGCTGCATCTGCCGGATCACCACGAAGGTCGAACTGGTCGCCATCGCCGCCCCGAGGTAGAGCGCCGGGAGCCGCTCGAAGCCGAGGAGGACCGCCAGCCCGAAGCCGGCGAGCGCCAGCACCCCGAACTGCACCGCCGCGGTCCAGAGGACGGCATCGGCCTTTCCCCGGAAGCGGCGCGGGTTCAGCTCGATCCCCGCCGAGTACACGAGGAACGCGAGGCCCAGCGCGAGGAGGGTGTTGAGACCCTCCTGCTCCGCGGCGAGCCCGGCCCGCGACAGCCCGAACCCGAGCAGGATCAAAAGCGGGATCACCGGCAACCGCAACCAGTGCGAGAGCGCGAATCCCACCGCCGCCGCCGCGACGAGTATGGCGAGGCTGCCCATCTTACAGGATTCCGAGGCGTTCGAGTTCCTTCTGCTGGAGCTTGGTCCCGTCCGCCTTCGGGACGATCAGGTACTTCACGTCCATCTCGAGGAGGTTGTCGAGGGCGGTGAGGTTCGCGGCGTGGATGCTGCAGGGGACGCCCGCCCGGCGGCACCGGTAGGCGAGGAGATCGTTGGTCGGCTCGATGTGCAGCGCCGACACCAGCAGCTTCGCGTCGCGCAGGCAGGCCTCGCGGAGCAGCGCCGCCGACTCCGCGTCACCAAGCAGGCCGGGCACCTTCACGCGCCGCAGCTTTCCGGGGTCGACGTCCACGGCGAGGACCATTTCCCCGGCCGCCGCGAGCTCTTCCGCGAGCTCCCGTCCGAGGGCGTTCATCCCGACGATGATGATGTGGTCCCTGAACTCCCCGTCGCCCTCCCCCGGCGCGCCGCGGTCCCGGGTGCCCGTCGCCCGGAACATCCCCAGGAAACCGAGCCGCTTCACGGTGTCGTAGAGCCTCTCCCGGAAGACCACCGCCACCGTGGACACCGCGATCGACATCAGGCCCACCAGGCCGATGAGCGCCTTCGCTTCCGACCCGACGAATTCCGCGCTCGCCGCCAGCGCGATGAAGATGAAGGAAAACTCGCTGACCTGCGTGAGCAGAAGCGCCGCGAAATAGGCGGTGCGCTCGGTGTAGCGCAGGCGCGCCACGATGAACATGATGATCATGAACTTCCCGACCACCACGAAGAGCGCGAGGCCCGCGGCCTTGGCCCAGAAGATCCCCGGCACGTCGAGCTTCAGCTCGAGACCGAGGCTCACGAAGAACACCGCGATGAAGAAGTTCATCAGCGGCTGGACCCGCCGCTGCAGGTCCCGGTGGTAGGGAAGCTGCGCGAGGCTGATCCCCGCCACGAAGGCGCCGATCTCCGGGGAAAGGTGCAGGAAGTGCGTCGCCGCCACGACCAGGAAGCACCAGCACAGGCTCCAGATGAAGAGCGTCTCGGGAGAGCGCGCCGCCCAGGTGACGGGCTTCGGCAGGATCCACTTCGAGGCCGCCAGGACCGCCGCCAGCAGGAGCACCATCCCCCCGAAGGCCCGCCCGAGACCGGCTGCGACGGCCCCGAGTTCGAGCGACCCGCCGCCCGACAGCCCGCTCACGAGGGTCAGGAGGAGCACCACGAAAATGTCCTGCACGAGGAGGATCCCGATCGCGATCTGCCCGAACGGCTTGCCGGTGTCCTGGGCGTCGACCAGCAGCTTCACCACGATCACGGTGCTGCTGAAGGTCAGCGCCACCCCGAGGATCAGGGACGGCACGAGGGCGAAGCCGAGAAGGAGACACAGTCCCGTCCCGCCCGTGACGGTCAGCAGGATCTGGGCCCCGCCGGCCGCGAGCGCCACCGGACCGACGCCCCGGATCCTTTCGAAGCTCAACTCGAGGCCGACCAGGAACAGGAGCAGGACGATCCCCGCCTCCGCGATGAGGTGGATCGCCTCGGTGGCCTCGATGATCCCGGTGAGCGGCCCCAGCAGGAGCCCCGCCACGAGGTAGGCCACGATGGTGGGCAGCCGCACCGCGCGCGCCGCCAGCGCGAAGACCGCCGCCGCGATCACCATGATGCCGATGCTGCGCACGAAGAGCTCGTCGATCATGGCGGGGGGTGGCCGGGTTTCGGGACCACGCCCGGACGCCCATCCCGTAGCCGATGGACGCAGCTCCGCAAAGGAGAATGACCCCGGGAACGGGGCCACCGTGGACAAGCTCCCCCGGCCGGCGGCGCGGCGCGGGAGCCCCCACGGGCATCCCCACCGCGGCCTACGAGGTCGATGCCATCCGGGGGGATGACGATCGCCTCGCTGCCGCCGGGGTGGAGATCACCGCGGAGCCGGTCGAGGTCCGGGCCTGGTCAGGCGCGAAGATCGAAGCGGTCGAGGTTCATGACCTTGTCCCACGCCGCCACGAAGTCGTGGACGAACTTCTTCTCTCCGTCCGCGCAGGCGTACACTTCCGCGAGGGCCCGGAGGATCGAGTTCGACCCGAAGACGAGATCGACCCGCGTGCCGGTCCACTTCGACTTCCCGGAACTTCGGTCGACGCCCTCGAAGGCGTTCCCGCACGGCGACGCCTGCTTCCACTCCGTCCCCATGTCGAGGAGGTTCACGAAGAAGTCATTGGTGAGCGTCCCGGGACGGTCCGTGAAGACGCCGTGCTTCGAGCCGTCCGCGTTCGTCCCGAGGACGCGCATTCCGCCGACCAGGACCGTCAACTCGGGCGGCGTGAGGGTCAGCAATTGCGCCTTGTCGATGAGGAGCGCCTCCGCGGGCACGGCATACTTCCCCCGAAGGTAGCTGCGGAACCCGTCGGCGTGCGGCTCGAGAACGTCGAACGACTCGACGTCGGTCTGCTCGGCCGAGGCGTCGGTGCGCCCCGGTGCGAAGGGAACCGTGACGTCGTGCCCGGCATCCTTCGCGGCCTTCTCGACCCCGGCGCATCCCGCCAGCACGATCAGGTCGGCGAGCGACACCTTCTTGCCGCCCGACTGGGCCCCGTTGAACTCGCTCTGGATGGCCTCGAGCACCTCGAGGACGTGGGCGAGCTGGCCGGGCTGGTTGACCTCCCAGTCTTTCTGCGGGGCGAGGCGCAGGCGGGCGCCGTTCGCCCCCCCGCGCTTGTCGGACCCCCGGAAGGTCGAGGCCGCGGCCCACGCGGTGGACACGAGCTGCGACACCGAGAGGCCGGAATCGAGGATCTTGCCCTTCAGGGCCGCGATGTCCTGGCCGTCGATGAGCGGATGGTCAACGGCCGGAACCGGATCCTGCCAGATGAGGTCCTCGTCCGGCACCTCCGGCCCGAGGTAGCGCGCCTTCGGCCCCATGTCGCGGTGCGTCAGCTTGAACCACGCCCGCGCGAAGGCGTCCGCGAACTCGTCCGGGTTCTCGAGGAAGCGGCGCGAGATCTTCTCGTACTCCGGGTCGAAGCGCAGCGACAGGTCAGTGGTCAGCATCGTCGGCTTCCGCATCGTCGACGGGTCGTGCGCGTCGGGAATGATCTCCTCGGCATCCTTCGCGACCCACTGGTGCGCGCCCGCCGGGCTCTTGGTCAGCTCCCACTCGTAGTTGAAGAGGTTCTCGAAGAAGTTGTTGCTCCACTTGGCGGGCGTCTTCGTCCAGGTGACTTCCAGCCCGCTGGTGATGGTGTCGCCGCCCTTGCCGGTCCCGTAGCTGCTCTTCCAGCCGAAGCCGAGCTCCTCGAGCGGGGCGGCCTCCACCTCCGGCCCGACGGCGTCCGCGGGCCCGGCGCCGTGCGTCTTGCCGAAGCTGTGCCCGCCCGCGATGAGCGCCACGGTTTCCTCGTCGTTCATCGCCATGCGCCCGAAGGTGTCGCGGATGTCGTAGGCCGCCTTGACGGGATCGGGATTGCCGTCCGGTCCTTCCGGGTTCACGTAGATCAGCCCCATCTGCACCGCGCCGAGCGGGTTCTCGAGGTTGCGGCTGTGGATGTCGCCATCCGCGGTGTCGTCCGAGACGACCACCCCCTCGCCCTCGACCCCCTCCGACCCGCTGGCATAGCGCTCATCGCCGCCCAGCCAGGTCGTCTCGCGGCCCCAGTAGACGTCCTGGTCCGGCTCCCAGGTGTCGGCGCGTCCGCCCGCGAACCCGAAGGTCTTGAAGCCCATCGTCTCGAGCGCCACGTTCCCCGCGAGGATCATGAGGTCCGCCCACGAGAGGGCCCGCCCGTACTTCTGCTTCACCGGCCAGAGGAGGCGGCGCGCCTTGTCGAGGCTCACGTTGTCCGGCCAGCTGTTCAGCGGGGCGAAGCGCTGCTGTCCCCGCCCGCCGCCGCCGCGGCCGTCCTGGATCCGGTAGGTCCCGGCGCTGTGCCACGCCATCCGGACGAAAAGCGGTCCGTAGTGCCCGAAGTCCGCCGGCCACCAGTCCTGCGAATCGGTCATCACCGCCGCGAGGTCCTCCTTCACCGCGGCGAGATCGAGCGCCTCGAATTCCTTGGCGTAGTCGAATTCCCCGCCCATCGGGTCGGACTTCGAGGAATGCTGGTTCAGCAGTTCGATCTTCAGCCGGTTCGGCCACCAATCTTCGTTGCTGGTGCCGCCGGCGGCGACGGCCGCGGTGTGGCCAAAGGGGCATTTGCTTGCAGTGTCTGACATGGGGATGCTTGGTGTAGTTGGTGTTTTTGGTTGGGTTGTTGTTCTGAAATCGTCCGGTCGTTCCCCCTCAGGCCCCGGCAGGCCGCTGGCACGCGGGACAGGTCCCCCAGTAGATGACCTCGGCCTCGTCGATGCGGTACCCGGAGTGGTCGGCTGCCGTCAGGCAGGGGGTCTCGCCCACCGCGCAATCGACGTCGACCATGCTCCCGCACGCCCGGCAGATCAGGTGGTGGTGGTTGTCGCCGACCCGGTCCTCGTAGCGCGCCGGCGACCCGGCCGGCTGGATGCGCCGGATGAGGCCCTTCTCGGCCAGCATGCCGAGAGAATTGTAAACCGATTGCCGGGAGATGGCCCCGATCCCGGCGCGCACATCCTCCGCGATGGCGTCCGCCGTTCCGTGGGGCCGCCCCGCCACCGCCCGCAGCACCGCCAGGCGCTGGGCCGTCACGGCAACCCCGTGGTCACGCAGAAGCTCGGCAGGATCCGGCACGGGCAGAGACATCGATGATTTCTGGAGTTTGTCAAGGAATGGATCCGGTCCAAAACGTCCGCGGCGGCGGCGCTGTGAGCAAGTCGAGCCACCCCGCCGCCGGGCGCCGGGGAGGCCGCCCCGGCGCGGCGGTGCTCACCTGAGCATGCTTTCGATGTCCGGAAGGACGGCCGTGATGCGATCGACGCTGGCGGGAAAATCCATCGCGAACTCGATACTCAGTCCGTGTTCCCGGCGGGCGGCCCGCACCGCTTCCTTCGTGGCGAAATACACGCTGAGCCCGAGTTGCACGTTGCTCTCGCCGATTCCCTTCGAGTTGTGCAGCCCGGACTGGTTCGGGTCGTGATTGAGCAGTTCGATGTCCCAGTCGAGGGGGATGTCCCCCGGGCCCGGGATCTTGTAGCTCGAGACGTTGTTCGAGATGAGCTGCCCCTTCCCGGTGTAGATCATCTCTTCCGTCATGTAATAGCCGACCCCGAAGAGAAACCCTCCCTCCGCCTGGCCGATGTCGAGGAGCGGGTTGAGGCTCTTGCCGCAGTCCTGGACGATGTTGCTCCTGAGGATCCGGTAGTGTCCCGAGAGGACGTCGATCTCGACCACCGACACGGCCGCTCCCCAAACGAAGAAGTAGGAGATATCCCCCTGCTGCTTCTCATAGTCGTAAACGAGACGCGGGGCGTTGTGCACCCCGGTTTCCGTCAGGGATTCCCCCGCGAGGTAGGCGGCGTGCACCTTCTCCTCGAAGCTCCCCTCGTAGCCGCCGAGGGTGCCCAGCAGCTTCGTGCAGGCCTTCAGGACCGCTTCCCCGCAGAGGTCGGTGGACACCATGCTGGTCGGCGGGGTGTTCGGGATGAGGCTGCTGTCGGTGTCGGTGATATCCACGTTCTCGAGGGGAATCCCGAAGGCGTCGGCCGTCACCTGGGCCATGCGGGTGTCGATCCCCTGCCCCATCTCGGTCCCGCTGTGGGTCACGCTCACCGTGGCGTCCCGCTCGATGTGGATGAGCGCCAGTCCCCGGTTGATGTCGTCGGTCCGGATGAATCCCATGTTGCCCTTGGAACCCACCACCGCGAGGCCCCGCTTCGTGAAGGTGTGCGCGCGGTTGTAGTCGTCCACCTCCTGCCTGAGTTTCCCGTAGTCGGCCTTCTCCACCACCCGGTCCCAGCAGTTCGCCATGACGTCATCCCGGATCTCGGTCTTGGTGATGGTGCGGTGGCCCTTCTCGTAGAGATTCCGCCGTCGCAGCAGATTGGGGTCCATGTCCAGCGCGCTGGCCCCGTGGTCCATCACGGTTTCCACCACGGCCGATGCCTGGGGTTTTCCGAATCCCCGCGTCGAGGTGTTGGACCCCATGTTGGTCTTCAGGCACAGCCCGTGCACCCGGATGTTCTCGATGTGGTAGCAGCTGTCCATCAGCAGTGTCGCAATTTCCGTGATGTCGGCGCTGTAGTCATTGGAGAATCCGCCGCTCAGGTGGAAGTCGATGTCCAGCGCGTGGATCTTCCCGTCGGCGAGAAACCCCGCCCGGTACTTCGCGTGGGAAAACCCCCGTCCCGGGCAAAAGGCCATGTCTTCCTTCCTGTCGAGGGTGAGCTTCACCGGTCGGCGGGACAGGTGCGCCCCGAGGGCCGCGATCGCGGCGATCGGCCCCGCCCGCAGCTGCTTCCCGCCGAAGCCCCCGCCGATGCGCCCCACCCGGACGTCCACGTGGTTCTGCTTCATCTCGAGGAGCGCCGAGATGTGGTCCACCACGTTGGAGGGGCTCTGGGTGGAGCTGTGGATCAGCAATCCCTCGTCCTTCGGAATGGCCAGCGCCGACTGGGCCTCGAGATAGAAGTGGTACTGCCCGCTGAGGCTCACCTCCCCTTCGACCACCTTGGCGCTTTCCGAGAAGCCGTTTTCCAGGTCCCCCTGCTCCAGAAGATATCCCTCCGGGTTGCCGTGGAAGGAGCGGGCTTCCAGCGCGTCCTGGATGGTGACGAGGGGCGTTTCCTCCTCGACCTCCACCTTCACCAGGTGCTTGCCCTCCCGCGCGGCGGCGAGGGAATTCGCCACGAGGATGCCCACCGGCTGGCCGACGTAGTGAACCCGCTCGCTCGCGAGCACCTCCTCGTCTTCCACCCGGAATCCGAAGAGGTTCTTCCCGGGGATGTCATCCGCGGTGAAGATCCCCACCACGTCCGGGTGTTCCAGGGCCTTCGTGGCATCGATCGAGAGCAGCCGCCCGTTGGCCACCGGCGAGGCAATGATGGCTCCGTAGAGACAGTTCGGCACCTCGTAGTCCACGCTGTAACGCGCCGCGCCGGTCGTCTGCAATTTCGCGTTCTGGTGGGGAATGGCCCGCCCGAGCAGGCCCTCGGTCCTTTCCGTGAAGCTTTCATGGGCCCGGTGGGCCACCGCCGGATACCGCGAGACGAGGTCCTCCTCCTCGCGGACGGATTCCTTGAGAAACCGGCTTCGGAGAGCCGACTGGAAGCGCCGCAGGATGGCCGCCGCGATGCGCACCTGGTAGGCGTGGATCCGTTCGGGAAGAGGATTGTTGATCCCCGCCCGGACCTCCAATTTCAGGCCCGTGACGGCCTCCCTGAGCGCCTCCGCGTCGAGGGGAGAGCCCTCGAGGAATCGCTCCGTCTCGAACGCCCGGAACCCGGACGGACCGATCCCGGAATAGCTCAGGATGAAATCATGGAAGGTGCCGGATTCCGGGTTGAATCTCGCCGACAGGGCCCCGCTGACGTAGGTGATCGAGTCGCTCCGGTGCCGGGCGTACTTGTAGCTCTCGACGTGGGTGTCCCCGGCGGCCTTGGGCACCGTCACCGACACGAGGAGGGCGTTCTCCGGCAGGGAGAATCCCGTGCCGGTCACCTTGACGTGCTCTTCCCCGTTGGGGGTGCTGAAATTCAGGACCGCCCGGGTCGCAATCCAGACCGGAACGAGGTCCCCGTAGGGGCTGAAGCTGATGATCCCCCCGCCGATGGTGGCGTGGTTCCTGATCTGGGTGTTGGCGAAGTACCGGCACTGGTTGGATAGCGCCTTCAGCCCGGAATCCGGGCTGTCCTTGAAGGCCTGGTGCAGCTCCTCGATGGTGACCCCGGCGCCGAGGACCACCGCCTCGCCCTCGTCCGTGATCTCCTTCAGGTCCGAAACACCCGTCAGGAGGGTCTTCCGCGCCGGATGCTGGAAGGCGTACTTTTCCAGGTAGCCGATGTCGGTGTTTCCCGCCACGAACTGCGTCCCGGAACTCAGCGCCTCGTCTTTGCTCGCGGGGAGGTGCCAGCTGGTCCGGCGGCCCTTGATCTCGAGCGACTCGGCCGGGATTTTGTACTCTTCGGGAAAGACCGCATCGAGCCTCTTGGTCCGCTGGTAATCTTCCCGCCACTTGTCCACCCGGGGCTCGTCCTCGAGGGGATCGTCGCAGAACACCGCCGCGGCATCGAGGATCGGCCGGTAGCCCGTGCACCGGCAGAGGTTGCCGTCGTAGAGCCGTTCGAGGTCCTTCTTGGCGAGGCCCTCCTCCGCGTTCAGGCGCGCCTCGAGGGTCATGATGAATCCCGGGGTGCAAAAGCCGCACTGCGTGGCGCCCAGCTCGCGGAACGCCTCGCAGATGGGGTGGACCTCGTTCTCCGTCAGATCCGAGAGGCCCTCGACGGTGGTGATGTTCTTCCGGTGGACCGAGACCAGCGGCGTGAGGCAGCTCGCGGTGGAGCGGTGAACCGGGCGCTGCTTCCCCTCATCCCAGTGACTGACGATCACGGAGCAGGCGCCACAGCCGCCCTCCGAGCAGACCTCCTTGGTTCCCGCCCAACCGGTCTGCCTCAGGAACTGCAGAAGATTGAATCCCAGCTCCCGCGACCCCTCGTCAATGACCACGCGTCGTCCGTTGAGGTGAAACTCCAGCCCTGCCATGGGCCCCTTCTTTATCCGGCATCGTTCCTCCCGTCCACCCCCGCGGGGGAAACTCCCGGTCCGGCCCCGGATTGCTGCGCGCCCCGACACCGCCGGCGGCAAAAGCGCGCCCGGCGGCACCCCGGCGCCCGCCGCGGCTTCCTCCACCGCTTATCACCAGACCCTCCCGGCGCACTCCCCCGCCCTCGAGGCGCTCATGCCTCCCGGAAACGGGACCAATCGCTGCCGCCGCAGGCGCCAAGCGGCCCTCGGGGCCGTCTATTCAGGCTGGCTGCCGCCGGCGCGCGGCAGAAGCATTGGACCGATGTGAACAAGTTCGACTACCCACCGCCTCCCTCAGGTAGTAGCACTTCCTCCGACCAATCCAACACATGCTGAACGAAGAAGAGATCCGGGACCTGGTGGCGGCTCATGGAGCGGCCGTGAACGAAGGGCGACCCATCCGGCAACTGATCGATGATGGCGAGATTCCGCGACTGAAGGGATGCACCGTCCTGGAGGGCAAGGTGTCCGATTCCGTGTTCGGCGAGGCGCTGCAGACCTCCTCCGGCAAGCCGGTCCGCCTGATGTTCCGCAACAACCGCATCTCCACGCACGATGTCAACCGGGGCGCCATCCCGTTCAAGGACCAGGTCCTGGCGGTCAACCACGACCACATGCTCCGCCTCGTCAAGGACGTCCTGGGGTCTTCCCAGTTCGATGTCGATGGCCTCGCCCCGGTCTCGACGGTCATCCCGGCCGAGAACCTCAATCTCGTGATGCTGGAGAACGTCCTCCGTCTCTACATGGCGGAGAGCTCGACCTCCACGTCCCTCTACCAGCACTGGCTGACCGCGAAGGAGAACGGCCAGGACGTCATGAACTACGCCGGTCACGAGTTGACGGTCGCCGCACTCGAGCCCAATGGCCGCCTGCCCTACCTCATGGACACGCCCAGCACCAAGGAGAAGGTCGACCGCACCATCGATGCCGGCTACCTGATCGAGAACGGGATTTGCACCGCGGGGCAGTACGCCCAGATCCGCAATTCCTCCCTGATGGCCTTCGGCATGGTTTCGCAGTATCTGGCGCAGAAGGGAATGGTGCTCGTCGACACCAAGACCGAGCACGGCATCAATGCCGACGGCAGGATCGTGGCCGCCGATGAACTCTACACCATGGATTCATCCCGCTTCTGGAGGATTGACGACGACGGAAATCTTCTGACCCGCGACGGGAAACCGGTCTCGTTCTCGAAGGAATTCGCGCGCGGCATGGTCAAGGAGAAGGACCAGCAGTTCTCCCCGGACCAGGCGAACGAGATCGCGGTGCGCTACATCCAGGGGCTCCAGCACCTCACCGGCGAGGCCTTCGCCCCCGACCTGCGGCCGCGCGACCAGCGCATCATCGAGTCCACCAATCTCATTCTCGACGCCCTGCTCTCGCCGGCGCCCCTACCGGCCGGGTGACCCGGACTCCCCCGTCCGGTTCACATACACGTAGTAGGCGCCGAGCAGCGGTCGGTCGCGGGCCTCCTCGAACCACGTGTAGAGACGCGTCTTTCCGGCCGGCAATCGGGCCGTGAAGGTGACCTGCTTGCTGTCGGGACGAACCGGCTTGCGCATCGGGATGCCCGACCCGACCTGCATGCGCGCCGAGGCGATCGGGATGGCCCGCCCTTCCGGAAAGACCCCGTCCGCCGCGATCGTCTGCGGTGATGCCGCCCCGATGGCGAGGTCGGCCTCCCGGGGCCAGCGTCGCAGCTCGAATTCATACTCCCCGGCCTCCGCCACCCGCAGCTCCCACCAGCCGTTCTTCTGGCTCCCCCGGCGGACCTGCCCCTGCTGGTCCACGAAGACATCCAACCACTCGCAGGCCGTCAGCATCATCGGGTTCTCCCTGCGATCGCCGATGACGGTCGGTTGCGGCACGTTGGCGACATCCCGCACCTCCTTCCACCATTGATCGAGCCGGGCACGCATCGTCTTCGCGACCTCCGGGTGCTTGTCGATGACGTTCCGTTCCTGCATGGGGTCCGTTTCGAGATCGTAGAGTTCCCGGTCCTCGAGGAGCCGCCACCGCTTCCAGAGGACCCCCGCGCCTTCCCGCCGCATGCGCGACGGGCTGTCGGGCACCGGATAACTGTGCGCTCCCGGCATGCGGCTGTAATTGATCACCAGCATGCGGTCGCCCGGGATGGTGGACTCCCCGCGGAGAACCGGCGCGAGGTCCGCCCCGTCGAAGGCCGTGTCCGCCGGCACTCCGCAGAGCGACAGCAGGGTCGGGCACAGGTCCTGCACCTGGGTGAGACCCTCGACGTCGCGCCCCCCTTGGAGGCCCCCCTTCGGCCAGCGGATCAGGCACGGGACGCGGTGTCCCCCTTCCCAGAGCTGCGTCTTTCGGCCCCGCATTCCACACGGGAAGTAGATGTGCCCGAAGGTGCTGCCGTTGTCCGTCAGGAAGATGACGATGGTGTTCTCCCGCAACCCGGATTCCGTCAGGAATGTCTCCAGCCGGCCGAAGTTCGCGTCGATGTTCTCGATCATCGCGAGGTAGGTGATCAGGTCGCGGCGCCTCTTCCGCGCCGCCTCCGGGAGGGACTCCGCCACGGCGTCGAAGCGCGCCGCGACACGATCGCGATAGGCTTGAGGAACCCAGAACGGTCCGTGGGGGGCGTTGGTGGGAAGGTAGCAGAAGAACCGCTCCCCGGCTTCCGCCCGGGATCTCATCCAGGCGATGGCCTCCGTGAAAAACACGTCCGTGCAGTACCCCTCGCACTTCTCCAACCGCTCGTTGCGGCGGTAGGTGTCGTCGAAGTAGTCGTTGTTCCAATGATCCGGAACGGAGTTGATGTGGGAGGACGGAAACCACAAGGTGTCCTCGAATCCGCGGTCAAACGGCCGCGACGGGTAGTTGTCCCCGAGGTGCCACTTGCCGAAGAGGCCGGTGCGGTAGCCCGCTCCCCCGAAATGGTCGGCCAGGGTCTTGTACCCCTCTTTCAACAGGGTCCGGCCGCTGCTGACGTTGATGGCCCCGTTGCGGGCGGCATCAATCCCGGTCAGCAACTGCCCGCGGGTCGGCGTGCACATCGGGGCCACGTGAAAGTCCGCCAACCGCACGCTTTCCGCGTGCAGCTTGTCGAGGTGGGGCGTCCGCACGACCGGATTCCCGTGCGCCGACAACTCCGGGTAGCCCTGGTCGTCGGTCATGACGATGAGGACGTTGGGCGGCGCGGCGGCGGCCGCCGCCATTCCGGCGAGAAGCACCAGTCCGAGGATCCTCATCATGCTCTCAGGAGGCTTGCGTTAAGCTCCATTCCGGCAGCCGCATCAACTCGCCGTTCTTGAGCGCCGATTCGTGCGCCAGGATGCCGGTCAGGGTGATGTTCGCCGACTGCACCGCATTCGGATATCCTTCCCCCTTGCCGCGCAGGAGCTCCACGAACTGGTGCACGAGGTGCGGGTGGGACCCGCCGTGGCCGGCCCCCTGCGTGAAGCTCAGGTGCTCCTCGCCCTGCTCGTTGGAGTACACCCCGCCGGTGGTAAAGGGCGCGATCTCCTCCGGGAGAAGGTGCGCGAAATCCGGGCACTCGGTTTCCTCGGGGATTTCCGGCTCCGGCTTCTTGGCGGTGTGCACCACCAGCGGGCGGCCCTCGATCAACGGCCACTCGACCGACTTCTTCGATCCGTAAACCTCGAAACTTTCGCGATACTGCCGCGCGACATCGAAGAGCGAACGGTAAACCTGCGCGCTGAGATCACTGTCCCGGAACCGGATGTGCGTCGTCTCGACCGCAAACGGCGACCCGTAGCAATCGTGCATTTCCTCCCGGATCGTGCCGCTCGGGAAGCAGCTCACGAACTCCGCCTCGTTCCGCGCGAGCCCCAGCACCGGCCCCACGCAGTGCGTGGCGTAATGCATCGGCGGCAGCCCCGGCCAGTACCCCGGCCACCCGTCCATGTCCTGCTGGTGGCTGGCCTTGAGAAACTGCAGCTTGCCCAGCTCGCCGGAATCGTGGAGATGCTTCATGTAGAGGAACTCCCGGGCATAGACCACGGTCTCCATCATCATGTAGTGCAGCCCGGTCGAGGCGCACAGCTCGACGATCGCCTTGCAGTCCTCCTCGGACGTCGCCATCGGCACGGTGCACGCCACGTGCTTCCCCGCGCGCAGGGCCTTCAGGGCCGCCTCGGCGTGATGCGGGATCGGCGTGTTGATGTGGACCGCGTCGATCTCCGGATCCTGGAGCAGCGCCTCGTAGTCGGTATAGCGCTTCGCGACGCCGTGTGCGTCCCCGATCTTGTCCAGGATTTCCTCGTTTCGCTGGCAGATCGCGGCCATCGTGGCCTGCGGGTGCCGCTCGTAGATCGGGATGAACTCGGCGCCGAAGCCGAGCCCAACGATCGCCACGCGCGGTTGGTCAATCGGGTCGCTCATGGCCGGGAGCATGGGACAGATTCGATCGCGAGGCCAGAGCGCGCTGCGGAATGTTGGCGGGATCCGTGCGGGGTCGATGAGCATTCGACTGGTATTCTGACCAAGCCCGCTACTTGAAGTGCCGCCTGGCAAACTCGCGGCCCGAGCCGGATTTCAAGTAGCGTTCGAATCGTTGGGCAGTTCCCTTCTCCCGGAACGCGAAATAGGATTTGATGCTCCAGGGGGCATACTTCGCGGTGTGGGAGCACTTTCCGGCGTTGTGCTCTTCGAAGCGGCGTTCGAGATCCTCGGTTGATCCGATGTAGTGGCGATCGCACTCGGTTTCACTTTGCAGGATGTCTGTGACGAACATGCGGGGGGAGCGGTTGGCTGTTCCTGGGGCTGGCTCGCCGAGCCGGAGTCCCGGGGGTGATCGCGGCAGCCCGCCTCCGCCCTCCGGGACTACGGCGCGGCACCAGCCTTCGCCCGGACTCCTCGCGGAGCCCGGGCGAAGAATGGTGGAGGCGAGGGGAGTCGAACCCCTGTCCTAAAAGCCTTTCGCGCAAGCCTCTACATGTTTAGCTGTCAGGTGAGGTTTTAAGGTTCCGCTCCTCTGTCAGCCAGCTTCGGAACCCGGTTGCCCTGTTTAATCTTGCAGGCCGACCCGGACACCCGGCCTTCCTGCCAGCCCACTGGTTGTCGCTCCTGGCCCTAGTGGGCGTCGAACCGGGAACGCTCGCTGTCAATTAAGCGGCGAGAGCAAGCTCGTTAGAGTCTGCAATTATGTTTTTTGATCGGCTTTTTAGGAGGCCAACCGATCAACCTCCACATGCAGCCAGCGTTTCCAACCTTCAGTCGAAACCATGGCGCCCCCGTTTCCGGTGGACTGGTAGTATCCCCCCATTCCGTGGCGGGATCAACCGGATTTTCGCCCCACCCTGGCCGGTGGCACGGGGGTCCCCGGAAATCGGGGAAATGAGCCCTTGGTGATTGCCCCCGGCATCAGGCACGCTGCGGGTCCCCCGCATGGCAGAGATCGGACAATGGAACACCCTCGTGGCGTTGGAGGAGAGCGACCGCGGCCTCCTGCTCGACGGCGGCGAGCACGGCAAGATCCTGGCGCCCAGCCGTTACCTGCCGGAGGACGCCGAGCCGGGTGAGGAGTTCAAGGTCTTCGTGTATCCCGATTCGGAGGACCGCCTGATCGCCACCACCGAGCAACCGCTCGCGCAAGTCGGGGAGTTTGCCTGCCTGGAAGTCCTCAGCGTGCACCCCCGGGCCGGGGCCTTCCTCGATTGGGGCCTCGCCAAGGATCTTCTCCTCCCCTACGCCGAGCAACTGGGTCCGGTCCGCGCCGGCCAGCGGGTGGTGGTCGCGGTGGCGCTCGACGAGCGCAGCAACCGCGTCATCGCCACGATGCGCACCCACCGCCACCTCGACCGGTCGCGCCCCGACTACCACGAGAAGCAGGCCGTGGACCTGCTCATCGCGGAGCGCACCCCGCTCGGGTTCAATGCCATCGTGAACCAGCGCCACATGGGGCTGCTGTATCACACCGACCTCGCGGCGCCGCTGCAGATCGGGGAATCGATGGAAGGCTACGTCCGCGCGGTGCGGCCGGATGGCAAGATCGACCTCGGGCTGGACCGCACCGGATACGGACGGGTGAAGACCCTCGGCGACGACATTCTCGAGGCGCTGCGCAACGGCGGCGGATACCTCGCCATGGGCGACAAGAGCCCGCCGGAGGAGATCCGCCAGGTGTTCGGCACCAGCAAGAAGGCCTTCAAGCAGGCCCTCGGGGCCCTCTACAAGCAGCGCCGCATCCGCTTCGAGGGGACGGGCATCCGCCTGGAAGACGGGGCGATGGGGTCCCCCGCCCCCGGATCCTAGCCCGGAAATCTCATGAGATTTCCGGGCCAGGGCGAATGGCACCAGGTCAGCGAATCGAATGGGCGTTCGGAGTGGCATTCGTGCCAGGCCGCGGGCGTTACCGGGAACGAAAGACGGGGCTCGTGACGACCT